>JAFSAW010000033.1 GCA_017442085.1 Oscillospiraceae bacterium | reverse complement strand
TTCTTTTTCTTTTATAGACACATTTCTTTCTTGATTCTTTTTAATTTCTAATCCAAGCATTATTAATCCTCTTAAATAATCACTTTTATTAGTTAAACCTAATGATTCAAAGTCTTCATTTAATGCATCTACATCTTCTTTCTTGTTAATGTATAGTTGTGTACTATGAAAATCTACTCTACTTTTTTCTTCTATAATAATCACTCCTTTATGTCAGTGTGCAGGGAGACGCGGGAAGCGTCTCCCTGCTTTTTAATCATCTCTGAGCAGAATCACTATACCTGCGATATATGCCACAAACAGTGCCGCTGCTATGATTGTTGATAATGTGTTGCTCATTTTCGGTCTTCCTCTCTTGCGACTGATACCAGGCACATTGCTAACATGCCGATAAAACCGCCGAGCATAAAACTGATGACATAACCTGTCATTTGTATCTGCCTCCTTTTATTGCCGCCTGCTTTTGCTTTAAACCTTCACAGCAAGGGAAGCAATCATAACGGCAGGCAAAATATCTGCAGTGTTTACAGCGATGTTTATTTTTTCGTTTTTTCATTGACCGTCTCCACAATTTCTACAAAATCTTCCAATGTTTTTTCTGTATCATCTTCGCAACAATAATTGTCTAATACACAATTGTCGCACCTGCCGTCGAGCGCACACTTTCTCACCATTTCAGCAAATTCTTTTTTTGTTGCAAGAATTTTCATAAAACTACCTACACTTTCTGAATATAAGCAGCTTCCTCATCGGCCACGTGGAGCAACCATGCAAGCGAATACTTTTCGTAAACCTCGCCAACGTGCTTGTTTTCAAATGCACCCATATGACAATTGATTGCTGCTGCCTCATCGCAATCAAGTTCTATATACTGCTGCAGAAGATACACACTTTTACTGCCATGACCGCCAAATTTTAAACGCTCATCGTAAAAATATTCCTGTGTATTTTCATCTTTCTTGTAGCAATAAATCTTGCATACATCATGGAAAAGTGCTGTGATTGCAATGCTTTGACGGGATATGTATTCTATATCTCCACGTTCAAAGTAAAAGTCGGCCAGTTTTTTTAGATTTTTATAGACCTGCAGACTGTGTTCCAGCAACCCACCTTCCTTTGCACCGTGATGTTTTGTTGATGCCGGTGCAGTGTAAAAATCAGTATTTTCCAGATACTTCATAAGTTCTTCAACGCCTGGCCGATAAATATCCTTTTTCACTATAGATATAAACAGGCTTTTGGGGTTCATATCTGTGTCCTGTGTACACGGCCCCTCGTGGCAATATTCTATATATCCATTTTCTGAATTAAGCATACAAACACCATTTTCTGTTTTCCATTCACACATCTTAATCACCTCCCAGCGCCATTTCGCAGGCTTGGCGAAGCATAGCTTTGTATTTTTCGGCATTTGATGGGTTTTCCGTGGCGATTTCGTCCACGAGGCTGACGCAGTTAATCAAGTCAGCCTGTACCTGCTCAAACAGAATGGAGAATCTCACCAGCTTGTCGTCGCCTTTGATGGCAAGCTGTTTTTCAAGTGCCGCTGCTTTATTCTGCGCATCGATTACAGCCTGCTGCAGCTGTGACTGCTGCTGTGTCTGCTGGGCCTGCCACTCTGCTTTTGCTTTTGCAACTGCATCAGCAACAAGGCTCTCTGCCTCTGCTTTCTGCTGTTCCTCAAGGTCTTTCTTCTGTTTGTCCAGTTTGTTTTTGGCTTTTTCCTTTTCGGCACGGGCACGTTCGGCCGCAACTGCAGCATCAATTTTTTCAGTCTCCACCGCTACGACATCAAGTGTCTGCGGTTCTGCAGAAAGGTCGGCAATGGTTTTGTTTTTTTCGTCGAGTTCTTTTTTGAGGCGTTCAATCTCTTTTGTCTGTGCTTCCTGGATGATTTTCTCATCCCCTGCCGCTGTTTCCAGCAAAGACACCTGCTGGTGCAGCCCGTTCTTTTCTTCGATAAGAGCCTCAATTTCTTTAACTGTCATTTTGGCAAGGTCGTTCTGTTCCACAAAGTCCTCACGGTCGATAGCCGACACCTGACAAAGCAACGACAGTTTTGTGATACCAAGGTCAGCGTTTTCAGCTATAAGCTGAGGTGTAAGCTTTTCGTAGGTCTGAATATGTGTATAGGCCCAACGCTGCTTTATGCCGTGCGCCTGTTCCACATAATCCTCGAATTTATCGAAACCGAGATGTGTATATAATTTTTTATCACGCATTGTTTTGAGATTGCGGCACAATTCCACCATTGCGTTTGCTGCCTGGGCCTTTGCGTTTTCGATACCGAAATACACGGACATTGCCTCGGTGCTCTCGGGAGATCCATTTGGTTTTATAATTACATTGTTCATGATTTACCTCTTATCTTCTCTGCAGCTGCTTCTGCTCGGATATTGTTTGTTACAGTGACAACGGCCTCCACGTAGGTTCCAAAGTCGTCCATTGTGTAATCGTTTTCCTGTCTGAGTGTGAACTCATCTTCTATTGTTCTGTATGCAATTGCTTCAATTTTTTCTATTTCCATAATGCCTCCATTTCCTTGCAATTGACTGCAAAATGTGTTTTAAGCGATCGCCGTTGCTTTTGGTTTGTCGATGAATTTCATTGTCTGCACGTCGAAACGGCGGAAAACGTTTTTCAGCCAGTAGTCCACAAAGTCCTTGACCTCTTGTGGAATAGGTGTCTCCGCATCGTTCTTGTACCCGTGAAGCTGAATTTTTTCGCCACTGAGCATACCAACCTGCAATGTGTACCACGGAGTTTCAGGCTGGTTGACTTTGCGCACAAAGAATATACTGCGTCCCGCACAATGTGTTTTTGCATAGCCACCCACACAATGATGTAAAATCTTTCCCTCTTGTATAAGCTCCTTTTCACTTTCGGCAATTCTGATGCAGATCTCACCATTGCTGTATTTCTGTTCCTGCAGTGCCGCTGCTATTTTTTTGAACGCTTCCTGCAGTTCCTTGCTTTCATTCCACTGCACTTTTTCCACTGCTTCGTCATGCTTCTCTTTGAGATTTTTAGGGTATCGTATTATCGGATTGGAAAGGTCCATCCCAAGTTTTTTTGCCATCCCCCAATAGTCCGTAAGATATGGGTAATGTTCATCCTGATTCCTCAGATATTTTATTGTTTTAAGTACATTTTCTCCGTTACATGCAATAGACCAAGCTGTGTATGTACTTTCCGTCAGTATAAGAGCAATATTTATTGCTGTGATAGGAACGCCTTTTCTGCGTAATTCTTTTAGTCTTTCAAAATCCGAATAGCTTATTTTGAAATGCTTCAAGGCTCTGTATTCTTCACGGTTAACCCCGAGAATTTTATACGGGCTTTTCTGATTCCAGTTCAAATTTTTCAGTACTTCTCTGGCTGGTTTGTAGTCGTATGGTTCCAGCTCTCTGCATATAATCGGGTATGCCCCTATATCCATCAGTGTTTCAATTTTTGGGTTTCCCTGATAAATGCGAAGATACTGAATTGATTTTTCTTTATTGCCGTTTTTCAGATAAATATCAAGACGGCTGTTTTCCATAGTTGTACCTTTCAACACATCCTTTTTCCAAGGATAAATGTGTCGTGGCACAAAGGTAGGTTTGTAAAACTGATTTTTTTGTTCAAGCTCATTTTTCTCGTTATAATAGCGCCAACCTGCCTGCATAATTGTGTAACATCTTTCTGTATCAAAAATGTATGCTCTGTCCACCTTGCAGGTATGTGTAATGCCGCTGTCAATGCTCACAGACTGTATGACTTTCCAAAATATCACCGCAAATTTGTCACCGATTTTTTCAAACACCTGAACTGTGTCGTAAGTTGAATAATCACCACGTTGCCAACCGTAGTTGTAGGCTTTGTTGATTTCAACCCTGTGTCCGCATACAGGACATCGCATTGTGGAATAATCTCTGTATTCTTCGTTGTTGTATATAAATCCTCCGTATGAATACGCCCCACAGCCTCCTACTGATTTTGGTATAGCCTGAAAGGTTTCGTTGCAATGTGTGCACCAGCATTTTTCATGGAAACTTTTTTCACCGGAGTCAGGATTCTGAACAAGCTTGTCCTTGTGAATAATACGGTGTTTGAGACGGTTTGTTTTATACATAAAGCTCACCAAATCATCCGGTGGCGGTGGAAGCAGGCTTATATAGTCCATAAATTCTTTTGCCATAACCTCATCCCCCTACTCAAGCCCTGCAAGCATATCTGCAAAGGATATTACTTTTGGCTTTGGTGCCGACACTGTTGTCGGTGCCGCTGCTGTTGGCTGTTCAGAAGCAGAGCCAAGGCCGAAGTATTCACGGATGATGCCCTCTGCAATATTTGGCGGCACATAACAGCAGTTGCCCTTTTTATGTTTATCCGCAAAGGCTTTTATCTTTTTTTCACAGTCTTTTACTGTATGGTCGTTGGAAAAATCTTCACAGACAAGCTGTGCAAGTCTTTCATTGTTTCCCACAATATCAGTCAATTGCATTGCGCATCCGCGCACTGGGGAAAACTCATCTTCTTTTTCAATCTGCTTTTCAATGGCAGCTTTCATATCTTCAATATATCCCATACTATCCTCCTACTTTTCCTTGGCCCATGTGCGTTTTTTTGCCGGGCGTGTTGCAAAAAATTTGGGCTGGCGGATTTTCTCCAGCATTTCGGGGAAAAAGCTTTCGCGGTACATCGGCTTATATTCCTCTGTGTACC
>JAFSAW010000032.1 GCA_017442085.1 Oscillospiraceae bacterium | reverse complement strand
TCTATGCAAAGCTGAATGCCGCTGTGACAGAAATGCCAATGAGGCTTAACTGGTTTCCGCTTATGCCGCTGCTGACATTTGTGTGTGCTTTGGCAGCAAGCTTTGTGCTCAATCTGATATATAACGCAGGGTACGGCATAGCTGTAAAACTGCTTGCAAAAAAAACTGACTAAAAGCGAGGACTGTTATGAAAAAATTTATCTGTATTGTTTTATCCGCTATGCTTGTGATGTCTCTCTGCTCCTGCGGGACCAATCTTGAGGAAATTCCATTTGAAGAATGTGCCGGCTATGCCACAGGCACATGGGTAGACCCTCTTGGACATACGGAAGATATTGTTATAAACGAAGATAAAACCGCAAATTTTATGGGGGAAAACCTTACCTGGGAAGTTACACGCAGTGTTGAAGAATCCCCTGATCTTGAAACAGACCATTCATGGTTTATTGTGGATTTTCTTGACGGCGATACTCTTAAATATGATGTAACCTTCACCTATGTTGATGACCCCGGGCTCTGGATATCTACAAGTGCTAACTGCTATGATGAAGCAGGCGAGCACCACGACCTGGACGATGGTGCCGGCTGGTACTATCGAGTAAACCCTGAAACTGCTGAAATTGTAAAAATAACCCTTGACAACTGGGACACTTATTTCTCTGCAGTGCAGTTTTTTGAATGGGAGGATACTGCAGATATATACGACTGGACCCTTGATGAATACATTGTAGTAAATCCAGAAGTGGCAGACAGGGTTCTGGATACAAACTACAAGCATGGTGCAAAATTTGAATTTTTTATGCAGCCTTATGATTATGAGCTTGACCCCGATACCCCTGACGTGATACTGGGAGATGCCTACAGTGAGGGTGAGATTGAATCGATCTTTGAAGAGGTATACTTTACAGTAAATAAAGCTGACTATATGTATAAACAGGACTACCTGACTACTGCACGCATACGCGTTGACAAAAACTTTGCAACCCCTGACCATATATATATCGCAGATTATTTTACTATTCACGATTTAATGGGCACACTGATTCTGAAAAAGTAAAACCGATTATATCAAAACAAAAACCGCTTTGGTGCAAAAACCAAAGCGGTTGTTTTTTTGTTTTATTTTGTTTTATGCTGTTTCTTCTTCTGCCTGGGGGTCAACTGCAATTATATCGCCTGTGTGCTGTGCAATTTCGGCAAAGCCTGTGTTTTCAAAGGATACAAGTTCCTTGATAGGAGACTGGCTTTCGCGATAGATAAGTTTTACGCTGTCGCCTTCTCTTGTCAGTGAAAGCATTTCGCTTACGGAGCCCTGTGCCTCAAAAACCATATCCTTGTGTTCGTTGAGGATAAAGCGGTAAACTGTTTCGCCTGCCACAATTTCCTGATTGATGCGGTATACCGTGCCTTCAAGCTCGGCAGTGTTTGTGCTGTCGGTTATTGTGGAGGAACTTGGGTTCTGGCGCAGTGCCTTTTCGTAGTCAAGCTTTGCATCCTGCATACTTTCGCCAACACCTACCACAAGAAAGTCTTTAACTGATACATAAGCATACTGCTTGATAAGGCCGTCAATATCCTTAAGTGTCATAAAGTAGGTTGGTGTGCCTTCAAAATTGATAATAAGCGGAAAGGATGCGTAGTAGCCGTACTGCTGTACCTTGCCTTCGGCAGAGCGCTGTGCGGCTTCTTCGGTTGCACCTGCAAGCTGATACATAATAGGTTCTTTTGTAACCATATCAACCATTACAAAACCGATGGCACTTTCGTCTGCACCAACAGATGTAATGCCTGTAAACAGATAGCATCTGCCGTTGTTGTAAACGATAATTTCGCCTGTGCTGGTTTTGTATTTGTCTTTATCTGCCCAGTTGAACACACCGTGAACATACTGTCCTTTGTTGTTTATCTGTGTAATGATAAAGTCTTCCGGCTGAACACGGTCAACCCAGCTTGGCACATCTTCCAGTGCATACTTTGTGCTTTTGCCGGTTGCCGCGTCCATAATTATGACACCTGTAGCTTCTGGCAGTGCAAAGCCGCGGGTGTATCTGTATGTTGTTATAACCCAATGAGGTTTGCCTGTATCATCCAGCTCAAAGCTGTAGTCGGTAACTCCGTTGAACAGTGCTGCTGTGTAGCGTGTGTGGAACGTAAGGTCACTTAACAGGTAAGCATTTGGCTGATATTTGATTTTGTAATCTTCCACATACTCTACGTCCTGGCTGTTTGTGGCACTTACCACAATGTAGCCCGGGGTTCCGCTCATATTTGTAAGCCATTTGAAAAAGCCCGAATGCTGCAGCGGAACAACCCATACAAGCTCGCCGTTTACCGTCTGAATTGTAGGCTCGCCCAGAACAACCTGGCTGCCCAGTGACGGTTTTTCGCCCAGTTTTTTCTCGGCAATTTTTGTTGCCAGCGGTTTGTCCACAATAGGTATCTGGTTTATATCCAAAGCCTGTACCTCGCTGCTGAAACTGCCCACGCGGTAATCAGGCATCTGGTCACGGTAAGCAGGAACGTTGAAGAAAACTGTGGACCCCACCGTTACAACGCCATATACCGCCCATGCTGCAACCGCAAGGATGATAGGTGCTTTGGGAAATGGCGCCTTGCGCTCGAAATCCACCGCCACCTGGCCTGTTTCCATGCGGGTAAATATTATCTTGCCCGCCTTGTTGATAACCCATATTGCCACATATACCGTGAGCATAATACAGTAAAAAAATGCTGTGCCCGGATAAAGCGGATTGAGATTTAAGCGCACATTAACTGCATTTACAACAAAAAACACTGTTGCAATTATATATGCCGCTGTTGAAAGTTTTTTCATAAAAGACCTCTGTTTTTTGTTTAAAACCAATTATGGCATAAACAGATTTTATTTTTTAAAATGTTAACACATCTTTGTGTAATATCAGTGTTTATTTATATAAAAATTTTGTACACGGCAGTTTTATTTGTATCCAACATCGCAGATGTGCCGACCGTACTTTACAATTTTCGCAAAAACAGTGCAGCTGCAAGGCGGATGTGTGACGCACTGCCTGGTGCAATGCTAACACAGCCAACGAAACAGATGTGCTGTTTTTGCAGAAAATATCAGTTTTTGGTTTCTTTTATTATACCCAGCTGATATGCCTGAATAAGCAGCTTAAGGTCACCTATCTTGGATTTTATCTCTCTGCCTTCATCGGTATCTTCAACAAGCATACGCTTTTTCATTGTTTCAAAAACGTCCACTTTGTTTTTGATGTCACTGTTTTCCTTGATAACCTTTTCAAGGGTTTCAAAAGGTTCGTGCACGCGCAGGGAGAGACCGCGGGAGGAATAAACCATTGTGTAGCCTGCAATACCTGTTTTGCTGTGGTATGCGTGGCAGAAACCGCCGTCGATAACGATAATTTTGCCGTTTGCCTTGATTGGACTTTCACCTTTTTTGCTCTTTACAGGCACATGGCCGTTGATGATGCGGCACATAGGGCCGTAAAGGCCAAATTCTGCAAGGATACGCTCGGCAATGTCAATATCTTCCCAGTATGTATAGTATGGGTCCTTGTGCTCGATTGAAAGCAGCGGATTTTCCAGAAATGCGTGTTCAAATGTGGTCATATTGCTGCGGCCGAACATAGGGCTGTTTTTGCCGCACCACAGATACCACAGCAGTTCCTGACCAAGCTGTTTTTCTTCTGTGCCGTCTTCGCCGAAATATGCAACACGGGCCATCTTGTCACAGTAGTCCATAAGTGCCTTGCCCTTGTAACCTTTGCCTGCAAAAAATACTTCGCGGAAAGTACCGTCTTCATTGAGAGGTATTGCACCGTGGAACATAAGCATACCGTTTTCCACCTTGTAGGCAGAGCCTTTTGCATAGAGAAAACGGATGTGCTGCTGCAGTTTTTCGCTTTCGATAAAGCTGCGGCAGAGCTTGTTTACAAGACTCTGTTCTTCTTCTGTAAGCTTTGACGGGTCTTTTGGGTCTATTGTCGGAAACTCACAGTCCAGCAGCGGATAATGGTCGCCATTTATTTCCAGCGTGCCCTTTTCGTAATCTATATGCAGCAGATGACAGCGGTCTTCCATAAAGAAGCAAGGGTTGTGGCTGATTGTCTGACACTGCAGTTTGTACATTATTATGGATATGGCTTTGTGCATCTTTGCAAAAAGCTTGGAGTCTTCATCGTCGGGGTTTGCACCGCGTGGCATAAACACAGGGCAGTCACCGTAGGTTTTTTCGGCAAAAATTGCCAGCGGGCGCAGGTTGATGCCATAGCCGGTTTCCAGCACGTCAAGGTTGTTGTAGGTTGCACAGATGCGCACTACACTTACAACACCAAGGGGGTTGCCGGTGCCGCCGCACATCCACAGCACATCGTGGTTGCCCCACTGGATATCAACAGAGTGATGTTCCATAAGTTTTTCAATGATAACGTCAGGGCGTTCGCCGCGGTCAAAAATATCGCCGACAATATGCAGCTTGTGCACTGCAAGGCGTTTGATAACCTTGGAGATTGCCACGATAAAATCGTCAGCTGTCTTGTTTTCCACAATGGCAGAAACAAACTGATTGTAGTAGAACTCTTTGTTGTGGTCTTCAAAATGTGCGTGCAGAAGCTCGTCTATAATAAACTCGTACCCTTCAGGGATTGCCTGACGCACCCACTGACGTGTGTTTTTGCTGGCAACGTGACGGCATACGTCGATAAGACGGTATATTGTGCCCTTGTACCACAGGTTCATATCCTGATGCTGCTGTTTTATTTCTTCCAGCTTCTGCACAGGATAATAGATAAGAGCTGCAAGCACCGCATTTTCTTCCGGTGTGGAACGGCCTTCCAGCGCAACGTCAATTTTTTCACGTATAACACCCGAAGCATTGTTGAGAATATGAGAAAAGGCAATATGCTCGCCGTGTATGTCACTCATATACATCTCTGTACTTTTTGGCAGTTTGAGCTTTGCTTCCAGGCTTATAATCTCGCTGGCGGCACGCTGCGAGTTTGGATAATCCTTTGACAGAAGATTGAGATATTTAATGTTATCCATTATCAGGTCAGTATACATATTTTTCTCCGTTTTAATCATTCTGGAAAATTTTTAATGTTTCTTATTCTATTAATGTAACATATTTTAATATTCTTTGCAACTATTGTACATAATTAATATATTTTATATCTACCATTTTGCCCCACAGTGTGTTATCATTAATATGTATAAATATATATTTTTACAGGAGGTAATATTATGCGCAAAGTATTGGTTGTTGTAGATTATCAGAACGACTTTGTTGACGGCTCGCTGGGCTTTAACCAAAGCGAAAGTATTGCCGGCAACATATATGCACTTGTTGCAAAAGCTGTTAAAAACGGCGACCTTGTGGTTTTTACCAAAGACACCCATTACGAAGACTATCTCTCCACCCGCGAAGGCATTTTTCTGCCTGTTGAACACTGCATAAAAGGCACAAAGGGTCATCAGCTTTTTGGCGAACTTAAAGTGTTTGAAGAACAGATAAATCCAAATGTCATTGTGCTTGAAAAGGGTGATTTCGGCTGTGACAAGCTGTGCGATGCCATTGAAGAAGCCTTTGGCGGTGACCCTGACGAAATTGAATTCTGCGGTGTTGTTACAAACATATGTGTTATCTCCAACATTGTACTGTGCCAGACACATTTTAAAAAAGCAAAACTGAGCCTGCACCTTGATGCCTGTGCTGCTGTTGGCGATATGCAGAAACACGCAGTTGAAGTTATCAGAGGTCTTGGTGTGGAAATTATAGATTAACTGTGAGGAACTATGGAAAACAAACCTTTTTTCAGTATTGGTGTGCCTATTTACAACACCGAAAAATATATGGCAAGATGTCTTGACAGCATACTTGGCCAGAGCTTTGGCGATTTTGAAGTTATCTGTGTTGATGACGGCGGCAGCGACAACAGTATACCTATTGTTAAGGAATATGCAGCAAAGGACAGCCGCATTAAAATTGTAAGCAAGGAAAACGGCGGTCTGCCTGCTGCAAGAAACACTGCCATCTACTGTGCACAGGGCAGATATATTTACTTTATCGACAGTGATGACACCATATGTGACGGTGCCTTGCAGAACGCATATGACGGCATTGTGGCAAACAACTATCCCGACCTGCTGCACACCGGCTTTATCCGTGTTTTAAACGGCAAGGAAACTTTGGTGCCAGTTGGCCAGCCTGACGAAAGCTATTTTGAACCGCAGCTTACAAAGGACGAGCGCTGGATAAAGATGTGGAATGACAACCTGACACCAAATCAGGTTATGACAAAGTTTATAAAAATGGATTTCCTGCGCACAAGCGGCGTGTGCTTTTCCACACGTCTGTTTGCACAGGAAGACAGCGATTTTACATTCAACATCTGCCGCAAGGCTGAAACAATGGCTTTCAGCGATTTTTATGCTTTCAGATACTTTAAAAACCAGGAAAACAGTATGTCTACCGTGTGGAGCTACAAATCTGTGGCCAGCGTGTTTACAAGATGGCACAATTTTTACTACTGCGATGTAAACTTTTACAAGCTCAGCGACAAATACAAAGCAATTGTTGCCGAAAACAAAAAGGATTTTCTGCGCCAGATACGCAAAGGCATTGCAAGCATGCCTTTCGGCCGCAGCGATGAGGAAATTGAAAAGTTGCTCTGTCTGCTGGAAACCTACTTTGAAAAGGATATCCGCAAGTTGCCTGTCACAAACGACCCTTACCGCTTTATGTTCCCGCTGTACAAGATTATCGGTATAAGAAAAACCGTTAAACTGCTGTGCTTTGCACTTAAACTTGGAGGACGCAGATGATGGAAAACTCCCCTTTTTTTACCATTATAATTCCTGTCTACAACGTGGAAAACTATATTGGCAGATGTCTGGACAGTGTGCTGGGCCAGTGCTTTGCCGATTTTGAAATAATCTGCATTGATGACGGCTCTCCCGACAACAGCATTGACATTCTCAACAGCTATGCCGCAAAAGACAGCCGCATTAAAATTATCCGCAAGGAAAACGGCGGTCTGCCTTCTGCAAGAAACAGCGGCCTGTATGATGCAAAAGGCAGGTATGTATTCTTTCTGGACAGCGATGACACAATGTGCGAAGACGCTTTGCAGAACGCATATACCGCAATATGCGAAGAAAACTTTCCCGACCTGCTCAACACAGGTTTTATCAAAAATCTTTACGGCGAAATTCTCACATACGACTGTGTTTATCCGGGAGATGAATTTTTTGACGAAAGCCTTACAGGCGATGAACGCTGGATAAAACTGTGGCACAGCAGAAAGACTGTTGACCTTATTATGACAAAGTTTATCCGCCGCGATTTTCTGCGCGACAGCGGCATTGTGTTCAACACACGCCTGTTTGCACAGGAGGACAGCGATTTTGCCTTTAACATCTACCGCAAGGCAAAAACAATGGCATACCGCAATTTTTACTCTTTCTGCTATTTCAAATACCGCGCAGGCAGCCTTTCCACCGAATGGAGCTACAAGGCAATTACCAGCGTGTTCAGCAGATGGTACAATTTTTTCTACAACGACGCACAGTTTTACAAGCTGAATGATGAGTGCAGAAAAATTGTGGAGGCAGAAAAGCAGGAATTTCTTATTGCAATACGCCGCGGCATTTTCAAACTTGGTGTCAAATATACCGATGATGAAGTGAACAAAATAGTAACCATGCTGGAGCGCTATTTTGAAAAGGATATCAAAAAGTTGCCTATGACAAAAGGTCCCTTTGGCTTTGTATATCCGCTGTACAGAATAATCGGCATAAGAAAAACCGTCAAACTGCTGCGTCTGTTTGTGCACATAAGAGACAGCATAATAAAAAAATAATACATAGCAAAAGGCAGATATCATATGATATCTGCCTTTTTATTTTATCCGATTTTTATCATAACTTCGCGGTAATCATCATTAAAGTATGTTTTACCGCCGGTAAAGGTTATGG
>JAFSAW010000031.1 GCA_017442085.1 Oscillospiraceae bacterium | reverse complement strand
GTGCAAACTGTGGGTGAAGCAGGCTGTCAAGCTGGCTTGGTTCAACTTTAAGGATAGCTTCTTCTTTGCTGCAAAGACCCTGGTTAACCATATCAACAGCAATTTTGATAGCAGCCTGTGCTGTACGTTTGCCGTTTCTTGTCTGCAGCATATAAAGTTTGCCTTTTTCAATTGTAAATTCAAGGTCCTGCATATCCTGATTGTGTTTTTCAAGTGTTTTTGCAATCTGGATAATCTGGTTGTATGCTTCAGGGATAACCTTTGCAGGTTCATCAATGGACTGTGGTGTTCTGATACCTGCAACAACGTCTTCACCCTGAGCGTTCATAAGGAATTCGCCGTAAAGTTTGTTTTCACCTGTGGATGGGTTACGTGTAAATGCAACACCTGTACCACAGTCGTTACCCATGTTACCAAATACCATGGACTGAACGTTAACAGCTGTACCCCAGGAAGAAGGAATATCGTTCATTCTTCTGTAGTAAACAGCACGTGGGTTCTGCCAGGAGGAGAAAACAGCTTTAACTGCGCTGAGAAGCTGTTTTTTAGGTTCTTTAGGGAATGCTTCGCCAATTTCTTTTTCGTAGATAGCTTTGAAGGAAGCAACAAGGCTTTCAAGGTCAGCAGGGGACATTTCGTGGTCAAATTCAATGCCTCTCACTGTTTTAAGGCTTTCAAGTGCTTCGTCAAACAGGGATTTTGGAATACCCATAACAACGTCAGAGAACATCTGGATAAATCTGCGGTATGCATCCAGTGCAAAACGGCGGTTGTTTGTAAGTTTGCCAAGGCCTTCAACAACTTCATCATTAAGACCAAGGTTGAGGATTGTGTCCATCATACCAGGCATGGAAGCTCTTGCACCGGAACGAACGGAGAGGAGAAGTGGATTTTCAGGGTTGCCAAATTCTTTGCCTGTGATAGCTTCCAGCTTTTCAAGGTAAGTAAAGATTTCTTTTTCGATTTCGTCACTTATTTTTTTGCCGGATTCATAATAGTCTGTACATGCTTCTGTTGTGATAGTGAAGCCCATTGGAACAGGCATGCCCAGTCTTGTCATTTCAGCAAGGTTAGCACCTTTACCACCTAAAAGTTCACGCATAGTGCCGTTGCCTTCGCTGAACAGATAAACAAATTTTTTGCTCATGATTTTTCCTCCATATTAAATGGGTAACGTTATATTTTAAAGCTGTTTTTTGCATACAGCTTTAAGCCGAACATCAGGACGAACCTACCGTCCCATATCTAACTGTTATTATATCACATAAATTTTGGGAATACAATCAACAAAAGTGCAAAACAGTGAAAAAATAGTCCATTTTTGATAATTTTGTAAGAATAACTAATCAGGTTAAAAAAATAACATCTCAAAAAGGCATTTTGTACAAAAGTTGAAAAATATGTATTTTTGCTTCATTACGACTTATTTTATAAACATGTATTAAGAAACTACATTATAATACAAAAAGTTTTAAAAAATCAGGTTAAAAATTAATCTGAATTTATCAAAAAAACTATTGACAAACCAAAGGTTATTTGCTATCATATTTCTTGTTAAGCCGATACGGAGAGGTGTCCGAGTGGTTTAAGGAGCTAGTCTTGAAAACTAGTGATTCGCAAGAACCGTGGGTTCGAATCCCACCCTCTCCGCCATATCGACACCAAACCAAAACAAAACTTAATAAAACGGATAATTTATTCGCTCACTTGGAGAATTACTCAAGAGGTCGAAGAGGCGCCCCTGCTAAGGGCGTAGGGTGGGCAACTGCCGCGAGGGTTCAAATCCCTCATTCTCCGCCAGGAAAAGGACAATCGAAAGATTGTCCTTTTCACATTTATGATTGTTTTATATGAGGGATTTGAACTTTTTATATACTTAACTGAAAAAATGTAGTATAATAAATCTATTAACCTTAAAAAAGGAGAACAAAAGTGAAAAAAAGTGTTTTAAAATATATTGCAGCACCTTTTATCGGGGGGGCAGTAGGTCTTCTGCTTTTGTTTGCTGTATCTTTGATACCGCAGTCCATGGTGCAGAAAAATGCATCAGCATCAGCACATCACCTTGATTCTGACCATATTACACCTAAATATATAAATATCTGGGATTGGTCATATGCTTCCGATAACCACACAGACACCCTGATTATGATGGAAAGTTACAATCTGGACAGTTTTCAGGATGCTTTGCTCAACCCTTACCGTGGGGTACAGAAGTATGAAGGTGAAGAAACCTATCTTAATGATGCTTTTGTGGAACTTGTGGACGAAGGTGCAGAAAATGATACTGTATATGTAAGATACTGGCAGGGGTTCAGAATTTTTATCCGCCCGATGTTGATGCTGTTTCCTTATTTTCAGCTGCGTCAGGTTGTGTCCTGGGTGTTTTTTGGCCTTATGTTCTTTATGCTGGCCGCACTTGCAGAAAGAAAAGGGATATTTGCTTCTCTTTGCATAGGTCTGGCAGTTATTCTTGTCAATCCGTCAATAATTTCTCATTCGCTGCAATATACACCTTGCTTTATTCTTTCTTTTGCGGCAATACTGTTTTTGCTTTTCACAGAGCAGCTTACATTTGACCGTGGTCTTGCTTTCTGTACTTTTGGTATGCTTACACAGTATTTTGACTTTTACACAGCGCCTATTGCAGTGTGCGGCCTGCCGCTGCTTGTATGGCTTATGATTGATGAAAGCGGCAAAAACAGATTTGTCACAATAATAAAATCCTTTGTAGCCTGGATATACGGATATGTGTCCATATGGCTGGTTAAACTGATTTTTGTAACACTGTTTACAGATGTCAACGGTCTGGCAGACGGTCTTGGTTCTTTCCTTGGACGTATCGGCGTCAAAGAGGTGGAAAACATCAAAGGCGAATACAGTCCGCTGGGTGCATTTGTAGCGGTATGGGATATGGTGACACCTGGTGCAACAGGGGCGGTTGCTCTGGCTGCAGTAGCATTGCTTGTTGCAGTTAGTGCAGTTGTTATATGGAGAAAATATGGATTTGCACAGCTTATCGAAAGCGGTGCATATCTTGCAGTAGCGGCATTTCCTTTAATATGGTTTGCTGCAGCCTGCCAGCCAACCACAATACACGCGTATTTCCAGTACAGACCTTTGGTTGTATTTTTTGCAGGTGTATTCCTTTTTGCACTGGAAGCAACGCCACTCAAAGAAAGAAATTTTCTTCGCAGATAATACATATATTGTATTAAATTAAAGTAAGTACTATATAACGGAGAGATAACAATGGATTGGAACTTTGTTTTCTTTGCAAACAGCATTCTTCTGGGTGTGGGTCTTGCTATGGATGCCTTTTCGGTTTCATTGGCAAACGGTCTGCACGAACCAAGAATGAAAAAAGGCAGGATGTGTGCGATGGCAGGCATCTTTGCAGCGTTTCAGTATCTTATGCCAATGCTTGGCTGGTTTTGTGTGCACACAATTGCCCGGTATTTCGCAATGTTTGAAAAGCTGATTCCGTGGATTGCACTTGTTCTGCTTTGCTACATTGGTATAAATATGCTTAAAGAGGCAAAGGAATGCGAGGAAGAAGCAGCCTGCAGCAGCGTTTCGGTGGGCTTTGGCGGCCTTATAGTGCAGGGCATAGCAACATCAATCGATGCGCTGTCGGTTGGTTTTACAATTGCTGACTACAATTTTTCAATGGCATTTGTGGCCTGTCTGCTTATCGGTATAGTTACATTTTTTATCTGTATGGCAGGTATTGAAATCGGCAAAAAATTCGGTACAAGGCTTGCTGGCAAAGCATCGGTTCTGGGCGGTGTGATACTTATAGCAATCGGCATAGAAATTTTTGTAACAGGTGTATTTTAAACAGAATTAATGGGTGTGTATCTGTATGGATACACACCCTTATATTTTTGCAAAATCTGCAGATAATATATACAAAGCTTGAAATGAGGTTTGTATGAAAAAGAAAAAATTACAAATGACACTGGCGGGCATTACCAGCGGATTTTTAAACGGACTGTTCGGCAGCGGCGGCGGTGTGGTGGCAGTTATGTTTCTGCGCAGTATGCTTGATGACGAAAAAAAGGCTCATGCAAGTGCAACACTTATGATACTGGTTATGAGTGCGGCCAGCCTTGCACTTTACGGAATTTACGGGCACGTTGACTGGAAAACGGGGTTCAGTTTTGTGCCGGGAGGCATTGCTGGGGCTGTGCTTGGTACAGTTCTGCTTAAAAATATAAAAACCGATAAGCTGAAACGTCTGTTTGGCCTTGTACTTGCTGTATCAGGGGTGGTGATGTTGCTGCGATGAGTTTTTTGCTGGCTTCGGCGGTAGGCTTTGCCTCGGGTATTTTGGCATCGATGGGCATGGGCGGCGGTTTTGTTCTTGTGGTTTATCTGGCTATATTTACAGATATTGTTCAGAAAGGCGCACAGGGCATTAATCTGCTGTTTTTTATACCCATAACCGTTATTGCAGTATACCTCCATATAAAGAATAAACTGATTGATGTAAAAACGGCTGTAATCTGCTCGGTTATAGGTCTGCCTGCTGTTGTTGCGGGTTTTTATCTGACACAGAGTATAGACAATCAGTGGCTGAGAAAAGGGTTTGCGGTTTTTATTATAATTGCAGGGCTGAAGGATTTATTTTCCAAAAATAAAGAGAAGTAAAGCAGTATACTGGTAAAAAAATATCCGGCTTACCATATAACAATGGTATGCCGGATATTTTATTCAATCAAACACATACATTCCAAAAAGGCTCAGCTTTCCGGGTACAAAATCATAGTCCATGCCGCATTTTTCGGCAAGGTCTTTAACGTGTATACAGTAAGCTGACATACAGCAGTATGCTGTATCGGGATGAGCGCATTTTTCGCCCAGTGTAATTCTGCAGGGAGTGCACAGTGTACAGTTGCTTGCGCCTACAACAAAACCGTTGTGTCCGCATTTGCGGAAGATATCAGCCATTTTCAAAGAAACATCATTGTGATGCGCTTTGGCGGCTTTTATCGGAGTAAAATCGCTGAAATCTGCTATATCCCAACGACTCTGCAGTACAAGAGCCTTTTTGTGAGAAAGTATCTTTTCGCGCATAATTTCGGGGGTACCGCAGTCGGGCGGGCAGGTGTAGTTTGCACCGTAGTTTCCGCACAGGTTTTCAGCACAGTATTTTACAAATGAAAAATCAAACAATATATCGGCAGTGTTAACCACTTTGGCTTTGTCAAATCCGTTTTCAAGGGCAAGTGCAGCCATTTCGCTGTAAGTCATAATATACACCTCACATAATTATATATTTAAAATATAAGTTGATAAAAAAATAAAGTCCATAGCTTAAAGGT
>JAFSAW010000030.1 GCA_017442085.1 Oscillospiraceae bacterium | reverse complement strand
TGGTGACCCGTACGAGAATCGAACTCGTGTTACCGCCGTGAAAGGGCGGTGTCTTAACCGCTTGACCAACGGGCCATATATATAAACAGCAGTCCCCTGGCCTAGAACAGGGTTCTACTGCTGATTGCAAAGTTATAGGGCACTAGATTAGTAGCGCCCTAAACTGTGGTGACCCGTACGAGAATCGAACTCGTGTTACCGCCGTGAAAGGGCGGTGTCTTAACCGCTTGACCAACGGGCCGAAAATGGTAGCGGCAGTGAGACTTGAACTTACGACCTACCGGGTATGAACCGGTTGCTCTAGCCAACTGAGCTATACCGCCACGCATACATTCATTTCGAATGCTTGATTATTATAATACACCAAATGCCATTTGTCAACACTTTTTTTAAAAAATTTTTGATTTTTTTTGCATTTTTTTGGTAAATCCAAATATAGTTTTTGTTTTATATTTTTAAACAATATCTTGTGTTTATGTTGAAAGTTTTCCTGCCTTTCACCGCATATTTATTAAAAAAAACCGAAAAAATAAAAAAATGACGGGATTTTTTCAAAAATCCCAATAAAAATATTCTCTGCACACATCTGCTTTTGTGTACAGAGAATTTTATTTTTACGGTAAATATGCCGCTTATTCCGCCTTAAGTTTTTCACAGAGATCTTCAAAAGCTGTCTGTGCGCTGTAATCCGCAAAGGAAAACTGCTGATATTTTCCCTTGTCACCTTTCCAGTAAAGATACAGCCACGGTCCCTTGCTGCCGCTGTCGGTGCTTTCCTCACGCTTTGTCACCCTGCCGCCGCTTATGCAGGCTGTAAACTGCTCATACTCCTGCTGTGACAGTTCCTTTGCCCCGCAGGATATAACGGTGTCCGCTTCGGTCAGCGGCCAGTGGCTGCCCTGCCTTGTCTCGTGGAAAAACCACCACTGTTCTCCCTCCATATAAAAACGGTACTGCCGCCAGTATGCAGGGTTGGTTGAGGCTGCTATGGTGTAATAGAATTCCGTTACATCTGATGTGGAAATATCCGCGCCCACTGTGCGCTGTCTGCCGCCCTTTGCCGCAAGGGCAAACACCGCCGCAATAATAACCGCCGCAATGGCTATGCCCAAAATTTTCAAAGAACATTTCCCCTTTCTGCCGCAGGAGCTATTATATTGCTGTCTGTTCATTGCCGCAACCTCCTTTCGGCCTTTCAGAAATCCGTTTTAAGCTTTAACTTACGGCTTAAAGCCCCGCCGTCAGCACTGATGTGTCAGAAAGCTACTGCACGTTTTCTGCCCATTCTTCATACATCTGTGCCACAAACATAAATTCTTCGTCATCTTCCACGGCGTTAACCTCGCCCATATAGTGATAGAAGAACGCCAGCTCGCCGTTTGGATTGTTTTCTTCGCCGCAGACAAAATAGATTTTGCCGCTTTCGTCATCAACAAATGCAGTGATAACCTCAAAGAAAACATCGCCCTCGTCTTCGTCTTCAAAGGTTATGCCCGCCATTGTTACCATATCGATAATCTCGCGGTCGCTGCGCTGTTTTTCGGTGTACATTTGGTCAGATTTGTTGTCCTTAATCATTTTTGTTCTCCTCTTTGTCTCTGCCTTTCATCTTATCCCCCACCACATTTGCGGCAAAGTAAATGACCGTAAAAAGCACGCTTGGTTTTGCCAGCTGCTGCCACACAGGCGGTATAGCTGTGCTGAAGGCCTCCTGCGCCCAGGCTGGTGTGTAGAAACCGAAAGCATACAGCACCCCTGCCACCACAAAGCCGTAAAGCACTGCCGCCGCAAGATGTATCTGCCAGCGTTTTGCCTTTTTCTCCAGCATACGCTTTGGTATGTACACCGCTGCAAAAAACAGCACCGACATAACCGCCACGCTTACAGCACGTTCAACCATAGGGTTAAGCTGCAGGCCAAAGTCCATGCCGTAGCCCACACGCCAGGCGCCTATGGTGATGATTGCACCGCAGGCTATTGCCCTGAACAGTATTGGCAGTATATCTATGTTGGATTTTTTATTCTGCATTTTTTACCTCCTGTACAGCTGTTAGGTGGCTGTATATTTTTTTGCATATTCCGCTGTGATTTACAATGTCAAACTTGCGTGCAAACATATAGCCGCTGTTTAAAAGCTGCTCAAAATCCCCTTCTTTAAAGGTATAAGGATTGCCGCGCTTCCAGTCTATAAATCTCATATTTGCGATGTGGTTTTCTCCGTCAGAATAGATTCTGCTTTCAAACTCTGTGTCCCGTATCAGCATCTGCAGAAACAGCTCGTCCCCACAGCCGCCGTATCTGAAATGTTTTTCCACCCACTCGCTGTTCTGCAGCACAAAACCGGCAAGGTCGTGGGTTATACTGAACCACTGAGAGCCGCTGGCAATCCCCTTGTCCATATCTTTAAGGCGGTCAACCCCCAGCTTTTGCTGCAGTTTTACCAGCTTGTTTTCAAGCAGGCCGATAATATTGTCACGGACATTTACTGCATCTCTGAAAGGATAATAGTATCTTATTCTCTTTTCCATCTTTGCGTCCCAGTTTTTGTCTTGGCCGTATCTTATATCAACAAACTCTCTGCCATTGGACGCTTCAAAAAAGTCATAGAGCTGCTGTGCATTTTTCAGCGGTAAATCCGCACCGGAAACAAGATGATAATAGCTGTATTCTCCCTTTTCTGCTGCTGCTTTAAGCAGGCGCATCTCGCAGTTTACAAGAGAATAACTGCCCCATCTTACCGCTGTTCTTGGTATAAAGCTGACTGCCGAATGCTTTACTGCATTTTTTATATGGTCAAAATCAAAACCTTCCGCCTCTGAATGCACGTGAATAAAAATGTCATGATCCGGATGGTCCAGCAGCTGACAAAGCATTTCAAGCAGCTTCGGCTGATTGTGGGCTATTATAAGATAAGCATGTTTTTTCATCATTCTGCTCCATTGTGTTTTATACTTACAGATAAATTATACTATCCGCTATCTGCTGTGTCAAACCAATGACAACTGCCTGTATTATCCTTATCATAATGCCGCTTTTGGCATCGATGTCATTAAGTTAAAAAAATATGTCATTCTGAGAAACGTAAGTGACGAAGAATCTCCAGCCTCCCTTGTGTAAAGGGAGGGGGACCGCTTGCGGTGGAGGGATTGAATAATCCACAAGATTCTTCGCTTTGCTCAGAATGACAGAAATGTGAGCCCAGAATGACATTTTACATTGTTATATTAAGTTGATATTTTTGAATTGCGCTCATCTTAACGACATTGGGATTATAAATTCTCACTGAAATCAACATTTATATAGCTATATTGATTATATATTAATGTCACCGATTTATTCGCCCGCCACACCGAATGGTATGTGGCGGCTTCTTCTATGGGGGTGACAGACAATTTGTAGAGCTGCGCGGAGCAAATTGTCGTCAAGAGGGGGAAATTTCCCCCTATGAAAGAATAATTTATGCTGCCAGCGTAAATTATTCTGCATGAGGTGCTTTAACTTCGTCACCCAGCGGGCAGTCATAGCCTGCTGCGGCGCTTACTGCAAACTCTGCCTTTGCCTTTTCCAGCAGCTGTGGCTGTGTCATAAGGTCTGCTGCTGTGGCTGCCAGCACTTTTGCGGCATACAGCACACCCTTGTGTGCAACGCCGGATTTGCCCATGGCAACATTCTGCCAGCTGTGGCCGGGGTTGCCGCTTGCCCAGGTTGCTGCTGTAAACTGTGCAGTCGGTGTAAGCCAGCTTACGTCACCCACATCGGTTGAACCGGGGCTGAAATAATCGCTTGGTGCATATGGCACAACAAAGTTGTTAAGCGGTATTGTGCCGTTTGCAGATTTTTCGGCAACGGCCTGTTTAACCTGCCAGTTAAGCTGTGCGCCGTCACTTGGCAGCTGTTCGGTAACAAATGTGGATTTTATTGCAGCCGCAAACTGTTCTTCTTCGGCTGTAAACTGCGGCAGCGGTGCTGCGCAAAGGTTATTGTAGATAACTTCTTCAAGGGCGTGGTTGGACAGGGTGTTGGATGTGCCGTCAATCTGACGCCATTCCACCTGTGTTTCGGTCATAAGTGCTGCGCCCTGTGCCACCTTGTGCACACGTTCCAGCAGTTTTTTTGCTTCGGTCACGTTTTCACCGCGCACCATATAGATTGTGCTTGCCTTTGGCTGAACAACGTTTGGAGAGATGCCCCCCACATCGCTGAAGGAATAGTGGATGGAACATTTTTTCGGCATATGTTCGCGCAGAAACTGCACACCAACGTTCATAAGTTCTGCTGCATCAAGTGCACTGCGGCCGTTCTGCGGGTCGCCTGCTGCGTGGGCAGTAAGGCCTGTAAAGCTGTATTCAAACTGCATACATGCAGCATTGCTGCCTGTTGTAACCTCGTTTACATCACCCGGGTGCCAGCAGAGCGCTGCATCAAGGTCGCGGAACATTCCGTCACGTGCCATAAATGCCTTGCCTGCACAGCCTTCTTCGCCAGGGCAGCCGTAGAACACCACTGTGCCCTGCAGATTGCCTTTTTCAATTTCTTTTTTAACCGCAATGGCAGCACCAAGGCTTGCTGCGCCAAGCAGGTTGTGGCCGCAGCCGTGGCCGTTGCCGCCTTCGCACAGCCATTCTTTCTGTGTTGCGCCCGCCACCTGTGACAGACCGCTTAAGGCATCAAACTCGCCAAGGATGCCGATAACCGGCTTGCCGCTGCCGAATCTGCCGCTGAATGCGGTTTTGATGCCGCACAGATTTGTCTGCACCTCAAAGCCTTCGCTTTTCATAACTTCTATGTATGCTTCTGTGGACTTGAATTCTTCCATTGATATTTCGGCAAAGCCCCAGATTTTGTCGGACAGGTCTGTGATAACCTTTGCCTTTTCTTCTACTGTATTGTATATAGACTGTTTCATAATAATCACCTTTATGCCTCCCTCTGATGAGGGAGGTGTCACGCAAGTGACGGAGGGAGAGACTACCCCTCAGTCAGCTTTGCTGACAGCTCCCCTGACAAGTGGAGCCTTTTACTACCTTTTATTATATAAAAACTATAAGGGCTGACACTCACATCGGCCCGCAGATTTACACGGACTGATGTGGGCATCAGCCCTTACATAATTTTGCCGTTATTCAATTAAAGCACTTTTGAAAGAAACTCTTTAAAACGTGGTGTCTGCGGATTGCCAAACATATCTTCAGGCTTGCCGCTTTCCATTACGTTGCCTTCTGCCATAAAGAGCACTCGGTCGCTTACTTCTCTTGCAAAGCGCATTTCGTGTGTAACGATAACGCTTGTCATACCTGTGCTTACCAGGCCTTTGATAACGTCCAGAACTTCGCCAACCATTTCAGGGTCAAGTGCGGAGGTAGGTTCGTCAAAAAGCATAACTTCAGGTTCCATAGCCAGTGCGC
>JAFSAW010000029.1 GCA_017442085.1 Oscillospiraceae bacterium | reverse complement strand
TAGCTGATATACGGCAGACGGTAAATATAAAAAGCAAAAAAATATTTAATACATTTTATTTAAATTAAAAGGAGATTATATGGCACTTACATCTAAACAGCGTGCTTTTCTTCGCGGTCAGGCACAGCATATGGACACAATCGTTCAGGTTGGCAAAGAAGGCGTTACTGAAGCAACAGCAGAATCTATCAGAACAGCTCTTGCAGCAAGAGAACTTGTAAAATGCAAGGTGCTTGACAACTGCCCATACAAAGCAAAGGAAGCAGCAGAAATGTTCTGCGAATATATCGGCTGTGATTCCGTACAGGTTATAGGCAGCAAATTTGTACTTTTTATGCAGAAAAAGAAAGATTCTCTCTACGACCTCAAAAAACTTGAACTTGTTGAAAAGACAAAATAATAAACAATCAGTGAAAAAACAACGTTTTTCTACACGGAGTATAAAATGAAGATTTTATTGTTCGGCGGCGCTTTTGACCCGCCACACAACGGCCACCTTTCTATACTTAAAGAAGCAGCGCAGTACACCGAATTTGATAAAATAATTGTTATGCCCACAGGCACCCCTACCCACAAAAAAGGCTGTATGGTTCCGTTTGATGTGCGTCATTATATGGCACAGCTTGCTTTCGGCAATGTGGACAGTGACGTGGAAATCAGTGACTATGAGGGAACAAACCTTAAAGATGACTACACCTATCTTACACTTAGGCACCTTAAAGAAAAATATGACAATGCAGACATCTTTATGCTCATAGGTTCTGACAGCCTGTTTTCCATAGACAGCTGGAAAAACAGTCCGGAGATACTTGCAAACTGCACACCTGTTGTCTTTGCAAGAAAAACAGGAGTAGAGCAGGAAATATATGACAAAATAGCACAGCTCAGAGCACAGGGAGCAAATGCGGTTTATATACCTTACAAGGTTATCGATGTGTCGTCATCGGGCTTCCGTGGCGGTCAGCACAGCGACAGTGTTCTGCCCCAGGCAGTGGATGCAGTTATAGATGAATACCATCTGTACGATGATAACGAAACAAAGCGCCTGCAGGGTACAGCAAAGCTGCTGGCAAAGATTATGCTGGATGAAAAGCGTTATATTCACACACTCAATGTGGAAAAACTTGCAGCAGAGCTTGGCACAATCTATCATCTGGATGTGGACAAGCTGCGCATTGCAGCACTGCTGCACGATATACTCAAGCATACCTCTTATGATATTCTGTTGCACAGAGCGGGCGCAAGTGGTATAATAAATAGAATAAAAGACAAACCAAAACAAACTTTGCATGGTTTTGCGGCAGCTGATTATGCCGAAAAGGAACTGGGGATAACCGATGAGGATATTCTGTGGTCTGTACGCAGTCACACCTGCGGCAGAAACGGAATGACTGATATGGAAAAGGTTATATACCTTGCGGATATGCTTTGCGAGGGACGCAAATTTGAATCCCGTGATTACCTGCTGAGTCTTGCAAGGAAAAATCTGGATTTGGCTATGTACAAAGCTTTGGTACATTCTGTAGAATGGATAAAATCAAAGGGCAATGAAATCGATACAGACAGTCTTGAGGCACTGGAATATTTCAAAACGCTGACAGACAACTGTAAGGAGGAAAAATATGAGTAATAAAAATACATACAGCTCCAAAAAGCGCAGGAAAAAGAAAAACCCAAAAAGAACTCTTATAGCCTGCCTTGTTGCAATATGCATTGTGGCTGTTATGATTTTTGCTGTTGACGGTGCAATCGGCAATATGTACAACGAGGGCGAAGAGATTCCTGAAAATATGCAGACAGCCGAGGAAATCAAGGATGATGTTGTAAATATCCTTGTTTGCGGGGTTGATATGGAGGAAGGCCGTGACACATACAAGACTGATGTTATAATGTATGTGACAATGGATATCAAAGCAGGCACAGTTAAAGCACTGCAGATTCCGCGCGATACATTTGTGGGCGAACCTTCCAAAACAGGCAAAATCAATGCTGTTTATTCGGACGGCAGCCATGAGAACGGTATCATGAACCTTGTTGAAACACTCAACCAGCGTTTTGGCCTTGCTGTTGACCACTATGCGACACTTGATATGGAAGCATTTGTAGAAGTTGTTGACTGGATTGAAGGTGGCCTGGAGATGTATGTACCTTATCCTATTACAATAAAAGATGGCAACGGAAATCAGGAAACAATCATCAAGGAGGCAGGCTGGCACTATGTAAACGGTGAAACTGCCGAGGCAATTGTACGCAACCGTAACTACGCAGGCGGCGACATACAGCGCATGGAAGTGCAGAGTTATTTCTATGCATCTGTTATCAAATATTTCAAAGAAATCGGTGTAAGCGACTCCCTCAAGCTTTTACCGCGTTTTACACCATATATCACAACAGATATGCACTGGAGCCGTATTGCAGGCCTTGCAACCGAAGCTTTGAATATGGACTATTCCAATATGGCAATTATCAAACCTGGCATACATGGTTATGATATCAGAACAAAGAGAAACGGCGTACAGAACCTGCTGGAAATTCCGCAGAACGAATGGCTGGAAATTATCAACAAACATTTCAGACCATATCAGGAACCTGTTGAAGCCCTGAATATCGACGAAATTGAAGGCGAAGTTGTGAACGACTGGGGCGCAACAGGCATTACAGTAACAAATCTCGGCGACCTGCTTGCAGGCACCGCCCAATAATACAGGAGAATTTATGAACGGTTTAGAACTTTCCAAAAAGATAGCTGGCTATCTTGACAACAAAAAGGCAAAGGATGTTAAAATCCTTAAAATCGATGACCTCACAGTTGTAACAGACTACATTGTTATTGCAACAGGTACATCCACAACACAGGTTAAGGCACTTGCTGACGAAGTTGATTTCCAGGTTAAAACAAAACTTGGCAAAGACCCTGCACGTGTGGAAGGTTACGAAAGCAAAAACTGGATTCTGCTTGACTACGAAACAGTGATTGTTCACGTGTTCCACCCACAGGCAAGAGAATACTATGACCTTGACAAACTCTGGGCAGACGGCACAGAAATTGAATTTGAAATTGAAAAGGAAGAAGAATAATTCCTTCTAAGCAAAAATAAATAAAATCATTGAAAGCACGGCTAAAACGGATATTGCATACCGATAAGCTTTCCTTGTGCAAAGGGGAGACGCCGCCAGAGGCGGAGTGGTTGTAAAAAGCAATGGAAGTTAAGGGCTGTGCTTTGAATGGGTTATAAGGGGATAGAAAAATTATGAAAGATTACAATTTTTCTGCCATAGAAAAGAAATGGCAAAAAATTTGGGATGACGAAAAAACATTTGCAGCCAAAAATGACTACACCATGCCAAAATTCTACGGTCTGGTAGAATTTCCATATCCATCAGGCGCAGGTCTCCACGTTGGCCATCCACGTTCCTACACAGCAATGGATATCATTTCCCGTCAGAAACGTCTTGACGGTTATAATGTTATGTACACAATGGGCTGGGACGCATTTGGCTTGCCAACCGAAAACTTTGCGATGAAAAACCACATTCATCCCGAAATTGTTACAAAAAACAACGTTGCACGCTTTAAACAGCAGCTTAAAATGCTGGGTCTTTCCTTTGACTGGGACCGTGAAATCAACACAACAGACAAAGACTACTACAAATGGACACAGTGGATTTTTATCCAGC
>JAFSAW010000028.1 GCA_017442085.1 Oscillospiraceae bacterium | reverse complement strand
TTCTAAAAGCGCTTCTTTGCGTTTTTGTTCTGCAGTCTTAATAGCATCATTGATTAATCTTTTTGCTTCATCTTCTGCACTTCCGATTTTTGCTTCGGCTGTTTTGCGTCTGTGAGAAACACCGAGCTGGAAACAGATAAAACCAGCAACGGCTGCACCAATAACTGCTATCAAGGCCGCCATAGCGTATGATAACATAATGCTCTCCTTAAAAATAAGATTAAAATAGTATTCAGTTATTTATAATTTATATATATAAGATAATAATATCATAAATAGTAAAAACTACCCTTATCATTTTAGTTTAAATATCATACAATGTCAAGCAATAATATGCTCAATTTATACATATTGTATATTTATTCTGCAACAAAATTGTAATATCACTGTAACTGCTTAAAGGTTGACAAATAAATATAATAATGATAATATATTGCTTATTAAAGCGACGACATGGACATGTTCCGGCAGGCAAAAACCTACAGAGAGCTTTTGGTTGGTGCAAAAAAGCGGTTTGGCAGTCGGGATACCACCATAACAGCAGACACAGCGAACTGTGTACGGGCAGGACCGTTATATCCTTAAGAGTGGCAGATTATTCTATCTGCAATTCGGGTGGAACCGTGGGGTATTGCACACCTCATCCCGTTTGGGATGAAGGTGTTTTTTGTTTTTACAGGCAAATCTCACCCTGATTCTCAAATTATTACTCACCATATATCAAAAAGAAAAAGGGAAAGGAAGATTACTATGGTTAAAGTAACACTCAAAGACGGCAGCGTAATCGAAGTTGCAAAAGGCACTTCCTATGCTGAAATCGCAAAAAGCCTCAGCGCAAAACTTTACAAGGAAGCAACAGTTGCAAAAGTAAACGGCGAATTCTGTGACCTCCGTGACACAGCAGAAGCTGATGTTAATGTTGAATTCCTTACATTTGACGACAAAGAAGGCAAAAAAACATTCTGGCACACATCCAGCCACGTTCTTGCACAGGCAGTTCTCAAATTTATTCCTGATGCAAAACTTACAATCGGTCCTGCAATCGACAACGGATTCTACTATGACATCGACACAG
This sequence comes from Oscillospiraceae bacterium, assembly GCA_017442085.1. Classification (GTDB taxonomy): domain Bacteria; phylum Bacillota; class Clostridia; order Oscillospirales; family Ruminococcaceae; genus RGIG3102. The sequence goes on along the minus strand of JAFSAW010000028.1, from coordinate 3,186 downwards.
AAGCTGCTATCGACGAAGAAATGATTGAAAAACTTGAAAAAGAAATGAAAGAAATTGCAAAGAAAGACCTTGCAATCTCCCGTTTTGAACTTTCCAAGGAAGAAGCTCTGGCAAAATATCCTGACAACGAATACAAACAGGAACTTATCAGCGAACTTCCTGAAGGCGAAACAATCTCCTTCTACGAACAGGGCGGCGAATTTACAGACCTCTGTGCAGGCCCACACCTTCTCTCCACAGGCAAAATCGGTGCATTCAAAATTATGTCCGTAGCAGGCGCTTACTGGAGAGGCAACAGCGAAAACAAGATGCTCAAACGTATCTACGCTATCAGCTTCCCAAAAGCAAAACAGCTTGAAGAATACCTCAACCTTCTTGAAGAAGCTAAAAAACGTGACCACAGAAAACTTGGCAAAGAACTTCGCCTTTTCGAAATGGCAGACGAAGGCCCTGGTTTCCCATTCTTCCTGCCAAAAGGTATGGTTGTTTACAACACACTTCTTGACTACTGGAGAGAAATCCACGAAAAAGCAGGCTATGTAGAAATTTCCACACCAATCTTTATAAACAGAAAACTTTGGTAAAACTCCGGTCACTGGTATAACTACAAATAAAATATTTACCCAAAAAAAATCGACGGTGAAGACTATGCAGTTAAACCAATGAACTGCCCGGGCGGTATCCTTGTTTACAAAATGGAACCACACTCCTACCGTGACCTTCCAATCCGTGCAGGCGAAATCGGCCTTGTACACCGTCACGAACTCTCCGGTGCTCTCAACGGCCTTATGCGTGTTCGCTGCTTCCATCAGGACGATGCTCACATCTTTATGATGCCTGAACAGATCCGTGATGAAATCAAAGGTGTTGTAAGCCTCTTTAACGAAGTTTACGGCCTCTTTGGTCTCACATATCATGCAGAACTTTCCACAAGACCTGAAAACTCCATGGGTTCTGACGAAGAATGGGAAATCGCAACAGACGGTCTGCGCGGCGCTCTTGAAGAACTTGGCATGGATTACATCGTAAACGAAGGCGACGGCGCATTCTACGGTCCAAAAATCGACTTCCACCTCAACGACGCTCTTGGCAGAACATGGCAGTGCGGTACAATTCAGCTTGATATGCAGATGCCTGAACGTTTTGAAATGGAATACGTTGGTGCAGACGGCGAAAAACACCGTCCAGTTATGATTCACCGTGTTGTTTACGGTTCTATCGAAAGATTTATCGGTATCCTTATCGAACACTTTGCAGGTGCATTCCCAACATGGCTTGCTCCGGTACAGGCAGTAGTTATCCCTGTTTCCGAAGCTCACAAAGAATATGCACACAAAGTTCTCGCACAGCTTAAAGAAGCAGGCATCCGTGCAACAGTTGACGACAGAAACGAAAAAATGGGTTACCGCATCCGTGAAAACCAGCTTCAGAAAGTGCCTTATATGCTGGTTGTTGGTGATAAAGAAGCAGAAGCAGGCGCAGTTGCTCCACGTGACAGAAAAGAAATTCTCAAAGAAGCAATGCCGGTTGAAGCATTTATCGACTACATCAAAGCAGAAATCAAAGAAAGACGCAGATAATGTGTTTTGCAAAAGCCCGGCTTTACAGTCGGGCTTTGCTTTTTCTGATATTTTATGCTGTTATTTGTTAATATTTACCATAAAAAGCTGTTTGCTTTTGTAAAAAACTGTACAAAACCTAACAACTTGAAAAAAATAAAAAATTTTTGAAAAAAAAGTGTTGACTTTTAACCTTGTGCTTGCTATAATAATTGAGCGTTGAGGGACAACCCCAAAACGAAATGCCAATAGGTGAGAGCCATTAGCTCAGCTGGCAGAGCACCTGACTTTTAATCAGGGTGTCCGGAGTTCGAGTCTCCGATGGCTCACCACACAAAACCGACCAACAGGTCGGTTTTTTTGTTTTATACATATCTGTTGACTTTGCTGCTATATAATTCTACAATTAAGAAAAAACTGCAGGAGGCTGTTATGAAACTGCTGAACAAAGCAAAGGATATTTATTCTGTACGGGAGCAGCACAGAATACGTGACGAAATACTCAAAGACCGTCTGGAAAATCTTATGCCGGAGCTTTTAAAGGAATGCGGCATTGATATGTGGCTGGTTATATGCCGCGAAAACAACGAGGACCCGGTGTTTAAAACCCTTGTGCCAAGCCTTGTAAAATATGCTTCCCGCCTCAGCTGCTTTGCTTTTTGTATAAATGAAGCAGGCGATTATGAAGCGCTCAATCTGTCCCGCCCAAACCCAAGGCTTGCACCATACTACAAAGATGCCTATACAACAAAGGAAAATCAGTATGATGTTATAGCCCGCACAGTGCTGCAGCGCAACCCAAAGAAAATAGCTGTCAATATTTCGGGGGTCACTGCCCAGGCAGACGGTGTGTCAAAATATGTGTGGGACAATCTGTACGAAAGGCTGGGAGACAGGCTGATAGCAGACGATACAATGGCGATACGCTGGCTTGAAACCCGCACGGAAAAGGAGATGCAGCTGTATCCGCAGCTTTATCGCATTGCGGCAGATATACTGCGCGAGGCCTACAGCACCGAGGTTATAACCCCCGGTGTTACCACAACAACCGATGTGGAATACTATATTATGCAGCGCATAAACGATATGGGGCTCAATGCCTGGTTTGCACCTGATGTGGATGTTCAGCGCAAAGGCTTTCCCGGGCAGCGTATGTTTGATGCTGTAATAGAAAAAGGGGATATAATCCACACCGACTGGGGCATTGAATATATGGGCCTGCACACCGACAGCCAACGCCTTGGATATATTCTGAAAGACGGCGAAACCGAAATTCCTCAGGGTATTCTGGAAGGTGTAAAAACAGGCAACCGTTTTCAGGACATTGTGCGGGATAATTTTGTCAGCGGCAGAACAGGCAACGACATTTTCTTTGCATCGGCAGAACAGGCAAAGGCAGAGGGAATACGTCCTATGCTGTACACCCACCCTATCGGCTTTTACGGCCACGGGGCAGGGCCAATCATCGGTATGTATGACAATCAGGGTTTTGTGCCCATCGGCGGCGAGCTTGTGCTGCACGACGACACCTGCTATGCACTGGAGCTCAACATCACCCATTCTGTGCCTGAATGGGACGGTCAGGACGTGGCATTCTATATGGAAGAAACCATAACCTTTACCGGCG
>JAFSAW010000027.1 GCA_017442085.1 Oscillospiraceae bacterium | reverse complement strand
GAGGGCGGCCTGACAGCACAGAGCACGCCATAGAGTCGGCACGTCTGGTAAGTGCCACAAAGCCAGAATATCTGGGTCTGCTCACATTGCATCTCTACGCCGACACTCCCCTGGGAAAAGCTTACCGTGCAGGAAAGTTTCCGGCGCTCAGCCCCTTGGAGGACCTGAAAGAGCAAAAGCTGTTCCTTGAAAATGTGGACAGCGAAGGCACCATACTGCGCTCCAACCATGTTTCAAATTTTTTGTCCCTTGCCGGAACGCTCAATCGTGACCGGGAAAAAATGATAACCCAGCTTGAAGCGGCAATTTCGGTGGCGGAGAGTAATTCGGGCAAGCTGCGCTGAGGGCTGGAAGCCCATATATAAGCAAAATGTGCCCCTTTTTAAACTGCCTTTTTTGCGCGTACAAATTAAAGCCCCTTGATGCAGCGTTTCATCATCCTGCATCGAGGGGCTTATTTTTTATGCGCCTACAGCGCAGGGTTTTTCAAAGTACTGCCTGCGGAATACTGCCATCAGAATAACCGGCAGCACTGATATGGCCATACAATAGTAAAACAGCTTGTCTGCCACTACGCTCTCCAGTACTGCACCTCCAAGCAGTCCTCCCAATGTATGTCCGATATTCATAGAAATGTAGTATGTACTGTTTGCTACTCCTTGCCTTTCTATCGGAAGTTTTTTTACCACACTGACCTGGGTTTTTATCTGCATTGTTCCCAGGCCGACGGCACACAGCATACCGCCCATCCAAAGTTCAAGGGGTTTGGTCTGAATCTGTATGAGGTAAAAAGACAGCAGCAACAGTGGAACACAAAAGCACAGAACCAGCCCCAGACTCAATTTATCCATAATGTCCGAGAGCAGGAAACGAGAAATCAGCATGGATACGGCATAAACGGTATAAAAGGCTTTCAAACCCTCAGTATGTCCGTTAGTTTCTGTAAAAGGATCCATATACGCCTGGATCATGTGAAGAAGAATTGCACAAACAATTCCGTTCAGGACAAAGGGAGTACAATTGACGGCAAAAAAATTTGAAATTCCAGCTCTGCCGTTCTTTTTTTCCGTGGATCGCTGTCCGAAATCGCCAAGGAAGAACACAATGAAGATGCAAATAAGCACAAAGCAGCTTCCCACAAAAAATACGCTTTTATATCCGAACATTTCCCGCACCCATAGTCCCATTCCGGGTGCAAGGGCCTGTGCCATTGCCTGAGTGGTAGCATAATAGGCTATTGCTTTTCCAACGGAATTTTTTTCAACACTGGTTGCGACAATTGTGGACAGAAGAACGGATAGAAAAGCAAAGCCAACGCCCTGTATTATACGGGAAATCAGAAGAACATATACAGAGTTTGCAAATGCGCCGAGTATGCCTGCAAGGCAAAGCAGACTCAAGCCAGCCTGAGAGAGCAACTTTCTGTTTATGCGGTCTGCTGCCAATCCTGAAACAGGGCACAGTATAAGGGCAATGAATGTCATTGTTCCATTGATAATTCCTACTATGTTTCCCTGGCCTCCCAATTCCGCCGTATATCCGGCAACGATGGAATTGAGCATATAGTTGTTTGAATAGTAGAAAAATGACATAAGCAGAAGCAGGCAAAACCCCGGGGTCCATCTTTTGCTTTTCTTTTTCATAACAGTTCTCTCCCTTATTTACGTGCTTCTCCGTATTACCAGCTTAGACTTTATCGTTACACTGTTTCCTACTTCTTTCTGATTGAAAATGTCATTGACCAGATTTGCTATTACCCTTGCGATCGTACCTCCCTGTGTATCAATACTCGTAAGGAGAGGCTGACAACAAAGTCCGAATGCCGTGTTGTCATACCCTATCACGCCGAAATCCTCAGGTACGCGATAGCCGTGGAACTGTAGACTTCCGATAGCTCTGGCGGCCATTTCATCGTGTGAAAAGATAAGACCTGTGTACGGAATGCCGCTTGCACTAATCAAAGATGCTACATCCAGCTCAGAGTCAATTTTTTTTGCAAGAGACAGCTCCAAAACGTTGTTATCTTTGTAAAGTGGCAAGCCCAGTTCATTCATCGAACGAAGATAAGCGTTGATCTGTTTATGGGTATTTGAGCTGCGTGTATTCGCAACGAAAGCAATATTTTTGTGATTCTTTTTCATCAGATGCATAACAGCATCCCTGGTTCCCGGAAAGTGGTTTGGGGTCACTGAATAACTGTTCGACATGTCCAGATCCATATCCGAAGTGATGACAGGTATCTCTGAAAAATACTTTTTTATTTCAGATTTTATGTCAAAAAGATCCAGCATGCTTCCGATGAGAATAATTGCATCCACTCTTTTGCTGTACAACATATACAGATACTGCTGTGTTTTACGTATATCGTCACCGGTATTGCATATCAGGGTATTGTAGCCCCATTCGAAAAACGAACGTTCCAAATTATAAGCAATTGTAGAAAAACGAAGGTGCTGAACATCGCTCATAATAATGCCAATAGTCTTCATCGAATTGAACACAAGACCTCTTGCCATCTGATTTGGTATGAAATCTCTGTTCTCAACAACTTGATTAATCTTTTTCTGAATTGAAGGAGACAGCTTATCCCGATGATTAAAATATCTGGAAACAGAGGCTACCGAAACGCCTGCTTCCTTGGCAATATCATATATTGTCATACGCACTTCTCCTTTTTTGTCGGATTATAACACAATCGTGCAGCGGTTTCAATACATTTTATTGAAACCGCTTTCTGAAATTTATTTCACATTTTTAGGAGAATTTTGTCGTATTTTTGTAGGTAATATATAAAATATTTGAGCCATCTTTTCTTTTATTGCTAATTGAAGGAAAGAAAATTAAGCGTATAATCTCAAATAAAGAAACCGCTTTCTTGCATCAGAGTTGTTCATCACTCAATACAAAAACAAAAAAGAAAGGATGATACCATGCAAACCTATACTCTTCCAGGAAACGAAAACCATTACGGAATGATTGACTACGAACTCGGCTATGACTTAAAGGACGAAAAGTTCATTCCCGAAATGAAAACCTACCTCCGCGAGGAAAACGGCACTCCCGTACCCGGTCATCTGATGAAAAACATATACGATCTGGACAACATCTGTCAGCAGCATGTGGTGATGGAGCCCACCGTTACTTATCCTGTGCAGGACGGTTTTGTATCCCATCCCGGGGTTGAGTTTGTTGGTG
>JAFSAW010000026.1 GCA_017442085.1 Oscillospiraceae bacterium | reverse complement strand
GCTTTCAAGGCCAAAGGCAAGCTCGTGCCACACTTTATCAGTTACAATCTGTGCATCGGGGTCCTGCATTACATAGCCTATTTTGCTGCTCTGTTCACGGAGCGAAACCTCTTTTAACGGTGTGCCTTCAAAGTAAATTTCGCCCTCTGTTTTACCGTGTGGAGCAAGAACAGATTTGAGATGGCGCAAAAGTGTTGTTTTGCCGCTGCCGTTGGAGCCGCAAAGAACAATATATTCACCTTTCTGTATCTCAAGGTTTATATCATCCAGCACCTTTTGCTCTCTCTTTGGATATGAAAAACTTAAATTTTCGATTTTAAAATGTGCCATGTAATTTCCTCCGAAAATTCGATAATGATTGGGATTGAAAGGAATAGTGCATAACTGATTATGCCGACATATGTAAACACTGTTGTTTTCGGGAATATGATTATGGGCAGAAACTGCATTGCCGTACAGCCTGTAAATATGCAAACTATAACCGCAACGGCTGTGACTGCAAACAGTGCCGCAACAACAATATCCCGCATTTGCTTTTTGTAGGTGTGATAGCTTGTGTGGATGTCATCCACATAACCCCTTGAACGCATACTGTCTGCGGTGATTACTGCATCTTCCAATGCACAGGATGTAAGAATTGACAGCACCTCAAGGCCGCTGTTCAGCTTGTCTTTGTATGTGTCACCTTTTGTGCCTTTGCCGATGCAGCTGCGCGCACCGATAATTGTTTTGGTCTTTTTGATAAGGTTTGGTATCAGCCTTAAAATCATCGACAGTACCAATGTAACTGACGGGGCAAACCGACCGAACAGATATGTAAATTTATCTGTGGTCATAATTATGTTGTAGCAGCTAAACCACAGCATAACCGAAATAAAATTCACCCCTGTCACAGCACCGTAAAACAGTGCTTCAAAGGTTACAGGTCTGTTTTTTAACCAGATAAAGAGCACCGTATTGCCCATGGTGTTCATTACCCCGTTAAAAAACACAACTGCAATAAACATAACCATATACCAAAGGAGAAACTTTTTGCTTTTGCCTTTGGACAAAGTCAGATAATATGAAAATGAAATAATAAGTGAAACAAGACTGAACAGCGGGTGAGAAATAAACATACTTAAACCTATTGCACCTGTAAAAAATGCAAAATTGACTGCAGGATGGTATGTGCCGAATGTTTTTGTCATTGTTTTCACCTCGTTTCTTGAATTTTTGTTAAACATCAGTCTGAGCAAGCAGAGAGATTCTTCGCTTAGCTCAAAATGACAAATCCGATTCTGTAATTTCAGCCGATTAAATGATACAAATTTAAATATGCTGTAAAAGCAGATTTGGTGGGGCGCGCAAAACGCCCCACTTTATCTGTTTCAGTAAGGTAGTTTATGTAAGGAAATAATGTTTAAAATTATTCTTTATCTGCTGTGCGTTTTTTCAGCACAACAAGCACCGCCAAAGCCGCAATGCCAGCTGCCGCAATAACAATCCACACAACAGGGTTACTGTTGTTCTGCTGAACTTCCGGCTGTGGACTTATAAGCAACGGTGTATCTGCTGTCAGGTTATCGCCGGCTGTATCTTCCTCACCGTTCATAAAACCAACCACGCCGTACCAGCTGAATTCTGCTGCATTAAATACAATATAACCGTCTGCGATTTCACAGTTAAGCAGTTCTATTCTTCCGTCATCTGTATAGTGAATAACTTTAAGATAGTCGTATGCTGTATAATCACCTAAAAGATTGGACGGTATTTTAAGCTGAACAGCTTCTTCCGGTTTGTATTTTTTGCCTGTCAGCACATCTTCAAGATAAATATCCCAGATTGTAAGAATATCGCTGTTTTCGAGTTTTGCTTTTATGCTGTCGAGTTTTACATCATCGTCGGTTTCTTCCACAACTAGACATATATTCCATTCCAATCCGTCAGCTTTTACGCCTGTATATGCATTTGTGTGGTTATGTTTTGCAACTATCTTCTGTGCAAGCTTAACTGCATCACTGTTTTCAAGTGCAAGCTGCTGTGTTTCTCCCAGCTTGTAGAAGGTGCGCAGCAATGCCAGAACAGCATCGTAACCTGTGTTTTCAGTAACCTTTTCAAAATCTTCCTTAAGTTTCAGCAGTTCTGTTTTTGTCAGCACAAGTTTACCTTCCGCAAGCAGTGCAAGTGCTTCCTCTCGCAGCTTTTTCAGTTCTTTTTCTGCATCTTCAAGGTCGTCGTAATTATCTACCTTTTTCTGCAGATATTCAGGCAGGTAGTTGTACGCCTTTTTAGCATCCGCAATGGCATCTGCACTGTCAAGGTCAACATCACCTATTTTAACAATCAGATTTTCAACCTGATCAACTGCTTCGTCTTCGGCATCAAGCAATTTGTTGTAGTTGCCTACAAGTTTTTTCTGCTCTGCAGTAAGTTTGTCATAAGCTTTTCTTGCTTTTTCAATTTTGCTGTAGTTTTCAAGTTTTACTTTACCTATATCATTAATGAGTTTTTCTGTTTCTGCAGCTTTTTCAATATCTTTCAGCTGTTCTTCTGCCTGTGCAAGTTTATCTGCATTTGAAACTGATGCTTTTTCAGCTTCTGAAAGTGCATTGTATGCAAGCTGTGCCGCCTTAATTATTGATGAAGAATCAGTTGTAACTGTACCGATCTGATCGATAAGTTCTTCTGTAGATTCAACTGCTGTTTTAACAGTTACATCTGACATATCGTAAAGTGAGTTGCTGCCGTTTTCAAATCTTACCCATGCATTAAGCGCATAATATGCCTGTTCAGTTGACATACCATCTGTTTTACCATCTTTATTGTGACTGAAACCTTCACCATCAACATAGTATTTTGTCAAAGCTTTAACTGTTGTGTTGCCGTCTTTAACAAATCTTGTATCTGTAAGAGGGTCTATGCCCATAGCTGTAAGCGCTACGATTACCTGGGCTGTAGATTCACTGTTTGCGCTGCCGCCAAGTGCATAACCGCCGTCTGCAAGCTGCATTGCTGAAAGTTTATCAAGTGCTTTTTCCACTGCAGCTTTAACTTTTGCGTCTGTACTGTAATATGGTGCAAGAGCCTGAACAGCCATTGCTGTAATATCAGTTTCTGTTGTTGTACCGCCTTCCATTACTGTCCATCCGCCATCTGCAAGCTGCTGTTTCAGAATTTCATTTACAAAAGCTTTTCTGTCCGCATTGCCGAGATTAACATTGTTGTGACTGTCTGTTGCTATAAGTGCCCAAACCGGACCATTAACACCCTGCTGTTTTACATAGTCAATATCTTTAAGTGCTTTTGTAAGGTCATTGCCTGCAACATTTGTTGCGTCATATCCTGCTGATGTAAGACCGATGATAACTCTTGAGTTGTCGGTGGATTTAAACCAGTGAAGCTGGCCTTCTTCGTCAATGTTTTCATTTACATAGTTGATTACATTTGCATAGTACTGTATAGGCACTGTCTTGCCACTTCTTGCAAGACCAAGCACCAGCCATTCGCCACCTGTTGTATTTACTGTTGGTGCATTATCTTTGATAAGTTTTTCAAGATAGTTACCTGTTGCTTTGTAAACTTCCAAAGCAGACAAAGTTATTTCTGCATTTACAAGTTTGCTGTAGTTTTCTACAAAGTTTTTATGCAGTTCTTCAAGTGCATTGTATGCATCACGGGCAGTTTTTACAGCTTGTGCTGAATTTTCTGTAACAGTGCCTATTGCCTCAATTTTTTCTTCAACCGCATTTATTTTTGCTATTACTTCATCACTGAGTAATGTGATGTATGCAATGTAAGGTTCTTTTTCGCTTTCCTGAACAATAACACGGATTATTGAGCTTTCAGGAGCTGATGTGTATGCGCGTGATGCACCGGATGTATTGTTGATGTAGATATTTGCATCTTCTGACGCATTTACTTCTACAACAAACTCATCATTTTCGTACATTGCTGCAAATACATTTTCTTTATCTGTTTCGATAAGTTTTTTGCCGTTTACTGTGATTTTTGCTGCTTCTGTTTTACCTACTGCTTCCTGTGCAGTATTGGTTGCTCTTAGAACAGCTGTAACTTCAGTGGATTTTTCACCGATTGCTCCTGCATAGATGCTGGAAGCTGTTGCAATTCTGATGTAAGATATACTGTCAATTTCAACCGGTGTTCCGTTGTCATCAACAGCCCATGCAAGGTCAAACATGTCGCCGCCATCTACAAGTTTACCCGGGTGATTATAAGGGTTATTTGTCTGCCCTGTAATTGATCCGTTTGTGTTTACATCAACATAACCGAACACAGGCAATACTGCTGCTGCACTGCCATAAATATCTTTTGCGCTGCTGTTAAGTCTGAAACCTTCAGCTGTAATGGACTGCTTGTTCTGTTCTGTCCATGTGTAATATGGATATGCTGCCGCATTTGGATAGCTGTAAATCTGTCCGCTTTCTCCATCGCTGTTTGTCCATGCAGACTTGCCGCCCTCATTGGAATATGTCATTGAGTAACCCCAGTCATTATGGTCATCAAAATGTTCGCTGCCTGCAAGCGTGTACCATGTTTCACCATCTTTGGAAACCTGAACATATCCAGGTTCATGGGCACCATTGCCAAATGAGTTGCCATAGATTACAAAGTCTACGCCATAAGGATTGTTAGGGCTGTTTTCGATTGGCTTGTCATACTTATATGTAATGTAACCGCCGAAGTTACCAAGTGAAAGTGTACCGCCATTTGATTTCAGGGTTCTTTCAGGCATTGTGCCGTAGTTGCTTGCATTTGTATACTGTGAGCCTATACAGAGATACTCTACTATGCTGTCAGGATAGATATCTTTATCACCGCGTTTGCTTGTTGTAAATTCATACTGGCTCATACCAACATCGCCTGTTGCTTCATCAGTAACCTGAAGAATAATGTTGGTTTTGCTGTATGCATTCATGCCTGTACCGGTAATTTTTGTAGTTTCTGTCTTGTAGATATTATTTCCGTTTTCGTCCTTGCCTGTTGATTCCAGTTTGTTTGCCGCTGTGGCACTGCCTTTGTATACATCTATACCGTCAGCAACAGTAAATGTAAGTTCTGTGCTTGTTGCATCCGATGGAAGCAGTGCATTTACTGTGTATGATTTGCTGGAAAAACCAGGTTTGTAGAACTCGCCATTAGAAAGTTCTGCAGAGATAATTTGTGCTTCTATACCAAGTGGTTTTACCACATCAACATAAATTTTATATGTGTTTTCAGGTGTTTCAAACGGGTCGTTGCCAAGTGCTGTCTGTTCAGCATAATATTTTTCTGATACTACTTTAAGTTCAATTACAGAACCTTCATCTTTGATGTCAAGTACAGAACTCTTCCAGTTTGTAACTGCTTCTTCCACATATTCACCGTCAACCCATATCTGTACTCTTTCATTTACATAACCAAAAGATGGATAAATTGAAAGTGTCTGTGAACGAGGGGTAAAGATGTATGTTTTGTATGAGTAATGTGATGAACTCCAGCCTGTAGATGGTCTGCCACCCCAACCTTCAACATAAGCATTTGTACTTTCATCCCATCGGAAGATTGTGCCTTCCTTGTATCCGTCATATGTCGGGTAGTTAAGTGCTGTATCTCCGTTTGGATATATTGTCATGCTGCTGATTGTATTTGTAGGGTTGTATGGTCTGAAGATATTTAATGTGTATTTTGTTACATTTTCAGCATTGTCCTTTGGAGATACTTCAACAGTTACAACATTATCACCAGGATTGAGACCATTTGTAATGCTTACTGCTTTGCCGTTTTCAAGTGTCATCTGCTGATACTCGCCGCCGCTTACCTGATAGTTAAGCACTGCATTGAGGTTTTCACTGTCAAAGTAAGGTGTGAATGCCAGTTTGTTGTATGTATATCTGCTGGACTGCAGATAAAGATTATATTCCAGCTGTGCAGAATTGAATGCAGATTTTGCACTTATCATATTTTCAAAATATGTATAGTCTGTAAATCCGATATCTTCAAGATATACCTTGCCCGCCTGTTTTACCTGCAGGTACATTGATGCTTTAACAGGCACTGTATCTGTAGAAAGTGATGATGTTGCTGTGATATATGTCTGACCAAGTGCTTTAATTGTTACAAGACCATTTTGGTCAACTGTTGCAACGTTTTCATCTGCACTTGTCCAGGTGAATGTTTCACCTTCCTGTGCACCTTTTACTGTCATCTGTACAGTTTTTCCTGCTGCAAATTCAACACTGTCTGTATCCGGCTGGTCTTTGATGTGCAGGCTGCGGCCTGTAACTGTAATCTCAAATTCAGCTTTTACAGATGGGTCATATTTGAATGTTGCTGTTACCTTTGTTGTACCAAGTACTTTAGGTGTAACTTTAAGGCCGTAACTGCCATTAATTGCAATTTCAGCAATTGATGGGTCTTCCATTGTGTAGTCAAATTCATTTGTATACAAACCACCGCTTACTGCATTGTTTACATTTGCAGCAACCACATTGTCTGCATGTTCAGGCAGTACAACTGAAACATCACCAAATTCAGGAAGTTCAGGAATTATATATATATACTGTGTACCAAGATACACATCACTGCCCCAGTCGTCTTTACCGTATGTAACACCAAAATACATCGACTGTCTTGATGCAGGTTTTGTAACTGTAAATTCACCGTCACCATTATGAGTGATAATATTTTTGTTGGAAACCATCCAGGATGGTACTATGTCAGTATCCACATCCAGTTTGTATTCCATTTTGAATGTATCGTCATCTTCACTTCCGCAGATGTAGTACAGGTTTGAACCGCCTTTAGGCAACGACACATCTTCTGCAGGTGTGATTGTTGCAGATGTACCGATACATTTTGCTGTAAACACTTCAGAATCAGCAACACCGTCATTTGCTGTTATTTTATATTCACAGATGACAGGTTTCTGGTTAAACATAATATAATGCTCTTTTGACCAGGAATTGTATGTAATATCTACTTTTTCTCCGTTAAGTGTTGCGCTGTATGTAAGTGTATCGTTATCGGCATCTTCAAAAATATCTTCCATATAGATGTATACATAGCTGCTGCTGTATACATATGTTTTGGATTTGCTTTCTGCAAATTCTGCTTTGATATTAGGAGCAGTATTTTCTTTTACTGTAAGTGTAACAGTGTGTGTTGCATCAAGTTCTCCGTCAGAAGCGGTTACAACAACTGTATATTCCCCTGCCTCAGAAATTGTGCCTGCAAATACATTGCCTTCAACAGCTTTATCAATATTGAGCTTTTCAATTTTCACACTGTATGTAAGTGTATCACCATCGGCATCTTCAAAAAACTTACTTAAGTCAACACTGATTTCCTTGTTAACCTTTGTGCTGATTTCTGTTGCAGCACCTGCCACAACAACAGGAGCTGTGTTTACCTTTTCGGCAACATCAATCACAACATTGTGTGTTGCATCAAGTTCTCCGTCTGTTGCAGTGATAACCGCTTCATACTCACCTGCAGCAGGAATTGTGCCTTTAAAAACATTTCCTTCAACTGTCTTTTCAAAGTTGAGCGCAGGAATTTTTACAGTGTATGTGAGTGTATCGCCGTCAGGATCTGTAAAAAGGCCGCTCAGATCAACGCTGATTTCTTCGCCTGCTGTTGCAGAAATGCTTGCAGGTGCCCCTGTAACTACTGAAGGAGCTTTGTTTGGAGGTGCAAGCTGAATTTTCACATTATCTGTATAAACAGTAATCTGGTTATTGTTTGCAGCATCCATATATTCCAGAGCTGTGGAAATTTCCACAAGACTGCTGCTTGTTACTGCAATCGCCTTGTTTGGACGGTATTTAACCTGATTGCCGTCCACCTTTACTGTTACAACTGATGCATAGTTGTCCAGTTTTATTTCCATTGCAATACTGTTAATATTTTCAGCTACTGTATATTTGTATTCTTTTACATCTTTGCCGAATTCAGGTGCAAGTGTGCCATAGTTTTCAGCGAAAACAATACCTGTAATTTCAGCACTTTTGTTTGAAAAATCCGCACCTACATCAGCACCGTACTGACATGTATAAAGCCAGGTAACTGTATCTCCATCTTCAACTTCAAAAGCTGATGCACCCTGGTTGATGTGCCAGTTGTTAAGACGCACACACCAGCCAGACTGACTGCCTGCGTCAAATTCGCCAAGAGTAGGATAATATTTACCGTTAAACTCAAAATCCTTCAATGCAGAAAGGTAAAAACCATCGTCAACAGTGCCCGTGCACTCATGTTTAATTCCCATTGCATCCAACAGGCGAACCGTTACATCTGCAACATTGTCTCCTGTTTTGAAAGGTACACTGACTGCACTGATAATTGTGCCCAGCGGTGTGCCGTAAAGCTCGGCATTGTTTATAGCTGCATTTTCTGGTCTTACACCATTGTCAGTAAAACTGATTGTTACATGACCTGCAGGAGATGCAACATCAAATTCCAGACCTGATGTATCCAGACCTGTTTTTTCTTTCACGCTGTTATAAGCTTTTTCAGATACAGCTTCTGTTTCGACTGTTATTTCCTGTTTGAGCTCTGTTTCCTGTTCTTCATCAACTGTGACAGGTTCAGTCTGCTGTTCTTCCTCTGTGACAGCATCAGTCTGCTGTTCTTCCTCTGTGACAGCATCAGTCTGCTGTTCTTCCTCTGTGACAGCATCAGTCTGCTGTTTTTCCGTTGCGTCAGATGATTCTTCTGTTACAGACTCAACATTTTCCACAACAATTTCAGCTGTGTTTATCTCTTCGGCAAAAGCTGTCAATGCTGTTGACGGAACCAGACTTATCATCATAGCTACAGCCAATGCCAATGATACAATTCGTTTTTTCAGATTATTTTTCATCTGTTTTTCCTCTTGTTAATTTTTAATAACTAATGATTTACTCTGCCGCCCACATCAGCACCAAGGCCGTTGCAGGTGTAGCACCATACGATTACATCGCCGTCTTTAAGTGTATAGCTGGAACAGCCGTAGTTAGGGAACCAGCCGTTAACCTTGTACATCCAGCCGGATTCGCTGCCGCAGTCGAACTCGTAAAGATTGTTTATGCCTTCGATGTAATAGCTGTTATACATTGGTGTCCAGCTGTATTCCAGCTGAATGCCCGCTTTTGAACAAACTCTTTTAAGCACATCAAATACCGTTTCGCCCTCTTCAAAGGAAGCCTGCACTGTAGAAAGAATTTTGCCGTTTGACGGTACATAACCCTCTTTGCCCTCCTTGAGATTATCCATATTGTCAAGGATTGTGTCGCAGCGGATTTCGATTGTGCAGCTGTTTGCAGGAGTTGAAACCACAATGTTGCCATCTGCATCGGTTGTAACCTGTGCCCCTTTTTCTATAGCTTCAAGATATTTCTGATAGTTTTCGTCATATTCTTTCTGCTGGGCTTCCAGCTCTGCAACTGCCTGCTGCTGTGCTGCCATAAGTGCCTGCTGTGCTGCCGCTTTTTCTGCTTCACGGTTTGCCACAACTTTGTTAAGGTCTTCTGTTGTAAAATAGAAGCTGTCATCCACACCGCAGTTCTGCAGTTTGCCAATCTGCCAGTCGCTGAGAGCATTTACTGTAAAGTAGTCAGCTTTTGCTGTTACATTTCCGTTTGCGTCTGCAACCGCACTGATGGTTCTGCCTGCTTCTGCAGTTACACTTTCGTTTATCTTTTCACCGTTTGCTGTCACACTGCCGCTGTAAACATATGCTGTATAGGCAGATTTGTGAGCTGTAACGGTGAATGTTGTGCCGTTTGGGGTGAATACTGCTCCCTCGGTTGTAACAACCAATGGCTTATCTGTATTACGGCGGTCAACAAAAATTTCGCCTTCGGCAAGTTCCACCGCAAGGGTGTCCGCATCGGTCACTTTGAGTTCGGTATCAGCACCGAGAGTGATAACCGCTTTGCCGTTTTCCGACAGGGTTATTTCACTGCTCACCTTGCTGCGGATAATATCTCCGTTTTTAACCGCTGTGTTTTCGTCCACCTCGTAGGCAATGCCGCTGCGCTGTACAGTTACAATGCCGCTTTTGCCAGCAACAAAAATTGGCACTGACTGCTGTTCGCTCTGCTGCACCTGTTGCTGTACACTGACATCGTCATTTTGCGGCTGCATCACCGCAGGCCCTTTTAAGCTTTTTACTGCCATCACTCCGCTTATTGCTATAACAGCCACAATAAGCACCATAAGGGCGTTGAGAATGTTTTTCTTTTTCATCTTTCCTCCTTCGTTTTATACTTTTATATAAAACTGCATTAAAAAAACCGCGGTAGATTTTCATCTACCACGGCCATCACTTCGTGATATATAAAAGGGCTGTCACCATACAGTTATCCTTTTTCTATCAGCATCATCGGTCTTCTGACTTGTACAGTTCAGAACAAAAGTTCAGCGTTTGCTGCCCAGCCTTCTCGGATTTCTCCAATGACCGACTCGCGTCACGGACAACATTCTTCTGTACATACAGCATTCTGGCAATGTCACGGATTCCCACCGTGTTCCCTTATCAATGCGGCTGTTGATTAAAACAGTCTCTCGCAAAGTAATGATGCAGTATATATACTTTTTAAATTTTATTTATCACAGCAGACATTGTTTTTTCTTTTTTCCGCTGCTTCCATACGTTTTCTTTGGTTTTCAGGGTCATTTTTATCGGGCAACCCTGCCGCAAGCAGAACATTGTTCCAGGTTCTGAAACGGGCTTTCAGTTCTACAACAGTTTCAATATCGTCTTTGGTAGGGGTATATCCGTGAGCTTCGTAGAAGACTTTTACAGGCAAAAGCAGCTGCAAATCTTCTCTGGTCACAGGCTGACCCGGCATCCAGTAGTTGCTGATATTGTAATTTTTTCTTGTATAAAAGCCGGTTTTATTCTTCTGCTTACTCTCATCCTTTTCGGTAAAAAATTGCATAAAAAATAGACCTCCGCTTTATGCCACCGGAAATACAAAAACTCAATCTCTAAACACCTGTATTCTGACTGAGGCTCAGACCTACTTGCCGCCCTTCTCAGCTTTTAGCCAATGGATATGCGGTTTTCGTAACCTATTACAGCAGGGATAAAACTGTGCCGGGATCTCACCGGACTTCCGAAGATGAAAATATCTTCAATGTGTTTATACATGCGATTGGATATTTAATTTTACAGATTTATTGTAGCAACATGAACATAATTTGTCAACAAAATAGTGAAAAACCACAAGCAACAGTATATTATTAGTATATCACTGTCCAATATCTCTGTACAATATATTTTACTTATACTAACTATCTTAGGCTAGATGTTGTCGATTTTCAGCACACGTGATATTTTCATTACATATTTCATACTATCATTTTTCAATCATATAGTAAAAATCAAATTAATTTAAAAACAAACGAACAAAAAAATAATATAAAGGAAACAAGCGGCCGCGCAGGGACGCTTGTTTCCTTTTTTATATATAAAACAATCCAATACTCCTTAATAGTTCACAAGCACAGTTAACCAACTGCATCCACTCTAACCCAAAGGCATCTATTTTTGTTCACCTATTCCAACCGCGTTTTTCGCGTGTTTTGCGTGTTTTCCTTTGTGCCACAAGGGAAAAGTGCCGACAGAGCCACGTGTTTTCCACGTGTTTCCGCGTGTTTTTTGCGGGAATCAACGAACCCACACCACTCTCCTCTCCAGCAAAACAAAGCTTTTTTGCCACACTCTCGGCCACTGCTGTCCCCTCGGTCATAACAACTCCAACAATACTTTTCCTATATAATAACAAACGAACATTGCTGAATATACCGTAAAATTGACATCTTGCTGTTATAGACGGTAGCGCATAATTTGTTTTTTACTGGCACTGTTAAATTTATCAATTCAGCAACATTTGCTGTGAATTATTTTACATTTGCTGCCTATTTTAACAGTTTTGTTCACTGACTCGATAATGGGCGGTGGCGGTATAGCGGCACCCGTCATTAACGCGCCGACAGCTAAATGTGATAAAAAATATATACCATTCGGCCGAAAAAAAGCTCTTTTGTGTTTCCTTGGCATCCTGCCTGCGGAACTGGTTTTGCCAAGCCAATCCATATGGTTTTGGACGTGTAAATGAAAGGCTATGCGTCGCCTCCACCATCCTTTCCCTCGTAAATGGGAAAATTAAATAATCCCTGCTTTCGCTAAGCTTTGGCTTGGCTAAAGGCAGGGATTGTTGTTTTTGGTGAGGAAATTCATAGAATAGTGTAAATACGGCTTTTGTCCAGGATTGACTGGGCGAATTGAGTGTATACTTGTTTTGGTAAGTAAATGGGTACATAACAGCACTATTAAGGTTTTTGTCGATAAAAATCAAAAACCCCGCCCGAGGCCAGGTGCTCGTAAAACAGTTAAACCAAAAATTTAACTATTTTACGGCATCTGTCAGACAGGGTTGGCTAAACAAAAGTTAGCGATACTTGGTTTGATAACCGAGTATCGCTTCTTTTTTACCCGTAAAAATGCTTTTTTGGAGGTACATATGATGCAGGAACTAAACTATATTCGCTGCGGTGATTACTAT
>JAFSAW010000025.1 GCA_017442085.1 Oscillospiraceae bacterium | reverse complement strand
TGGAACTTCAACAAGACCTGTGTTGTTGATTTTGCCGCCGAGAGCAAATACTTTTGTACCTTTGGATTTTTCTGTACCGATGGTGTTGAGGAATTCTGGACCATGGAGAATAATCTGTGGGATGTTTGCGTATGTTTCTACGTTGTTAAGAACTGTTGGTTTGCCGAAGATACCTTTCTGTGCTGGGAATGGTGGACGTGGTTTTGGTTCGCCACGGTTACCTTCGATAGAGTTGATAAGAGCTGTTTCTTCACCACAAACGAATGCGCCTGCACCAAGTTTGATTTCCATATCAAATTCGAAGTCTGTGCCGAAGATGTTTTTGCCGAGGAGGCCGTATTCTCTTGCCTGGTCGATAGCTCTCTGAAGTCTTTCAACAGCGATTGGGTATTCTGCACGGATGTATACGAAACCTCTTGTTGCGCCGATTGCGTAACCAGCGATAGCCATAGCTTCGATAACTGCGTGTGGGTCACCTTCGAGGATAGAACGGTCCATGAAAGCACCTGGGTCGCCTTCGTCAGCGTTACATGCAACGTATTTCTGGTCTGCATGGTTCATAGCGCCGAGAGCCCATTTTCTGCCTGTTGGGAAGCCGCCGCCGCCACGACCGCGGAGACCGGAGTCGAGAACTGTCTGGATAACTTCTTCAGGTGTCATTTCTGTAAGAGCTTTACCAAGAGCTGCATAACCGTCGTATGCGATGTATTCTTCGATGTTGTCTGGGTCGATTCTACCACAGTTTCTCAAAGCGATACGCTGCTGTTTTTTGTAGAAGCGTGTGTCGTTGAGGGATGTGATTGTTTCGCCCTGAACTGTTTCGTCGTAGATAAGGCGTGTAACTGGACGGCCTTTTACGAGATGTTCTTCAACGATTTCTTTAACGTCTTTTTCTTCAACCATTGAGTAGAAGATACCTTCTGGGTATACTACAACGATTGGACCGAGAGCACAAAGACCGAAACAGCCTGTTTTGATAACTTTAACTTCTTCGTTAATGCCTGCAGCTGCGATTTCACGGTTGAATGCTTCGATGATTTTCTGTGAGCCTGAGGAGGTACAACCTGTACCGCCACAAACCATAATGTGACTTCTGAACATTAATGTTACCTCCGTTTATTATTTCTGGATTGCACCGATTGTAAATTCTGTAACCGGTGTTTTGCCGATAAGGTGTTCAACTACAATTCTTTCAACTTTTTCAGGTGTAAGTTTTACGTATGTAGTTTTTGTATCGCCTTCGAAGATTTCTGCAACTGGTTCGTACTGGCAGATGCCGATACAGCCTGTCTGGCCAACCATAACACCTTCTACGTTTCTTTTTGCGATTTCTTCGTTAAATGCGTTAAGAATAGGTCTTGCGCCTGCTGCGATACCGCATGTTGCCATACCAACAACAACTCTAACTTTTGCATCTGCATTGTCGCGTGTTGTGCTGATATTAGCTTTCATTTTGTCGCGGATTGCCTGTAATTCCTGCAAACTTTTCATAGCTTAGTAACTCCTTTTTAATATTTCGTTCTGATTTTCCCGTATAAATTCTTTAATCCACATAACTACGTTAAGGTCGCTTAAAGGCATACCTTCCATAATTTCTCTCAGCTGCCTTGTGTCACAAACAAATTCTTCGCCGTCTTTTTTAACGGTGTAAACAAAGTCGATTGTCTCGTTCATCTGAATAAGCAGTGCAACTGTATCCCACACCTCGCCCAAAGGAGTGTAATCGATATTTGTTGTGTCAAATACCGCTTTGATAGTTGTGCCTACACCAACTTCGGATTCAATGTGGAAAGAACCACCTGTGTCCTCTGCCGCCTGTTTAAAGAACGGGACACCCAGACCAACCTTTCTTGTTGTGCGGGAGGTGAAAAACGGATTGATAACGTTTTTTACACTCTCTGCATCCATGCCCTTGCCGTTATCGCGGATGGTGATGGAAAGAAAATCGTTTGCGTCTACTTCTACCCCGATTTCTATCAGTGTAGCATTGGCAACTATTGAGTTTTGTGCAATATCAAGAATGTTTAAAGAAAGTTCCTGCATAAGACTTATGCTTTGTATTTAGCCAAGATGCCGTCAAGTTCGCTGCCGTCTTCTTTAACTCTGCCGTATACGTCTTCGTTAATTGTGAAAACAGGTGCGAGACCGCAAGCACCGATACATCTGGATGCTTCGAGGCTGAATTCGCCGTCTTCTGTGCAGTCGCCGTTTTTGATACCAAGCTTTTCTTCAAGTTTAGCAAGGATTTTGCCTGAGCCTTTTACGTAACAAGCTGTACCGAGGCAAACAGCAATTTTGTATTTACCCTTTGGAGAAAGGGAGAACTGTGCATAGAATGTAGAGATGCCGTAGATTTCTTCAAGTGGTCTGCCTACGCCTTCTGCAACCATTCTCTGAACTTCGATTGGCAGGTAGCCGTAAATTTCCTGTGCTTTCTGCAAAGCAGCCATAGCTGCACCAGGTTTTTTACCGTTTTCTGCAAGCCAAGCTTTCAAAAGCTGTTCCTGTTCAGCTGTGCCTTTAAAAGGCAATTTTGAAATGCGTTTCATTTAGTTTCCTCCTGTATTAGTCCCTTTTGAATTTTTCCTTTGATAATCCAACCCTCTGGGCACAAGGGTCCGTTTATAGATTGTCAAAAATGTAACATTCCAAGACGTTACTTTGATTTAATTATAACAAAAGTTCGGCAGTTTTTCCACCCCTTTTTATATAAAAATAATCTTTAAGTAAGCAAAAAAATAACAGCCTGTCAAGTTGAACAAAATATTTGGTATTGCAACAAGACAAAATATGCAATATAATGAGTTAAGGTATAAGTTTCAAATGACTTTAATT
Source organism: Oscillospiraceae bacterium (assembly GCA_017442085.1). Classification (GTDB taxonomy): domain Bacteria; phylum Bacillota; class Clostridia; order Oscillospirales; family Ruminococcaceae; genus RGIG3102. Next base: position 27,389 of record JAFSAW010000025.1, on the reverse strand, counting down.
ACATAAAGTTATAACTGATATAAAATATTTGTATATTCTAAGAGGTAAAATGGTATGAAAATCAAAGACATTATCGAGTTGCTTAACGCAGAAAATCTCACTCCGGAGCTGGATACAGAGCAGGAACTTCACTCTGCATGCGGCAGTGATATGATGAGTGACGTACTTGCCTATGTTAAAGACCAGGCTGTACTGCTTACAGGCCTTAACAACCCACAGGTTATCAGAACAGCAGATATGATGGATATGCTGTGTGTTGTTTACGTAAGAGGCAAACGCCCTGACGCCCTCAGCCTTAAAATAGCAAACGAAAAAGGCATCTGTGTGCTTACAACAGAACGTGCACTTTTCACCTGTTGCGGCATCTTGTACGACAATGGTTTGAGAGGAGCATAAAGTGGAACCTATAAAATTTAGCTATACCGTACCCGGCGACGACTTTACCCGTGCTGGCGAAGCCAGTGCCGACCTTAAAAACAAACTTAAAAAAATGGGCATTACAGGAGCCCCTGTGCGCAATATCTCCATTGCACTTTATGAGGGTGAAATCAACCTTGCCATCCACGCAGGCGGCGGCGAGATAACCGCCCTTGTTCACCCAGAAAAAGTGGAGCTTTACCTTGACGACAACGGTCCCGGTATTGCTGATATCAACCTTGCCCTGCAGGAGGGTTATTCCTCTGCAACAGACGAGGTGCGCAGCCTTGGTTTCGGCGCAGGTATGGGTCTGCCAAACATGAAAAAATATGCTGACGAATTTTACATAGAATCCGAAGTAGGCAAAGGCACACACATCAAAATGGTGGTAAATCTTTAAATTTGTACAGCTGCGGCATCAACTGTTTTTGCAGGGGTGCTGTCGCACCACAATTTGTTAAAAATATATCAATATATACAAGCAATCAATTTGGCAAAAATTGTCATTACGGGCAATTTTCACTATGCCATTACTGACAGGAAAGGACGGTGACAGATATGGCTATAAAGTATACACATTCGGTAACTCTGGACAGCGATTTGTGTAAAGGCTGTATCAACTGCATAAAAAAATGTCCTACCCAGGCAATCCGTGTGCGCAACGGCAAAGCCGTTATCCTTGAAGGCCGCTGTATCGACTGCGGCGAATGTGTAAAGGTTTGTCCGCACCACGCCAAAAAGGTTATCTGTCCGTCCATGGACGACTACAAGCATTACAAATATCTTGTTGCGCTGCCCGCACCTGCCCTTTATGCGCAGTTTCACAATGTAACAGAGGTGGAACAGATACTTGCAGGTTTGCGGGGCTGTGGCTTTGACAGTTTTTTTGAAGTTGCAAAAGCCGCAGAACTTGTAAGTGACGCCACAAGAAAGCTGCTTGGCCAGATGCCAAAACCTGTTATTTCTTCTGCATGCCCTGCAGTTGTAAGGCTTATCAAGGTGCGCTTTCCAAGCCTGATTGACCATGTTCTTCCTGTGGTAAGCCCTATGGAGCTTGCCGCACGCCTTGCAAAAGAGGAGGTTATGCGCGCCACAGGTCTGAAAGAAGAAGAAATAGGCTGTATCTTTATCACTCCTTGTCCTGCCAAGATGACCTACATCAACAACCCTATAGGCAGCCGCAAAAGCTGGGTGGACGGCGTTATTTCTTTCAAAGATATCTACCCCGCCCTTTGCCAGAGCATGAAGAATCCTGACAGGGATATTCTTGAAACCGCAGGCAGAATAGGCATATCCTGGGCAATCAGCGGCGGCGAATGCGCAGGCCTTATCCACGTCAACGATTATCTTGCCTGTGACGGCATTGAAAGGGTTATAAAGGTGCTGGAAGACCTTGAGGACGACAAATTTGAACACCTTGAATTTGTTGAACTCAACGCCTGTGACGGCGGCTGTGTGGGCGGTATATCCACCGTTGAAAACCCTTACATAGCAAAAACCAAGCTTAAAAGACTGCGCAAATATATGCCTGTTTCCCGCAACAGACTGGAGCAGAGCATACCTGCAAATATGCTGTGGGACAAGCATCTTGAATACCAGCCTGTATTTGAGATGAAAGGCAACAGGCTGGAAAAATTCAAAGCCTATGCAGAGGTGGAAGAAATTCTGGATAGACTGCCCGGCCTTGACTGCGGCAGCTGTGGCAGCCCGACCTGCCGCTGCTTTGCAGAGGACGTTGTGCGCGGCGACATAACCGAGGACAAATGCGTTGTGCGCATACAGGAAAAGATGGAAAAAATTCTTGCCACACTTATGGGCAAATAACCGCTTTTTCGTTATAAAATAAAAAATCCGCTTTTATGCGGCAAAAGAGGTCTGATATGACAGTTAAACAGTTACAGGAATTACTTGATTTGAAATGTCTTTCCCAGGGCGAAGACAGAGAGCTTGAAGGCGGCTTCTGCGGCGATTTGCTCAGCTGGGTAATGGGCTACGGTCAGTACGGCCAGGCCTGGTTTACCATTATGGGCAATATAAACGCCGTTGCAGTTGCAGCACTGCACGACATAGGCTGTATGGTTCTGTGCCAGAACAGCACAATGCAGCCCGATGCCCTTGCAAAAGCACAGGACGAGGGCATATGGGTTTTCAGCACCGATATGCCGGTGTTTGAAGCCAGCGGAAAATATTTTGAAGCAATAAAATAAAAATTTAAGCGGAGTGCAGCACACTCCGCTTTTTGTTTTATCTGTCAAAATATTTTCTTCTTTCGGTGGATGTAATAAACTTCTGTTTCATCTTTTCCACATCTTCCTTTTCCAGTGCATCCCTGAAATCGCTGATTTCGGCCACGAAGGCATCTATCTGCTGCACAAGGTTATCCTTGTTGAGCAGAAACAGTTCTGTCCACAGATGCTCGTTGATTTTTGCTATGCGGGTTAAATCACGGAAACTGTCACCCGTATACTGCACAAGCTCACGGGAATCGTTGGCGTTCATAAGGCTTACTGCAATAACGTGGGTAAGCTGGGACAGATAGCCAATCATCTTGTCGTGTTCTGCCACAGACAGCTGACATATATTGTTGAAACGCAGTTCCTTGCCCATTTCGTATATAAAATCCACCGCCTGCTGTGTGTTTTTTTCGGTTGGTGTGATAATAAGGTTTGCAGGCAGGAAAATTGCAGGGTCGGCATACTGCACACCGCTTACCTCTTTGCCTGCCATAGGGTGAACACCTATAAATTCGCAGTCGGGGCGCAGAATGCTTTGTATTCTGTCAACAACGGCACCTTTGACACCTGTTACATCGGTAACAAGTGCACCGCTTTTAAAATTCTGCTGATTGCAGGAAATCCAATCCACTATCAAAGAGGGATAAAGCCCCGATACAATCACATCAGCCATTCCTATAAGCTGTGCATCAGCTTCGGTGCTGCCCCGGTCAATTATTCCGTTTTCAAGGGCATATTCTATGGCTTTCGGGTCGATATCAATGGCATAAACCTTATGGTTCCATTTTTTTAGTCCCATTGCAATGCTGCCGCCAAGCAGGCCAAGGCCCACAATGAGAAAACTTTTGTCTTTAATCATACAGTTCCACCTCAATTCCTGCCTTTTTCATATCTTCAAAGAAGGACGGGTAGCTTTTTGTTATTGCTTCACAGCCTTCAATTTCGCCACCAAGCACAGACAGCGCCACAGCACATGCCATAACAATGCGGTGGTCTTTCCAGCCGTCAAGGGCCTGCACAGGCTTTGCAAAACCGCCCTGTATTGTCATTTCGTTTTCTGTATCTGTTACTGCACAGCCCATCTTTGCACATTCTGCCGCCATTGCGGCAACACGGTCGCTTTCCTTTATGCGCAGACGGGAGATGTTGGTGATATGGGTATCCCCTTTGCTGAACATCGCCAGTGTACACAGCACAGGCCCAAGGTCAGGACAGTTTTTAAGGTCTATTGGTGCTGCAGAAAGTTTTTCCGCTTTCACCGTATATGCACCGTCATCAAAGGACACGCGGCAGCCAAAGGCTTTGAGGATATCAAGTATCTGCTTGTCTCCCTGCAGACTGTGCGGGTCCATACCCAAAATTCTTATCGGGCCGTTAACGGCACTTAACACGCCGAAAAATGCAAACTGGGAAAAATCCCCCTCCACAGTTTCGTTATGGGGGATATATTTCTGATTGCCTCTGATGTTCAGTGTGAGATTATCTTCCCATTCAATATTGATGCCGAACTTTGCCAGCATCTGTATGGTAAGGTCGATATAGCTGCGGCTTTCAAATGGCGGAAGAATATGTATTTTTGAGTTGCCGTCAAGAAGAGGCAAAGTGAACAGCAGCCCGCTGACAAACTGACTGCTTACACCGCCCGTCAGTGTGTATTCCCCACTGGGAACTGCGCCGCAAATCTGTATTTTTTCTTCGTCCTGGGCAAAAAGCAATCCCTTTTCGCTGAATAAATCCGCATATATCTTCTGCGGTCTTTTAAGCAGACGGTTTTTGCCCGTAAATGTAATTTTCTGCCCTGTCAGAGAAAATAGCGGTATGAGAAAACGCAGTGTAGAGCCCGATTCGTTACATTCAATATTGTTGTCTTTTAATCCGTCAAAATTCTTTATGCCCTGCACAGTGACAGTGTCGGCACCGCACTCAATTTCTGCACCCAGCCTGCGCATACATTCGATGGTTGTGGTGATGTCAACAGAGTAGTCAATATTGCTGATGACACTTTTGCCGTCGGCAAGGGCAGCACAGATTATTGCACGGTGTGCCATACTTTTGCTGGGCGGAATTTTAACACTGCCGCAGGCTTTTGAAGGTTTAATCACAGCTTTCAAAGTCTGTAACCCTCCTTTATATAAATTGCTTTATTATGCACAACTGTCATTCTGAAGGGCTGTACCCTGAAAAATATCTTTCTCCGCCATATAAATACAGAAGCCGATATTTTTCGCTTGCGCTCAGAATGACAATGTAAATTTTAAATATCTCTGCCAATAACCTGTGCTATTGCACGGGCTTTTTTTATAAGTTCGGCAAATTTTGCAGGTTTAAGACACTGTGCACCGTCACTCCATGCACATTCAGGGTGGTCGTGTACCTCGATGATAAGGCCGTCTGCACCTGCAGCCACCGCTGCAAGAGACATGCTTTCGATGTATTTCCAGTTGCCTGTTGCGTGGGATGGGTCGATGATGATAGGCAGATGTGTTTTTTCTTTAATTATAGGAATAACCGACAAATCCAGTGTGTTGCGGGTGTATTTTTCAAAGGTGCGGATGCCGCGCTCGCAGAGGATAACGTTTTCGTTGCCGCTTGCCATAATGTATTCGGCACTCATTATCCATTCTTCTATTGTGTTTGCAAGACCGCGTTTGAGCAGTACAGGCTTTGTTGTGCGCTTGCCAACAGCCTTGAGCAATGTGAAGTTCTGCATATTGCGGGCACCTATCTGGATAACGTCAACATATTTTTCAAACTCGTCAATCTGGTCAGAGTCCATAAGTTCGCTTACGATAGGCAGACCTGTGCGGTTGCGTGCTTCCACCATATCCAGTATACCTTCGGTTTCAAGGCCCTGGAAAGCATAAGGTGATGTTCTTGGCTTATATGCACCGCCGCGCAGCATTACACCGCCTGCATCCTTGACCTGCTGTGCAATGTCGCAGATATGGTCCAGTCCTTCAACAGAGCATGGGCCGCCGATGACAACAATTTTTTCCTTGCCGCCAATCTTTATGCCGTTTACATCAACAATGGTGTCTTCCGGATGGAAAAATCTGTTGGATTTTTTGTACGGAGAGGCAATGCGGGTAACGTTTTCTACAATCAGGTTTGCCCTTATCTGTCTTTCGTCCACATTTGTGGTGTCACCGATAAGGCCTAAAATATGATAATTTTTACCGACAGAATCGTGTATTTCAAAGCCCTGAGATTTAAACTCGTCAATAAGCTGCTGTATAAGCTTTTGCGGTGCATCATTCTTTAATGTAATAATCATAATTTATACTCCCCTTTTGCCAAAAATTCTATTGCTGCTGCATAGCCTTTTATCCCCTGACCGCTTATTGTTTTGCAGCAGGCCGCACGGATAAAGGACACCTGGCGGAAATCTTCTCTTTCTTCCACTCTGGAGATATGCACCTCCACCGTTGGTATGGACACCGCCTTTACTGCATCCAGCAGTGCCACTGATGTGTGGGTGTAGGCGGCAGGATTTATTACAATGCCGTCCACCTTGTTGAAATATGCCCACTGAATTTTATCCACGATGTCTCCCTCGTGATTGGACTGCCAGCATTCAATCTCCACACCCAGTTCTTCCCCTGTTTTTTTGCAGAGTTCAACCAATGTGTCATAGTTTTCGCTGCCATAGATGTGTTTTTCCCTTATGCCAAGCATATTGATATTAGGGCCGTTAATTACCAGTATTTTCATTCCACACCTCCGCAAGACTGTCCAGTGCATAGCCGAAATAACCGTTGTTTTCAACAGTTGCATCGCTGTATTTTTCATAAAGCGGCAGTCTTTCCGCTTCCATCTGTTTAAGTGCTGCACGGTCACTGCTCAGCGGACGGCTGCCCCCTGTGTGCAGTTTGTTTGTATCTCTTTTTATATAAACCACAAAACCGTTAAGGCTTAAAGCCTGCATATTAAGCGGATTTTTCACCACTCCGCCGCCACAGCTGATAACAGTGTGGTTAAGCTTTGCAACCTCTGCGCAGATTTCGCTTTCTATTTTGCGGAAACCTGTTTCGCCTGTTTCATTAAAAATCTGCGGGATGGATTTGCCTGCCGCCTTTTCAATTTCGGCATCAATATCCACAAAATTCATTCCTGCTTTTTTTGCAAAACGTCTGCCAATGCTGGTTTTGCCGCAGCTTGGCATACCGATAAGCACAAGGTTGCGTTTTTCGCGGTACAGTTTTTTTGTTATATCCGCAATAACGCTGCGGTCAGCTGCCCTGTCTGTAAAAAACTCCACTGCTGCCACAGCCTGCCCCACCAGCATTTCAAGGCCGCATATGTAAGGAATGCCCTTCTGCCTTGCCTGATAACACAGACTTGTCAGAAGCGGATTGTACACCACATCCACAACACCCTGACAGTTTGGAAAATTGTCAAGGTCAACAATCGCAGGCATTATATCGGGCAGCATACCCACACTGGTGGTGTTGAGGATAAATTCAACATCGGTGCGGTTTTTAAGTTCTTCATATGTTATAAACGGCTGCCCTTTGTTGCGCGCCACACGGACAATCTCCTTTGCTCCAAGAGCTTTGCACACTGCAAATGCTGTTTTGCTGGTGCCGCCGCTGCCGCAGATTGCCACAATTCTGCCGCTTATGTCAAAATGATTTTCAATCATCCACTTCAGACCGTCAAAATCCGTGTTTGTGGCATAAAGTTTGCCGTTTATATTTTTTATTGCATTTACTGCACCTATTTCTGATGCCTTTTCGTCGATATAATCGCAGTAAGGCATAACCATTTCCTTGTAGGGAATGGTAACATTTATTGCATCAAAAGCCCTGTTTTCCATAAAAAGCGGAAATTCACTGCGGCTTAAAGGCATAATGTCATAGGTGTAGTCTGCAATCTGTTCGTGTATCGGTTTTGAAAAGCTGTGGCCCAGCTTTTCGCCTATAAGCCCAACCTTCATTCTGCAAGCCACCTTTCGCCAAAATGCTGTACAAGCAGGTCCAGCAGCGCAAGTGCTGTAACACTGTCTGCCACCACTCTTGCCCGATGGAAAATTGCAGGGTCGTGACGGCCTTTAAGCTGCAGCTTTGCATTTTCCATTTTATCAAGGTCAACTGTATCCTGCTGCTTAAAGATTGACGGGGTTGGCTTTACGGCTGTGCGGAACAGAATTGGCATACCGTTGGTTATGCCGCCGTTGATGCCGCCGTTGTGGTTTGTTTTTGTAACCACTTTGCCGTCATCCATTTCAAAAGCATCATTTGCCATGCTGCCAAGACAGTCGGCAAAGCCAAAGCCACAGCCGAATTCTATCCCTTTTATTCCGCCGATGGAAAACAGATAATGACTGAGCACGCTTTCAACGCTGTTGAAGTACGGTTCGCCCACGCCAGCAGGCATGCCCAGAACACAGGTTTCCAGCACGCCGCCCACGCTGTCGCAGTCTGCAGCGATGCTTTCGATGTGCTGCTGCATCTGTGTGCCGGTGTTTTCGTCAAGAGTGGCAAAATATTTCGAGTTGCAGATGGCTATATCTTCGGCAAAGTTTTCAAAGCTTCTGTCTTCAATATGCTGACATTTCTTTATATGTGTGCCGATGGTTATGCCTTTATTTTTAAGTATATCAATGGCAATTGCACCTGCCGCAACAATTGGTGCGGTAAGTCTGCCCGAAAAATGTCCGCCGCCGCGGTAATCTTCAAAACCATTGTACTTGACGTGCGCCGCATAGTCGGCATGGCTTGGGCGAGGCAGATTTGGCTGATAGTCGCCGCTGCGCTGTGTTTTATTTTCTATTGTAATATGGATTGGTGTGCCGCAGGTGTAACCGTTGAACACACCGCTTGTGATAACAAAATCGTCGGTTTCTTTTCTCTGTGTGGAGATTTTGCCCTTTGGCTTGCGCATATCAAGCTGATGCTGTATAAAATCAGCATCAATTTTTATGCCCGCAGGCAATCCGTCCACCACAACGCCGATTGCGCTGCCGTGGCTTTCGCCGTACAGTGCCAATGTAATATTTTTGCCTATTACACTTTTCATAGCTGTCTCCCAAAATACTTTTTCATTTCTTCAATGGCAGTTTTCTCGATATATGCCTGTCCGATGCGGTCCACCTTTACAATGTCAACGGTGCCGCCTGCCGCCTTTTTATCATTTTTTATAAATCCGATACATTTATCTGCATCAGGTTCCTTTACAAAAGGAATATGCATCTTTGCAAATATATCGGTAAGGTCTTTTTTTATCTGCTTGTCTTCGGTAATCATAATCATACCGTTGGCAACACATTCGCCGTGATAATAGTCTTTAAGATTGTACAGGCTTTCTATTGCGTGGCCGATTGTGTGGCCGAAGTTAAGGATTTTTCTTAAATTCTGTTCCTTTTCGTCCTGCTGCACCACACTGCGTTTGAACAGCAGACTGCGTGTGATAATCTCTTCAAGATACGGGCTGTCTGCCGCAAGTTCGTGAGCGTGGTTTTTAAAGATATCAAACAGCTGTGCATCACCGATGCAGCCCGCCTTTACAGCTTCTGCAAGACCGTTGTAAAAATGGCGTGTTTCCAGTGTTTTAAGGGTATCGGTATCCACAAAAACTGTTTCGGGGTGGTAAAAATTGCCCACACAGTTTTTTATGCCGTTCATATTTATTGCCACCTTGCCGCCGATGGAAGAATCTATCTGTGCAAGGGTAGATGTGGGGATTGAAACAAAGCGGCAGCCACGCTTGTATGTGCTTGCCACAAAGCCTGCCAGGTCTCCCACTACACCGCCGCCAAGGGCGATGATGAAATCCTTGCGGGAAAAACCGTTTTCCAGCAGATTTGCCAGCAGGTCGCCGTAAATTTCAAAACTTTTTGCCTTTTCGCCCTGGGGAACTTCGGCAAGGATTGCCCCGTCAAACTGGTTTAAAACGGTTTCTTTAAGGCTGTCGGGTATATTGTCGTCAGTTACAACCATAACCCTGCCATTAAAATCCATATAATCCTTAAGATGTGTGTGGCAGCCTTTTTCGATGATGACACGGCTTTGTGCATCGGTTAATTTTACTGTAAACTCCATAGCTGCCTCCTGTAACTGTTTTGACGGAAATGATTATATTTATCCTATTATATCTTTTTATTTTATCTTTTTTTACCATCTAAATCAAGGCGTAAATAAAGATGTGTGTGAATTTTTCCGCAAAAATATTTACCATTTTGCAGGTGTTGTGATATACTTTATACATATTTCCCGCAAGTGAGGTGCGCTATGAACAAACTTGAAAAGGCAAGGCTTGAAATCAACCTGGCTGATGAAAATATCGCCCGTTTTTTTGAACAGCGTATGCACGCCGCAGAAGCTGTTGCCGCATATAAGGCAGAAAACGGTCTGCCAATATTTGATGCCGCAAGGGAAAAGGAAGTTATAGAAAAAAACCTTGCAAAAATAGCCGACGAAAAACTTAAACCATATTATGAGGATATGCTTGTTCAGCTTATGCGCATAAGCAAGGAATACCAGCGTGCCATTATGGAAAACAATGGCAAAAATGAAGAAAAATAATCATAACTGCCTGCAGGCCTGACAGCGCCTGCAAAACGGAGGAAAAGTATGAATTTTATAAAAGAAAGCGCCGACAAAAACCCTATTGTTGATACAGTTTTTGCCATTGTGAGAAAAGCAAATGCCGCCAAGGAAACCTTTGGTGCAGAAAATGTTATCGACGCAACACTTGGCAGCCTTTATGACGAAGAAGGCAACCTTGTTGCAATGAAAAGTGTTTTTTCCAGCTTTGACGAAGTGACACCAAAACAGAAAGCAGGCTATGCGGCAGGTTTTCTTGGCAACAGCGATTTCCGCACATTGTGCACACAGTGGACTGTGGGCGGCACAAACCTTGCCAGCAGCGTGGTTGCAACACCGGGCGGCACAGGTGCAGTAAGCCTTGGCATAGGTGAATTTCTGGAAACAGGCGAAACTGTTGTTATCCCTGACATCGCCTGGACAAGCTATGCAATTATGGCACAGGACAAGCAGCTTAAAGCGGTTAAATACAGTATGTTTGATGAAAACGACAGCTTTAACCTTGCCGATATAAAAGAAAAGGTAAACAGCCTTAAAGGAAAACAGAACCGCATTGTGCTGGTTGTCAACGACCCATGCCACAACCCTACAGGCTACACAATGAGCGACAGCGAATGGAAAGAGCTTATCAGTTTTTTAAACGAAGTGGGCGAAACCACACCTTGCATTATCCTTAACGATATTGCCTACATCGACTATTCCTACAATCTTGCTGCCAGCCGTGACTATATGAAAAGCTTTGAAGCTATGGGCGAAAACGTAATGGCAGTTATCGCAATGAGCTGCAGCAAAACCCTGACAAGCTATGGTATGCGCTGCGGCGCCGCAGTTATTGTTGCCAAGAGTGCCGAAAGCGTAAGACAGGCAGAGATTGTTTTTGAAAAATCTGCCCGTGCAATATGGAGCAACGTGAACAACGGCGCAATGCACAATTTCTGCAATATAATGCGCAACCATTATGATGAATTTATGGCAGAAAAGGCAGAATATATAAAACTGCTTAAAGAACGCAGCGATATATTCAAAACCGAAGCCGCTGCCTGTAATCTGCCGTTATATCCATACACCGAAGGCTTCTTTATCACCATAAAGGTGGATAATGCTGTTAAGGAAGCTTATCACAATGCACTTATGGACAACAATATCTTTACTGTTCAGGTGGACAAGGGCATCCGTGTTGCTGTGTGCAGCCTGCCTGTAAGCAAAGCAAAGGGCCTTGCCAAAAAGATGAAGGATATTCTTGATACTGTTACCGCATAATATATGATGTAATATATAAAAAGGAGAAAGCTATGAACTCTCAGAGACTTATTGATACATTTTTAAAGTATATACAGATTGACAGTGAAAGCCATAACGAACTGGAAATGGCAAAAGCTGTTATGGCCGACCTCAGCGAAATCGGCTGTGAAGTGTATATGGACAGCTGCGGCGAAAAGTTTGGCAGCAATGCAGGCAACGTTTATGCAGTGCTTAAAGGCGACAGTGAAAAAGAACCAATCCTTTTCTCCGCACATATGGACACAGTTGTTCCCGGCAACGGGGTAAAACCTGTTATTAAAGACGGCGCTGTTTATTCTGACGGCACAACCGTGCTGGGCGGCGATGACAAAAGCGGTGTTGCCGCAGTTGTGGAAGCTTTGCGCACAATAACAGAAGAAAATATCCCTCACCCGACAATCGAAGTTGTATTCTCTGTGTGCGAAGAAGTTGGTCTGCTTGGCAGCGCAAATCTTGACTACAGCCGCATTACAGCAAAAAAGGCCGCTGTGCTTGACAGCAGCGGTGACGCGGGCAGAATTATCACCAGTGCACCGGGGCAGGTTAAAATTGACGGATACTTTGTGGGCAGAAGTGCCCATGCAGGCATCGCCCCTGAAACCGGCATAAGTGCAATACAGATTGCCGCAGAAGCTGTAAGCAATATGAAGCTGCTGCGCATTGACGATGAGACAACAGCAAATATAGGCACCTTCAGCTGCGAGGGTGCAACAAACATTGTTGCTGAAAAGGTACATTTTATTGCCGAAGCCCGCAGCCTTAACCGCGAAAAGCTTGCGGCACAGACTTTGCATATGACGCAGTGCATAGACAACGCCTGCAAAAAATTTGGCGGAAAATTTGAGGGCAAGGTTTTTGAAATGTATCAGCCATACAAAAAAGCTGACAGCGACAGCTTTGTGCAGGAAGTTATGGCTGCCTGCGAAAAAGCAGGTCTCAAGGCTGAAATTGCCTCCACAGGCGGCGGCAGCGATGCCAACAATATGAACCAGAACGGCATAACCGCCCTGGTGCTTGGCACAGGCATGGCAAATGTGCACACAGTAAACGAGTACATCACCATAGAAAACCTTGAAAACACAGCAAAGTTTGTGCTTGAACTGATGAAATAACAAAATATATGTCATAACGGATGTTTGTATAACATCCGTTATTTTTTTGCAAAAACTTATAAAAACAAGTATTCGGGCACCTTTTTGTAATTTAAATTTGTCAAGCTTTTTCCGTGTAGAAAAATAGATAAAATTTTTGTGCTAATTCCTATATATATTATTCAATTTATAACTTTACACACAATATATTGGAGTGTATAATAGATGGTACGACAAGATATTGATGCAAAATTTACATAAAATACTATTGAAAAGGATAAGAGGGAAATGCTTACAAGTATCATAAAACGTGACGGTCGTGTTGTAATATACGACCGCAACAAAATCAAAATGGCTATCCTTAAAGCTATGGAAGCCAGCGGCAGCACCGACTTTGACAAGGCTGACCAGGTTACACAGGCGGTTGAACAGCACTTCAGTATGAAAAATCTGAATGCAACACCTTCCGTTGAAGAAATTCAGGACCAGGTTGAGCACGAGCTTATGGTAAGCGGTCTTGACAATGTTGCAAAAAGATACATTCTCTACCGCGCAAGCCGCAACACAATCCGCGAAAGAAAATCCAAACTGGTTAAGGTTTTTGACGAAATCACCTTCAGCGATGCACTTGACAGCGATGTTAAACGTGAAAACGCAAACATCGACGGCGACACACCAATGGGTGCAATGCTTAAATACGGCAGCGAAAGTGCAAAGGACTATTTCCTTAAATTTTTGCTTAGCCCTGACCAGGCAGAAGCTCACCGTGAAGGCTATATCCACATTCACGACTTTGACTTCTATGCACTTACAATGACCTGCTGTCAGATTGACCTTATCAAGCTGTTTAAAGGCGGCTTTTCCACAGGCCACGGTTTCCTGAGAGAACCAAACGACATCCAGAGCTACAGTGCCCTTGCATGTATTGCAATTCAGTCCAACCAGAACGACCAGCACGGCGGCCAGAGTATTGTAAACTTTGACTATGCCCTTGCAGACGGCGTAAGAAAAACATACCGCAAGCTGTATCTTAAAAACATTGCAAAGGTTTGCGATGTGCTTGGCGAAGATGTAAGCTATGAACAGCTTAAAGAAATAAGCGCTGCAATTACAGAAAAATGCGGTGCTATGCCAAAAATCACACCTGACGAAACATACGTTGCTCTGGAACTTGAAGAACTGAAAAAACTGGTTAAAGACCCTCTGAACGCAGAAAAGGCACAGCAGTTTGCACTGACAAGAACAGAAGAAGAAACTGACAAGGCAACATATCAGGCTATGGAAGCATTTATCCACAACCTGAACACAATGCACTCCCGTGCAGGTGCACAGACACCGTTCAGCAGCATCAACTACGGTATGGATACATCTGACGAAGGCCGTATGGTTATGAAAAATGTTATGCTGGCAACAGATGCAGGCCTTGGCCACGGTGAAACACCAATCTTCCCTATCCAGATTTTCCGTGTAAAAGATGGTATCAACTACAACCCAGGCGAAAGAAACTACGATTTGTTCCAGCTTGCAATCAAGGTAAGTGCAAAACGATTGTTCCCTAACTTCTCTTTCCAGGATGCACCTTACAACCTTAAATACTACAACCCTGATGACGTGAGAACAGAAATCGGCTATATGGGCTGCCGCACACGTGTTGTTGCAAACACATATGACCCGAACAACGAAATCACCTACGGCAGAGGCAACCTTTCCTTTACTTCCATCAACCTGCCAAGACTTGCAATTGAAGCAAAAGGCGACGAAGACCTGTTCTACCGCAACCTTAAAAAATATCTTGACCTGTGTGCAAAACAGCTTATGGACCGTTTTGCAATCCAGAAGAAAAAACGCGTGAGAAACTTCCCGTTCCTTATGGGTCAGGGTGTATGGATTGACAGTGACAAGCTGGGCATCGACGACGAAGTGGGCGAAGTAATCAAACACGGCACACTTTCCGTTGGCTTTATCGGCCTTGCAGAAACACTGACAGCCCTTTATGGCAAACATCACGGCGAAAGTGAAGAAGCACAGAAAAAAGGCCTTGAAATTATCGGCTTTATGAGAAGAGTGCTGGACGAATACAGCGAAAGATATAAACTTAACTTCTCTCTGCTTGCAACACCTGCAGAAGGTCTGAGCGGCCGTTTTGTAAGAATTGACAAAAAACGCTTTGGCGAAATCAAGGGCGTAACAGACAAGGAATACTACACAAACAGTTTCCATATCCCTGTTGCATTTGAAATTTCTGCATACGACAAAATCAACCTCGAAGCACCTTATCACGCACTTACAAATGCAGGTCATATCACTTATGTTGAACTTGACGGCGATGTAAGCCAGAACCTTGAAGCATTTGAAGCTGTTGTAAGATGTATGAAGGAAGCAGGCATCGGCTACGGCGCAATCAACCACCCTGTTGACCGTGACCCTGTATGCGGCTACAACGGTATTATCGGCGATGTTTGCCCACGCTGCGGCAGACGTGACGGCGAAGGCGTGCCGCTGGAAAAACTGCAGAGACTTGGCCTTTACAAACACCTTAATGCTGCAACACTTGGCCAGTGCGGCAACCAGCTGGAAGAAGCTGACAGAATTCCAAACAGAATTTAATTTTTAAAATATATAATGCGCAAACTGCAATCTGCGGCTGCAGGCACATATGGCCGCCGCAGATATGCACAAAACAACAAAGGAGGCACAATTATGACATACAATCCTGAAACTCAGATGGTTGGCGAAGGCGTTAAATTTGAACGCATCCGCCGTATAACAGGCTACCTTGTAGGTACAGTTGACCGTTTTAACGACGGCAAACGTGCCGAAGAAAGAGACAGAGTAAAACACACTCCTGTTGAAAAGCACTAAAATTTTTATCGACTGATACCTTATAGAAAAACACCCTGACTTAACAGTAAAGTCAGGGTGTTTTCTGTATAATATTTTAATATTGATTACATAAATCTGTTGTATATAACAATCACAGCCACAAATGCCGCAAGAATAAGTATTGCTGTCATACGGCCATAGTTTTTTGTTTTAAATGCTGTAAGGATATACAGGCCAAGGGTTATTGCCGCACCGATAAGTATGTATGGTATAAACATATTCATAAGCTGCATATTAAACATACCCGCAATAATAAGTGCCACAACTGCACAACCCACTATCTTTGTTGCAAGTTCAAATTTGTTCATATCTTTTCTCCATAAATTCAATGATAATAATATATTACCATACAAATATTGTTTTGTCAGTATACAAAAAGCCCCGCAGATGCAGGGCCTTTGCTTGGATATTGATTTTGATTAAGCAAGTTTTTCGATGGCTGCTTTAAGTCTTGCAATTGTTTTTTCCTTGCCGATAATTACTGCAAGTTCAATGCCGCCGCCCGGTGTAAATGCCTTGCCGGAAAGTGCAACACGCAGAGGATAAAGCACAATGCCGTTTTTAACTTCCATCTGTGCAATAAGAGCAAAGAGTTTTTCGTGGATATTTTCCATTGTCCAGTCTGCTTCGCTGATAGCTTCAAGCACAGGCAGAACAGCTTCAAGGCTTGTTTTGCTGTTTTCAGGGTTTGTCTTCATCTTTTTGTTGTTGTACATATCGATGTCATATTCAGGCATTTCATCGATAAAGTCAACCTGTTCAGGAATGTCTGTAAGGATTTCACAGCGTTTCTGAAGCACTTCTGCAAGCAGCATAAGGTTGCATTCGCCTTTTACTGTCTGTGCGATGTAAGGTTTTGCAGTTTCGAGGAACTGTTCAACGCTCATATCACGGATGTATTCTGCATTGAGGTGACGCAGTTTCTGCATATCAAAGATAGCAGGAGATTTGCTGATTCTGCTTGGGTCAAATTCTTTAACCAGTTCTTCAAGGGAGAATTTTTCCTGTTCACCCTGTGGGTTCCAGCCCAGAAGCGCAATGTAGTTGATAACTGCTTCTTTAAGATAGCCTGCTGCGATAAGGTCTTCGTAGCTTGCGTCACCGTTGCGTTTGGACAGCTTGTGCTGTGCATCCTTCATAACAGGAGGGCAGTGAACATAGTCAGGAATATCCCAGCCGAATGCCTGGTAAAGCAGGTTGTATTTTGGTGTGGAAGCAAGATATTCGCTGCCGCGGATAACAGGGTTGATTTCCATAAGATGGTCGTCAACAACGTTTGCAAAGTTGTATGTTGGCATACCATCCTGTTTTACAAGAACCTGGTCGTCAAGTTCGCTGTTATCAACTTCGATAACGCCGTAAACCATATCGTTGAATGCTGTTTTGCCGCTTTCAGGAATTTTCTGTCTTACAACGTAAGGCACGCCTGCTGCCAGTTTTTCGTCAATTTCTTCCTGTGTAAGATGACGGCAGTGTCTGTCGTAGCCTGTTGGCTGACCGGAAGCTGCTTTGATTTTGTTAACTTCTTCAAGTCTTTCCTTTGTGCAGAAGCAGCGGTATGCGTGGCCGCTTTCGATAAGCTGGTCAACATACTGTTTGTACATACCTTTTCTTTCACTCTGGATGTATGGGCCGTAGTCGCCGCCTACGTCCGGACCTTCGTCCCAGAGAAGATTTGTTTCTTTAAGTGTGTTGTAGATGATGTCGATTGCACCTTCTACCTGACGGGACTGGTCTGTATCTTCAATTCTGAGCAGGAATTTGCCGTCGTGTGCACGTGCTGTAAGGTATGCATACAAAGCTGTGCGCAGGTTGCCAACGTGCATATAGCCTGTTGGGCTTGGAGCAAATCTTGTTCTTACTTTTCTTTCTGCCATTTGTATATTCTCCTTGATACGTTTTTATAAACATATTTAATACATATTTATCTATTATATATTATAGGTCTTAATAAGATTTTGTCAATTGAAAAAAGGCTATAGCTGTGATAAGATAATCTTAATATTATAACTTTTTACAGACATACTGCCGTGCAGCAGTTATACATTTCAAGAGGTGCTTTTATGGAACAGGTAAAGGTTATTGCCCCTGCAAAAATAAATCTGAGTCTGGATATCACAGGTGTGGACGAAAAAGGCTATCACCTGCTGGATATGATAATGCAGACAGTGTCGGTGTTTGAATATGTTACACTGACAAAGCAGGACGAAATCACAATGGCAAGCAACGCCAAGTTTATCCCTACCGACAGCAAAAACACAGCTGTAAAGGCCGCTATGAAATTCTTTGAATATACAGGCATTCAGGGCGGTGTACATATCCACATAAAGAAAAACGTACC
Organism: Oscillospiraceae bacterium; assembly: GCA_017442085.1. Lineage (GTDB taxonomy): Bacteria > Bacillota > Clostridia > Oscillospirales > Ruminococcaceae > RGIG3102. The sequence continues at coordinate 9,598 of JAFSAW010000025.1, read as the reverse complement.
TATCAAGGCAGGTATGGCAGGCGGCAGTGCTGATGCTGCAGGTGTTATTGTGGGTCTTAACCATATGTACGGCACAAAACTTACCACCAGCCAGATGTGCGAGATAGGGCTTATGTGCGGCAGTGATATTCCGTTTATGATACACGGCGGCACCAAGCGCATCCAGGGCACAGGTGATATTGTTCTGCCCTGCCCGCAGATGCCCGAATACCCACTTGTTATCTGTATGCCTGCCAATGGCGTATCCACACCTCAGGCATACGCAAACTATGATGCAAACGGCATTAAAACCCTTGTGGAAACTGATAAACTGGTGAACGCAATAAAGGACAGAAATCTTGCTGATATTGCAAAATATATGGCAAACGACCTGGAAACTGCCGCCGGCAGCGATGAAACACAACCTATAAAAGAAGCTCTTGTGCAGCTTGGTGCTATCGGAAGCATGATGACAGGCAGCGGTGCCGCAGTATTTGGCATTTTTGATGACGAAGAAAAAGCAAAAGCCGCCGCAGAAGCTCTTAAGGAAGAAACTCTCTCCCAAAAACTCAATCTGCGCAGTGTATTTACCGCAAAGCCTGTAACCTTCGGCGCAAGCGTGATGAAAAAATAAGTTGATTAATTACTTTTTCCTGCTCATATTTTCAACAATAGCTTTTATGTGTTATATATTCAAGCGGTAAAATTTGCCTTCAGATTTATATATTGCAGATAATTTACTTTAACTGTTAAATGTTTGCACAGCCGCAATAAATATTTTTTAACAAAAAAGTGGAGATAGTTCAGACTATCTCCACTTTATTAATTTGTTTAAAACAAATTTCTTATTTTATTCAACAACATCTGTAACAGCGATGTACTTTCAACCACTGCTTCATTATATTCAGGCAAGCAATACCCATTAGACCACTGCGCATAAAGGACCATGCTTTGCTCACCTATTACAACAGTGTCTCCCGGATAATACCATTCACCGCTTCCGTCACGCTCTGTGTTCCATCCGATAAATTCTGCGCCTGATAAAATATATTCTTCTTTTAGCACCTCTACTGTTTCATTAGAATTGTAAGTATTAGGGTCAATTGTTACTCCGTATCCTCCATTATTCGCATAAATTAAACTGTGCCGTTCTTCAGAAAGATACTCATCCATAAAATCGCTCCGCTGTTCAATAAATAACAAAACTTTATCCAATTCTTTTTCAAGTTGATAATTTATCTGTTCAACATTTTTATTTTTGCTATTGATATAAATATATCTTGACGCTATAAGTGAATTCTTTGTCTCCTCATATACTGTTCTTGTATTGTTCAAAAAATTTTCTGTTTCAGGCGAAAAATTTTCTCTCCACTGCCAGGCAACCATATTTCTGAATTCTTCATGCGTCCAAAGCATTGTAAGAAAATTTCTCCATTCCGTAGCATCAACCCTCCAAATATCTCCAGCCCATATGCACTCAGGATCATCCATATCTTTTCCAAATCTGTTTGAAGTGCTCGCTATTGAAATATCCATATCCCATGCCGGTCCCGCAACAAACTTTCCATTCAAATCTTTGTGCATATAGAAAGATGTAATACCTGCATCAAGATTAATTAAATAATCCTGATATGCAAACATTTTTGCAAATGATTGCATATCTGCATACCAACTCATATGCTTTCCCTCATTACTGTAACCCGTATCATTCAGTATTGAATATTCAAATTCCTGAAAATAATTTCGAATATATTCAACTTGTTTTTGCGAAGCATATTCCGGACTTTTTATCGCAACAGGTTGCCCATGTATTGTCACAAAACTGGATTTAACATTATCGATACGATAACCTGTCTCCAGTTCAAGCAAAAATCCACCATCAAGATTATCTGTTGCCTCATTTGGTATTTCAGTCCATTTGTATGAGCCTGCACGTGCCCACATTTTTTCTTTTATATCCCCACCTGTTGCACATTGTTCAAAATCAACTCCCGGATTAAATTGTTGATTAAGTTCCTCTAAATCGAAAATATTAATTCTTTCTTCTGATACCTCTATTCGTTCTGAAAAGCAATAGTTTCCTCTGTAAATTCCATTTATATATAAGTCAATCATCTCTGTTTCAGGCATATATTCTATTCCTACATTTTCAGCAAAATCGAAGGCTATTTTATTTCTTATTCCAAGGCTTTCACTTGCTGTTGATATAAGACAAAACTTTTTTGAAGGTGCCATTTCAAATATTTTAGATTTAGCTTTTAATTTTATATTATAAGGTTTTTGAGAACTCTGCCACGAAGCATTTCCTCTTCCGCTAAGATATTCTAATTCATTATTATATTCTACAGTATCCCCATCTACTATTAATATTTTCCCACAAGTTCTATACGTTTTATCTTCATAAACTTTTTTCAGTTCCTCTTCTCCAAGAGTAATATATATTTGCGGAATATCACTTGCATAAAGAACATTTATTATGTATTCTTTTTCTTCCAAATACATAGTATATATTCCCTGTTCCAACACCACACCATCTTTTCCAACCTCAGTCTCCCCTTTATAAAGAGGTTGCGGATATACATCAACTTTAGAATCTTTTACAGAGTAAGGCAAAACAAATACATATTCTTCATATGTTATCTCTGTTTCTGCAGACTTATCTGAAGTTGTAACCACTGAAGGTTTCAGGCTATATTTAACACCATTTGGCAAAGTATAATCAATGCATATATCATTTTTATCAAAATAAGAAGCCGATACAGAAAAAGGAATTAAAATCAAAGCCACCAAAACCGTCGCTATACCAATACTCCTATTTATATATGAATTTAATTTAACAAATAATATATTTTTATATTTCAAATTAAATTACCTCTTGTATACCATTTACAATTAAACTTTGGGAATTATCCCATATTGTTCTCTACATAAACAACCTTGCCGTTTTCCACAAAAACTTTTGGTACACGGCGCTGTATGCCACAAGGTATTTCATAGTTGATTGTGCCGGTAAGTTTTGCAATATTGTCAAAGCACTGGCTGCCGCTGCCGCCCATTGCCACAACCTCATCGCCTGCCTTTACATTGCCAAATGTGACATCCAGCATACACTGGTCCATACACACAGCAATAAGCGGATAGTCAACACCGTTTATGCGCATTGTGTAGTTTTTATCCTTTACCGCTCTTGGCAGGCCGTCAGCATAGCCTATTGCAACTGTTGCCACCGTGGTAGGAAAATCCGCCTTATAGCTGAAACCGTATCCTACACACTGGCCTTTACCGATTTCCTTGACGTGCGTCACAACGGTTTTAACCTCCATGACAGGTGTCAGGTCTCCGCCCGCAAGGCTTTCGCTTGGAAACATACCATAAAGTATAATTCCTGCACGCATTGTGTTGAAATTACCATCAAGTTTGCGCAGGATACCTGCAGAGTTCTGCCCGTGAACTGTTTTGAAGTTAAAACCGTATCTTGTCAGATATTCCACAGCTTCGCCGAACAGTTCAATCTGTCGCTGTGTATATGCTATCTCCTCTGTGCCAAGGCTGTCCGCCACAGGAAAATGGCTGAAAATGCCGCTGAAACGGAGATTTGGCAGTTCAAGCAGCTCTTTCATTTCGGCATATGCTTTTTCTTTATCACCTATCAGGTCAAAGCCTATGCGCCCCATGCCTGTATCCAGCTTGAGATGACAGTCTATAGGATAAAGGCTGTGCTGCTGAAGCTGTTTTGCATATTCCAGGCTGTGCACAGTCTGGCTTATGTTGTTTTTTGCCAGCATTGTGGCTTTTTCCGGGCTTGTATATCCCAGAATAAGCACCGGCAGCTTTATGCCGCTGCTGCGAAGTTCCACAGCTTCTGCAAAGCAGGAAACCGCAATGCCAAAAGCACCCATTTCTTCGTATACCTTTGCCAGATACCTTGCACCGTGGCCGTATCCATCAGCCTTGAGCACCACATAAAAAGGCTTTTTGAAACTGTTTTTTATAAAATTGTAGTTGGATTTTATTGCATCCAGAGAAATCTCTGCCCAGCAATGTTTTTCAGGTAAATTCATAGTTGCTCCAATCTATTGTCAGTTGTAAAAAAGTGATTCTATCTTACTGATTACCATCTGCATCAGAGATATGTTTGTTTCTTCTCTTTTCTGATACACTTCTGCGGCACCCATACCTTCCCACTGTGCATACAAAACAACATTTTCTCCAGGCATTTTCAGTATATCTCCAGGCATATACCAGTCTCCGCTGCCATCATTGGAAGTATTCCATCCTAAAAATCCTACGCCGTCATAACTATACTCAGATTCCAAAACTACAGCCTCAGCTCCTTCACTGTAGCTTGCCGGATCAAGGGTAACCCCACCGCCACCATTGCGAGCATATATTATATAGTTATTTTTTTCAGAAAGAAATTCTGACATAAACTCTGCACGGTCAAGTATATATTTTTCAATTTTTTCTATCTGACCATAATACTTTTCCTCAATAGATTTTATATCGGAATAATTTCTTGGGTTTTTCCATATATACTGATTAATTTTTACAGAATCTTCTGTAAGTTCTGACTGCCGCTGAATCTCTGAATAAATTTTATCTATGTTGGGTTCAAAATATTCTTTCCACTGTTTTGCTGCTTCATCACGGAAATCCGCATGAGTCCACAACAGTGCGAACAAGGTTTTACCCTCAAGACTTTCAAACCTCCTGCCGTCAGCCACCCATATATTGTTTGGATTTGACAGCGATTTTCCGTTTCTCCACCATGCACTTGATATAGAGTTGTCCATATCCCATACAGGTCCTGCTTCAAGCTTTCCATCTAAATCCTTGTACATAAAAGATGATGATATGCCTGCATCAAGATTCTGCACATATTCCTGAAACACATACATTTTAGCAAAAGACTCTATATCTATATATTCACTGTAATGTTTTCCGTATCGGTTGTACCCACTGTCGTTAAAAAGTGCATCTTCAAACTGCTGATAATAGTCCATTATGTACTCCACCTGTTTCTGTGATGCATATTTCGGGCTTTTTATTACTACCGGCTGACCGTAAGCACTTACAAACCCCGGTCCTTCATCCAATTTATATCGTCCGCCAAATTCTATCTCAAGCAGATACCCGCCATTTATCTGTGCTGCAGCTTCGTTTGGCAAATCATACCATTTGTACGAACTTCTTGTCTCCCACGATTCTTCCCCTGCAACCCCCTGAAGCTTAAGATTTTCAAAATCTGTTTCAGGATTGAAAGTTTCATTCAGTACATCTATATCAAATATATTAACTCTGTTTTTATCAATTTCAACACTTTCTGTAATAGCATAATTACCGAAGTACACATTGTTCAGATAAAGATCTGCCATCTGAATATCAGATGTGTATGGTATGCCAACCTCGTCTGCAAAATCATATGCAATTTTATTTCTTATACATGTGTAATCATCAAAATTTGCAAGAAGAGAATACTTTTTTGCTGCCCCCATACCAAACAGATTGCTCTTTGCCGCAAGTTTTATATTGTATGGTTTCTGCGGTAATGACCAGGTGGCATTTCCCCGTCCTTTTATGTATTCAAGTTTCCCATCATATTCGATTGTCCTGCCATCCGTTACAACTATATTTCCTTTTGCTTTATTATCTTTGTTTTCATGCACAAATTCTATTGCACCGTCTTCTATACCGATATATATCTGAGGAATATCCGAACCATAGGCTATCACAACAGTATATTCTTCTCCGTATGCTGTCAGAGTGTATGTTCCTTCATCAACAACCCCTTTATTATGCTTCATTGAAACATCTTTCAGGGTTGCTGTTGACGGATATAATGTCAGCTCACTGTCTTCAGCAGCTTTCGGAATAAGAAATACATATTCGAGTATGGCTTCATTATCATCATTCCTATCATCAATATCACGCTTGTCAATAACTGACGGTTTAAGCTGATATTTAAAACCATTGGGGAGAGTATATTCTATATAAACAGTGTCCTGTATATTATCCGCATAAACAGGGACAGAAAAAGCAACAGATATTACTGCAAAAGCAATACATACAATCAATAATTTCAGCTGTCTGCTATATTTCATCATTTTTTAATCTTCATCCCTTATTCTTCAATCCCCAGCCGTCCAGGTCTTTTTTCTGAAATGCGTTCAGGCTTTTTGCGCGGAATGATGTATCCTCGCGGCAGCGGTCCATAACCCAGTTTTTGATGTTCTGACGGTTTGTCACCCCGTCAGCAGGACATTTGCTTTCCACAATTGGCATCTGTATCTCGTTCACTGCACGGATTACATCCTGTTCTATTGCCAGAACAAACGGACGTATCATTGTAATGTCTTTTATGGAAAGATATGTAACAGGGCTGAAAGTGCCTATTCTGCCCTCGTTCCACAGATTCATATAAAAAGTTTCGATAGCGTCATCAAGGTGATGTCCAAGGGCAATTTTGTTGCAGCCAAGCTCCTTTGTCACATCATGCAGTGCACCGCGGCGCATACGGGCACAAAGGGAACATGGGTTTGCCTCTTTGCGCTGGTCAAAGATAATTTCGCCTATTTCAGTGCGTTTTATCACATATTCAATACCGTGTTCGGCAAAAAGTTTTTCAAGAACCGAATAGTCTGTCTGCTGGCCGTTAAAGCCAAGGTCCAGTGTAACGGCAACCATATCAAATTTTATATTCATATAGCTTTGCAGCTTTTTAAGCACCAGTGCCAGTGCCACACTGTCCTTGCCGCCTGATACACCCACGCAGATTTTATCCCCGTCCTGTATCATATCATATCCTGTTATTGCCTTGCGGCTGAGCCCGCATAAACGCTGAAAATGCTGTGCCATTTGTCTTCACCTTTTTTATTAATTGTAATGCAGATATATCAAAAAACAGATTTTATATATTCTGCAATCCGCTGCAGTATTGTTAAATTCTTTTGTGGTGCCGGTTTGTATTCAACCCCTGTCTGACCTTGCCATTGTGCAAATAAATAAACATCGCTGTCATCCATTACAATGCTGTCTTCAGGGTAGTACCATTTTCCGCTGCCGTCATATTTGGTATTCCAGCCAATAAATTCGATATCGTCGTATTCAAAATCACATTCTGATACAGTTGCGGTATTGTTCTTTAAATATGTGTTGACATCTATCATTATACCTTGTCCGCCGTTTGAACAATACTGTACAAAATGAGTGTCTTTATCATAATATCTCGACATATATTCAATTCTTTTAGCTATAAAGTCTTTAAGATTTCCTATATCAGTTACATAAGCTTCTCTTACGCTCTGTATGCTGTCCGTCCTGACTTCACTATAGCGTATCAAGTCTGAAACTATATCATTTTCAAGTGCTGCAGACATATTTTGAATATCTTCTGTCATTTTACAGACATATGGCCAAAAACATTCATTCCATTGTACTGCTGCAATATTTCTGAAATCGCTGTGCTTGCAGCAAAGTGCCAGCAAAGAATATACACTTGGATTTGTATAATCCTTTGCGTCGGTCATCGCTATTCCCTCCGGCTGAGATACATCTCTGCCGTTAAAACTTCCGATTTTACCAAACGAGCTGTCCATATCCCATACAGGTCCTGCAAACAGTTTTCCGTCTACATCCTTATACAGATAAAACGAGGATATTCCTCCGTCAAGGTTTCTTGAAAATTCATTATAAACATATATCTTCGCAAAAGATTCCACATCAATATATTCACTATAATGCTTTCCGTTTTTATTATATCCGTCATCACTTAAAAGAGCATCCTCTAATTCCTGATAAAATCCACGGATATATTCAACCTGTTCCTTTGTTGCAAATTCAGGACTGTTTATGGCAACATACTGACCGTAATCAGATACAAATCCACATTGATTGTTATCATATCTTACTGCAAAATCCAACTCCAGCAAAAAGCCGCCATCTGTGGTTTTTGGTTTGTTTTCAACATCTGCCCATAAATATACATTTGGAGTATATGAAGTTATATCCGGATTTGATTTTTCTATTACATCAGCAAGATTTTCAAGTTCCGGATTCATATCCTTTATAATGCCGTCCATATCCAGAATTTCTACCCTGTTTTTGTCCGTCTCCACCTTTTCGGTAAAGGTATATTTACCATAATATTCATTGTTGACAAACAGATTTACATTGACAGCATCTGATGTATATTCCACACCGACAGCCTGTGCCAGATCGTAGGCAATTTTGCTTTTTAGCCTTGTGTCATCATATGCGTCTGCCAGAAGTATATACTTTTTGGCACTGCCCATATCAAAAAGATTTGCCTTTTTTTCAAGTTTGATATTGTACGGCTTTTTATCCTTATCCCACCATGTACTGTTGCCTCTGCCTTTCATATATTCAAGAGGCCCTTCGTACTCTAAAATACCATCGTTTACAATTGCAATATTTCCGGTTGTCTTAACCTCTTTTCTTTTGTTAAAATCTTCAATATCAGTATCGACATCCAGATATACTGCAGGAATATCTGACAAATAAAAAACATAAATAATATATTCCTGACCGTTACAGTCAAGTGTATGCTGTCCCTCTGCCAGTCTTAAATTAAATTTGCCGTTACTCAACGTAATATCATCTATAGCTATATCATATTCAACCGGGTAATGTATAGCAACATCCTGCCCCTTAGCCCCATATGGCAAGGATAAATAATATATATCAGTTACTTCACCAGGATTATTTTCAAAAAATTCTTCCCTCCACAATTTTACTTTGTGTGTAAAAGAACTTTCGGGAATTGTATATTCAACCTCTAAACCTGATATACAGCTATCCCCGTCAGCATAAGCAGTCATGCAAAAACTATATACTGTGAATATAACAAATAAAATTTTCAAACTCACATTTTTAATATACCTTTTATACATAGCCTTCACCTTTATATTTCAGACATAATCAGGTTATCAGTCAAACTCTAAACAGTATTTGCCTTACCCGTCGGCAAAATGTATCAAATGCCATTTCAATAGCTAAATTCCACAAAATTTCGATTATATTATATCTGTTTTACACATATAAAACAAGGCTTTTTTGTAAATTGCCTATGAAGAAAAACCGAGCAAAAACGAGCAAAACATAAGAAAACAAGAGATAATCAATTTTTGATTAATTTTTTTGCAAAAATTTATTGACTTTTGGGGTATATGTGGTACAATAAATCTTGCCTTGATACAAGGCTTTTAATTTTGTATAGAATTATATATATCTAAAATCTATCAGGAGGACTAAAATGAGCACATATCTTCAGAACCCTACAAAAGTAGAACGTAAATGGTACGTGATTGATGCAGCAGGCAAACCACTTGGCCGTGTTGCTGCAAAAGCTGCTGTTCTTTTGAACGGTAAACACAAAGTAACATACACACCAAACGTAGACTGCGGTGACCACGTTGTTATCATCAACTGTGAAAAAGCAGTTCTCACAGGTGCTAAACTTGACAAAAAATTCTACCACCACCACACAGGCTGGATCGGCGGCATGAAATCCGTTAACTACCGCACATTGATGGCTACAAAAGCTGACAAAGCTATGTACCTTGCAGTAGAAGGCATGCTCCCAGGCAACAAACTTGGCGCA
>JAFSAW010000024.1 GCA_017442085.1 Oscillospiraceae bacterium | reverse complement strand
TCTTTTCCTGTTTGCGGTAATCAACAAATTCTTTTGCCTGCGCAAATTTATCGTTTTTGCGTGTTTTTACTTCTATTACAGCTATTGTATCGTCTTTTTGTGCAACAATATCAAGTTCGCCGTATCTGCAGGAAAAATTGCGTGCCAGTATCCGATATCCTTTTAAGCGATATTTCCACACAACCTTTTCTTCGCCTGTATTGCCAATAACTTTTTTTATATTCATTTCAAAAGCTCCGGTCTGTTTTTAAGAAAACTTCTGCGATAGAAATCCTGTATGCCATACTCTGCAAGCATTTCATAGTGCAGCTTTGTAGGATATCCTTTATGTTTATCCAGTCTGTACTGCGGATACTGTTCGTGCAGATTCTGCATATATCTGTCACGGCTTACTTTTGCAAGAATTGATGCTGCCGCAATTGAAAGGCTTTTGGCATCTCCTTTTACAACAGCTTTTGTTTCAATTTCCATCTGTGGCGGCACTTTATTACCGTCCACAATGACCATATTTGGTGTCAAGTTTAATTGCTTTACAGCTTGCTTCATACCCAAAAGTGAAGCATTAAGGATATTTATATCATCAATTATATGCGGTTCTACAAATACAATACTGTACGAAACACAGTTTTCTATAATTATATCGAAAAGTTTTTCTCTTTTCTTTTCGCTGATTTTTTTCGAGTCATTTATTTCGTCACAGCAAAAATCATCTTTCAAAATAACTGCAGCACAGCATACAGGGCCACACAGAGGACCTCTGCCTGCTTCGTCAACACCACATAAAAGCGGAAAATCAGCCTTTATAGCCTTGTCATACAGGAACAAATCATTCATAATCTTCAGGCCTTTCCAGCGAAATTCTGCCCAATTTGGAAGCTCGGAATTCATCACAAAGCATTATAGCTGCACGTTCTGTGTTTTCTTCATTTCCCGGAAGCAGCATACCTCGTTTGCGTGCGATTTTGCGCAGAATATCATAATTTTCCATTTCCAGATCTGCTTCGTCAAGTTTATATCTCTCCATAAGCATTTTGGGATATATATTTTTAAGCTGATCTATAAGTGACATTGCAAGCATCTCAATATCAAGAATATCATCTTTTATAGAACCGATAAAGGCAAGGTTTGATGCAATATTGTTATTGTCAAATTTGCGCCACAGAACACCAGGCATATCAAGAAGCTCAAAATTATCTACAGTTATCCACTGTTTGCCGCGTGTTACACCAGGGCGGTCAGCTGCTTTTGCGCGCTGCTGGCCTGCAAAACCATTGATAAATGTGGACTTGCCAACATTAGGAATACCACAAAGCATTGCACGGATTTTTACACCTTCAATGCCTTTGTTCTGTCTTCTCTCAAGCAGTTCTTTTAGTTCTCTGTCTATCTGTGCCTTAACAGAGCCGAAATTTTTGCCTGTTTTGCTGTTTAAAGCAATGGCACCTGTTCCTTTATCTTTAAAATATTTAATCCATTCTGCAGTAATTTCAGGGTCTGCAAGGTCCTGCTTGTTAAGAATATATATTCTGTTTTTGTTTGCAATAATCTTTTCAATTTCAGGATTCTGGCTGGAAAACGGTATGCGTGCATCAAGCAGCACAATTACAACATCAACATTTTTTACCTCTTTTTCCATAAGGCGCAATGTTTTCATCATATGCCCCGGAAACCAGTGTATCTGCTGATGATTTACATTATGTTCCTGAAGTATTTCAAAATCTTCGTATTTCATTATTTAACAACTCCTATACTGTTAAATGGAAATATTTTCAGCACAGCTTTGCCCAAAATATTTTTTTCGTTTATCTGTCCTATAGCACTGTTGCGTGAATCGTTGGAATTGTTTCTGTTATCACCCATAACAAAAACATAACCGTCATCTATAGTGATTTCTATATCTTCTGTATATGGATTTGGTGAATTATCCAGCATTATATAATCTTCGCTGAGTTTTTCTCCATTTACATATACAGTGTCGGTAGCGCATTCATATTTAACAGTATCACCTGCAGTTGCAATAACTCTTTTTATAACAGGCTTACCAAGTACATTGTTTTTATCTATAACAACGATATCACCTTTTTCTGCATTATAGAACAGATTTGTTGTTATAAGTTTTTCACCGTGGTGGAAGTTTGGTTCCATTGAAGTTCCGTCCACCGTTACAGCACGAAAAACAAAAACAACCAGCACAATAATAACAAGCAATGCTACAACAATGCTTTCAAAAAACTCGTAAAAATTTTTAAGTGAAGATTTTTTCATAATGAAACCCCATTATATGTTTATATAAATCAAAAGAGGACAACAATGTGTCCTCTTTCTTGATTGATTATTTAAGTTTTTCTTTAACTTTAGCAGCTTTACCAACGCGGTCTCTGAGGTAGAAGAGTTTAGCACGACGAACACGACCGGAGCGAACAATTTCTACTTTTTCTACGAATGGGCTGTTGATTGGGAATACTCTTTCAACACCACAACCGTAAGCAACACGTCTTACTGTAAATGTTTCGCTGATACCACCGTGTTTTTTAGCGATAACTGTGCCTTCAAACACCTGAATTCTTTCTCTTTCACCTTCTTTGATACGAACGTGAACTTTAACTGTGTCACCAACGTTAACAACTGGTTTTTCTGCTTTAAGCATGCCTTCTGTCATCAATTTAATTGCGTCCATTTTTTCCTCCATGATTTTACCAGTGTTCATAAATGATAAACTGTGTTATCACCAGCGGACCACCCGTTTAATGTTATGTTTTATTAATACATTAAACCTGTTGATGGCTCAACAGATACTAACGCCTAAATATAATACCACAATATATATTATAGTGTCAAGCAAAATTTAAACAAATTGTACATATTCTGTAACAAATTTTATTGCAATATGTTCATATCTTTATCAAAAAGATTTTTGCGTATTACAAAGGCATCTATCACTTCTATACCATAATTATCCTTTAAAAAGTCCAGCAGAAGCTGTGGATTTATATTCAGTGGTGTGCCTGCAGGATAAACAGCGTTGAAAGTAACTTCGCCTTCTTTTTCATCGATAATAATGATGTCTTTTATAAGCTCTTTTAAATTAATATCTTTCTGGCCTTTTTTAGTAACCTTGGTTACTGTTGCCTGTTCAAGTGCTGCATAATTGTCCAGTGCATTTCTGATTTTGCTGTTTTCTCCGTAAATGGTAATATCATATTTTGCATACATAATACTGCGTGCATCATAGTCAGGTGCCTGTGCAGAAACAAGTTCAATCCCCTGAGGCAAAGTGCCTTCAAGTGCATTGAGTATTTCTGCTTCTGTAATTTCTTCATTAAGGCGGAAATCCACACTTTCACATTCACTTTCGTGTCCAAGAGAAAGCGGCAAAGTAAATGTCATATAAATATGAGGGTTAAATCCCTGTGAATACCATACCGGCAGTCCTGATTTTTTAAGTGCACGCGCCATAACACGCTGAAGGTCAAGCTGAGAATAATAGATAGAAAGACCTTTTTTTCTGAATTTAAGTCTTATTGTATTCAAAACAAGCCCTCCCCAACAGTTTATTTGCGCCGCAGTTATAGCACTGCTTGTTGCAAGGTTTTGAAGTCATTGCTTCAAGTGATTTCTGATATTCACGGATTAAAAATTCTTTTGTTACACCGTAATTGATATGATCCCAAGGATTTATTTCATCCAATGCGCGCTGTCTGTTTGCATAAAACGCCATATCAATACCATTTTCTGCAAATGCGTCCAGCCATTTCTGATAATTGAAGCATTCAAACCAACCGTCAAATATACTACCTTTTTTGTATGCATCAAGAATAACTTTAGACAGTTTCCTGTCGCCGCGTGCAAATACAGCTTCGAGGAAACTTGTATCAGAATCATGATAGCTTACCTTGATACGTCTGTTGTTTGCACAGCATTCAAGCAGATATGCCTGCTTTGCTTTAAATTCTTCGGCTGTATCCTGAGCAACAAACTGGAATGGTGTAAATGGTTTTGGCACAAAACATGCTACACTGATAGATACTTCCGCACCTCTGCCCTTTGGTCTGTCCGGCATGGAATAATAATATTCAATAACCTTTTTAGCTGTATCCGCAATACCTTTGATATCTTCCATTGTTTCACCAGGAAGCCCCATCATAAAGTAAAGCTTAACAGCAGAATATCCTGCTTTGAATGCCAGTTTGCAGGTTTTTTCTATTTCTTCTTCTGTTACATTTTTATTGATGATATCACGCAGACGCTGTGTGCCGGCTTCCGGCGCAAAAGTAAGGCCTGATTTACGCACTTTTGAAACTTTTTCTACCAGACTTTCCGAAAAATTATCTACGCGCAGAGACGGCAAAGCAATGTTAACCTTTTCTTTTTCGGTCCATACCATCATTTTGTCAAGCAGCTCTTCCAGCTGTGGATGGTCACTTGTGGAAAGTGATGTGAGCGACACTTCTTCATAGCCTGTACACTTGCAGAGTTCTTTTGCACCGTCATTAATCAGATCTGCATCTCTTTCCCTGAACGGACGGTATATAAAACCTGCCTGACAGAAACGGCAGCCACGTACACAGCCGCGCAGAACCTCAACCATTGCCCTGTCGTGAATTGCGCCAATCATAGGCACAGCAACATCTGTTGGGAACGGCATATTTTTAAAATCGCGTACGATAGCTTTTGAGCAAGGTATAGGTGCATTTACATCGGATGAAACAGACTTGATTGTATTGTCTTCGTTATATTCTATCTGATATAAAGACGGTACATAAATACCATCAATTTTTGAAAGTTCAACAAGAATATCCTTTTTGCTTTTGCCTGATTTTTTCAGCTCATTAAGTTTATTGCAAACCTCAACAGTGTGATATTCACCTTCGCCAAGGAACATAAAATCAAAGAAATCTGCCATAGGTTCAGCATTGCAGGTGCAAGGGCCGCCTGCACAGATAAGTGGCATTGTTTCGTCACGGTCCTTTGCATAGAACGGAATACCCGCAAGTTCCAGCATAAGAAGAACATTTGTGTAAGAAAGCTCATACTGCAAAGTAAAGCCAACTATGTCAAATGCTGTAAGAGGGTCTTTGCTTTCAAGTGCAAACAGAGGAATATCTCTCTGCTTCATCTGTTCAATCATATCAGTCCATGGTGCAAAACAGCGTTCGCACCAGATATTAGGCTGTTTATTCAATACATCATAGATAACTTTGAGGCCAAGATGTGACATGCCTACTTCGTATGTATCAGGAAAACAGAATGCAAATCTTACATCTATATCTTTTTTATCTTTAATTACACAGCCCGGTTCGCCGCCTGTATATCTTGCAGGCTTCTGAATTGATAAAAGGGCTGATTTAAGTTTGTTGTCTATCATATTTCCCCCTGAAAATAAGTTTACATAATAGTTTATCATATATCACATACTTTTTCAAATATTATTGTCCCTTTAATGCAAATATGATAAAATTATTATGAAAATAGTCGGAGGTGTATTATGTTTGTAAAGATAATTATTTTGTTCGTTGCCGTTACTGCAATAATTTACATATTATATCAAAACGGAATTTGTTCCTTCAGCAGCAAAAAAGCACTCTTGTTTATCGGAAAAAACAATATCAGCCAAAAAAATCTTTCTGCTGTTTTTAAAGCATGTACTGGCTACATCAGGCGTGTATTAATTTTGAATAAAGATTGCGAATATACATTTACTTTTGACTGCAATCTTGAAAACGGCGAAATAAAAGCAGTTATGCGAAATTGTAGAAAACAGGAACTGTTTACACTTACCCCTGAAAATAACAATATAACTTTAATGCTTGACAGCGGCAAATATTACCTTTCTGTTGAATGTTACAAAGCATACGGGAATTATAAATTCAGCTGGAAATAACAGAAAATCGGCCTGCATCAGAACAGATGCAGGCATTTTTTATTTATAAAGTAATATATCACGAACAAACCAAACGCTGACAAAGACAAAAGTATATTGTCAGAAAAAACAAATATAACCATTGCTAATACTATAAATCCGCATATATCCATAATATTTCTTATTATCTTGCCATTACAAAACAATAAAATAATCTGCCCTCCATCAAGAAAATGTATCGGCAGCAAATTAAAAAGCATAATCACAATATTTATACACATAAATATATATTTATTTAAACTAAACCTGTGACACAGCAAAAATGACATTATAATAATTATCAATAGATTAGCAAAGGGACCGCCGGATAAAACCATAAGTTTTGAAATTTTATTTTGAGGATAACCGCACAGTTTTATGCCAAAGGGAGAAATTGATATTTTGGGTTTTGTTTTTAAAGCAATACAAACCAGTATGTGTCCTGCTTCGTGCAATAATGCACTTATAAGCAGAAACAAAAAAATATTAAGTCTGTCAAATATCAAAGAAAAAAATACTATAACCAGTGTAAAATATTTCAATTATTCCACCGCATAAACCGGGTTTACTCTGTTGCCTTTGTACAGCAATTCAAAATGCAGATGAGGACCTGTAACCAATCCCGTATCTCCCACTGTAGCAATTGTTTGCCCTTGTAAAACAGCATCACCCTGACGTACAAAAATAAACTGTGTATGCCCATAAAAAGTCTGAATATCTGTGCCGGACTGTATCTTTATATAATTTCCCGCAATATCGGTATACCCTGTTTCTGTTACAGTTCCATCAAAAGCTGATTTTATAAATGTTCCCTTTTCTGCTGCTATATCTGTACCTGTATGAAAATCCTTTTCCTTGCTGTTAAATGGGTTTTTTCTGATACCAAATTTTGATGTGATATATCCGTTCAGCGGCATTGTACCCTTTTTATCTGGAGTGAATTTCATCATCGATATATTGGACGGATATGTGTCATTGGCACCTTTTCCATAAACATAACACAGTGTCTGAACAAATTCTTCATATTTTTCTTTTGCTTCATCAGATATAACAGTTAAGAAATTTTTATAAGAAAAGTTGCTTTCGTATACTGTTTCGGTTGCAAAAAACATTTTATAGTCTTCCCTTAGCTGATAGAAAATATCTTCATTTTTCAGTTTAAGCATTATGCAGGAAATAACCATTATAATTGTTATAATAATCTGTGTGTACAGATATAAATTATCTGTACTTATGTTTTTATATCTGGCAACAGATTTGTTTTTTATTTCTGTTTCATTTTTCATTGATATCACCCTGTTAATATATATGAAAAAACAAAACATATTATTAACAAAAAAACACATCGGCTTTCCCGATGTGTTTTTTAACTATTTAGCTTTAAATGCTGATTCTATTGCATTTACTATTGCCTGTGCAGCGGCATTCTGATAACTGTCATCTTTAAGTTTATCATATTCCGCAACATTTGAAAGGAAACCGTGTTCTACAAGAACAGCAGGAAATTCCATATGTGTGGTTACAGCATACCAGCCGTATTTTTCACCACGGTCCCGTATGCCAAGTGCAGAAGCAACTCCGGATGAAATATGATCTGCAAAAACTTCAGAATAAGGGTTAAAATACCACACTTCCGTGCCTGTTGCATTTGGTGATGTGGAAGAATTCTGATGCAAGCTGATAAACAGATGTGGTGAATAGTCCTGCGACATTTGCACTCTGTTTGACAAGCTGACAAAGTTTGTTGTATCTGTCATTTTTACATTAGCACCTTTTGACTGCAGAATTGCAGCAACTTTTTGTGCTATTTCTCTGTTTATCTGTGCTTCAGTTTTCATACCTTCAATAGGCAGTGCACCACTGTCATATCCGCCATGACCAGGGTCAAGATAAATTTTTGCCCCCGCAAGAGAAGACGGCGTATTGGTAAATCTGAAATAAAGATATCCGTCACTGTAGAAGGCACGATAGCCTGCAAATCTGCCTGCACCGTGGAAATACAATGTTATCGTTGCATCAGTTCCGTTTTTGGAGATAGATGCCGATGAGAAAACGTTGTTTTCTGCAACAGAAATGTTATCAGGAACATTTTCTACATTGTTGAATGTAAAGGTAATAGAATTTGAATTAAATGAACCTATGCCGTTATTTGTATCAAGTGCAAGTCCCGGTAAAACAGTTTTATAAGCCATAGGCTGATCCTGTTTTAATTTAAGATAAATATATCCGCCGTCAGAATATACACTTGCTTCAGAAATATTGTTTGCAACAACTTCCTGCTCACCAAGAACCTTAACATCTGCTGCATTTATACGCACACCTGAACGAAGTATATAGTAGTTGTTTGTTGTGCTTCCGCTTGTAAAGGTCAGCATATCGCTTGCGATAAAGTCTCGGCTGCCAGACGGCAATGGGAAGCTGTCTCCTGATGGGTCAGCATTGAGAACAGATGCAGGGTATGTTCTTGCCTGGGAAGCGGTAACTTCAATCATATTGCCCTTTTCACCTATAACAATAGGTTCCGGCGGTAAAGCAGTTACTTTGATACTTGCGCCTGTCACACTTTGCTTAATTCCATTCCATTCACCGTTAAAAGTGATATTGCCGATTTTCTGCACAGATGATGTGCCTGGAGGCACCTGATAGTCGCCTACATAAAGCACATAGGCAGAGTTTTTATCAGTGCTGTCATCCTGTCGGTCTGTTTCGATAAGCGGAATTGTAAGCCCATCCACATATGCTGTAACAGAAGAACCTTTGTATGCATATGCCGAAATTGTTACTATAGAATCTCCCTCAACTGTCAAAGCTCCTTCAGGTGCTACAGACTGGAATATCTTTACATTTCGGGTAATATTGTATTTTACTGTTTTTGTTTTATGAGTAAACTCAAATATATTTTCACCTGCGGAAAGTTCGTATTCCAAAGAGAAAACACCTTTGTCATTGCGTTCAACAGTATCACCGTTAAGCAGCAATGGGAAGTTAGGGTCAGATGCACCATAAAAACTTACATTAGGTTCATATGTAGAATATGTAAGCTGTTCAGGGCGGCTTACCGTAAGTGTAGTCAGAATATCAGTTGTGGAAACCTGACCTTTAAAATATTTTTTTATAAGGTCACTGTGACCGTCTTTATTGTCTTCAATATGACTGTAATTGCAAAAAGCTGCACCTTTTGCCTTTACATCACGCATAGCTATAAGCTGCTGGATAACTTGGTCCGGGGATGACCAGCCTTTTTCATTTGAAGACAGCTTGTTATTGTAAACCAGTGCACATACATCACTGTTGTATCCTGCGGAAAAATTCTGCCACCAGGATAAAGTCTTTTTAAAAGGTATATCTCCATCTGTCAGAGATCCCGGCAAATCAATAAGCAATGTGTTTACATCTGCACATTCCATAATTGCAGGCAAATCAACATATGCATCACTGCGCATTTCAAAATCTGCAGAAGTGGCAGACCCGCCTTCAACTGATGAACTGTTGGCCCACACGCTGTCACATACAAGCCCAAACTGTACTGACGGATTGGCTTTTTTAACTGTATTAGAAAGTGACTTTACAAAACCTGTGGCGCTTTCTCTGAGCCATTGGTCAAAGCCCATACCTGCAGAAAACTTTTTGTACTCATCAAAACTGTCTTCGGCAACACTGTTGTAATATCCTTCTATAAGAATTGCATCCACATTATAGTTTTCAGCAATTTCCTTTACGTTTTTTTGAGCCTGAACAGCTGTGCTGCTGTATATATGTCCATAATCATACAGCAAATCACCTGCTGCAATCATAGCAGGATTAATAACTGCATAAAGATATATTTCGTTCTGCTGACACTGTTCCGCAAAATACTCAAGTGCATCAAAAGCTGTATACATAGGATAGTATGCAGATTTATATACCGTTCCGTTTCTGTGCTGCAGATTGAGATATACGGTATTTAATCCATAGTCAGAAACAGTACCGATTATATTGTTAATCTGCCCTTTTACCTTGTCTTCAGACTGCCCTGCTTCTGTTGCAAAATCTTCACCCGGAGTAACAACAACACCTCTGATTTCATCAGGTGCATTGCACACAATGTCAGACGTTTCGTCGGCAAAAACATTAAGTCCGGCGACAGAAAGTATAAATATTAAATTTATGAGAAAAAACAAAGTCTTTTTCATAAACATCTCCTGAATTATATATTTATATAATTATAATATACTTTTATCTCTTAAACAACAATATTGTAGTATTTATCACAATTTTTTGCTATATTTTTCAAAAAAACAGCCTTACTGCAAAATACAGTAAGGCTGTAAATATATCTGATAGATTTATTTGATATTAGCTTTAACTTTTTCCACAATTGTAGCTGCGTTAAGACCAAATACTTCAAGAAGTTCTTTTGCAGGACCGGATTTGCCGAATGTATCCATAACTGCAACAGGAACAACCTTGCAAGGTGCTTCCTGAGATGTAACTTCTGTAACTGCGCTGTAAAGACCACCGATAACGTTGTGTTCTTCAGCTGTGATAATCAAACCTGTTTCTTTAGCTGCTTTAACGATAATTTCTTTGTCGATTGGTTTGATTGTATGGATATTGATAACTCTTGCATCAATGCCGTCAGCTGCAAGCTGTTCAGCTGCATCAAGTGCACGTGCAACCATAAGACCTGTAGCAATAATTGTTACGTCTTTGCCTTCGCGCATTGTAACACCTTTGCCAAGTTCAAATTTATAGTTTTCGTCATTTATAACAGGCACTGCAAGTCTGCCAAAACGTGCATATACAGGGCCTTCGTATTCAGCCATTGCAAACACTGCTGCTCTTGCTTCTACATCATCGCAAGGGCTGATAACAACCATGCCAGGAATAGAACGCATAAGAGCAATATCTTCGTTACACTGATGGGAAGCACCGTCTTCACCAACAGAGATACCTGCGTGTGTTGCGCAGATTTTTACGTTGAGGTGTGGATAACCGATAGAGTTTCTGATCTGTTCAAAAGCTCTGCCTGCTGCAAACATAGCGAAGGAAGAAGCAAATGGAATTTTGCCTGTTGTGGAAAGGCCTGCTGCAATACCTACCATATTGCATTCTGCAATACCGCAGTCAAAGAATCTTTCAGGGAAAGCTTTTTTGAAAACGCCTGTTTTTGTTGCACCTGCAAGGTCAGCGTCCAAAACAACTACGTTAGGGTTAATTTTACCAAGTTCTGCAAGAGCATTGCCGTAGCTTTCTCTTGTAGCAATATTTTTAACTTCTGCCATAATTATTTAGCCTCCAATTCTTTACCGATAGCTTCAAGGTCTGCCATTGCCTGTGCATACTGTTCGTCATTAGGTGCGCTGCCGTGCCAGGAAGCCTGATTTTCCATAAAGGAAACACCTTTGCCCTTTACAGATTTCTGAACGATTGCCCAAGGTTTGCCGTTCTTTTCGTTTGTTTTTTCAAATGCTGCATGAATGCTGTCAAAATCGTGTGCATCACATGTTGTTACATTCCAGCCAAAGCTTTCAAATTTTTCTACAATTGGGTAAACGGACATAACTTTGCTTACTTCACCGTCAATCTGAAGGTTGTTATTGTCAACAACTGCAACAAGGTTGTCAAGTTTAAAATGTGCAGCAGCCATTGCAGCTTCCCATACCTGACCTTCCTGAATTTCGCCATCGCCAAGTGCTGTGTAAACTGTGTAGTCCGCACCGTCGATTTTGCCGCCCAAAGCCATACCAACAGCTGTGGAAACGCCCTGACCAAGGGAACCTGTGGACATATCTACACCAGGGATATGTTTCATATCAGGATGACCCTGCAGCAAAGCACCTGTTTTTCTGAGTTTGAGAAGTTCTGCTTTGTCAAAGAAACCTTTTTCAGCAAGAACAGAATAAAGTGCCGGTGCTGTATGACCTTTTGAGAGAACAAATCTGTCTCTGTTTTCCATTTTTGGATTTTTAGGGTCTACATTCATTTTGTAGAAGTAAAGATAAGTCAGAGTATCTGTCAGAGACAAAGAACCGCCCGGATGGCCGCTTTTTGCAGCATGAACAGCTGTTACAATGCTTTTTCTAACTTCCAAAGCTTTTGTTTGCAAAAATTGTTTATCCATTATATCCTCCTAAAATATATTATGTCGTTGATGACTTAATAATCTGTGCCAATAAATGCCCTACTCCGCCGTCCATACATTTAGGAACAACTGCATGGCAAATATTTTTAATATCCTGTGGAGCATTGTCCACACATACGCTTAATCCTGCTGTCTGCAAAATCTCGATATCATTATAATAGTCGCCAACAGCCACTGTATCTTTGATATCTATATTCATAGCATCACATAATTTGCGAAGACCCGAGCCTTTTGACACCCCTTTGGGAACCATTTCAAAATACACCGTACCGGTCATAATAAATTCTATATCATCAAAAGGCAGTGTTCTGCAGAATTCCTGCAACTCAAGCAAACGACTGTTGCGGTCTGCAAACAGCACTCTTATCCAGTTGTTTTTTATACCGGAAATATCTGCACTGACATAGCTTAACCGTTCATCCTCTACATGTTTGAATGTATAGGCATTTTCTCTTATCATATATAAGCGGTTATTGTCACACATAATTTCTATGCCAACATCAGGAAATTCCCTGCGTATAATATCCAGCGCGATTTTTGCATTTTCCGGAAGAGTTTCTTTTATGATATACATTTTATTTTTAAAATCATATATAACCCCGCCGTTATATATAATAGCCGGTGCAGAAAGCTCTATTCTGTCAAGAAAACGCGATACCGATTCAAGCGAACGTCCTGTTGCTATTGTAAAATTTCCGCCAAGTTCCTGAAATTCCTTTATCATACGAATGTTATATTCCGGAATTCCTTTATCTGCAACAAGCAAAGTGTTGTCTACATCACTCAGTACAAGAATATCTTTTATGTTTTTCATAGGTTAATAACCTTTTTAATATTTTAATTTTTTGCTGTTGTAAAACTTCTCAAATTCTGCAGGCCATGGAGATGAAAACTCTATATATTCACCTGTTGCAGGGTGTATAAATCCCAATACACCCGCATGCAATGCCTGTCCTTTAAGTTCTGTTATACAGTTTTTAGGGCCATATACAGGGTCTCCTGCCAAAGGGTGTCCCTTGCTTTGCATATGTACCCTTATCTGATGTGTACGCCCTGTTTTAAGCTTTAATTTAACAAGTGTAAAGCCGTTAAGCCTGTCAATAACATCATAGTGTGTAAAGGCATACTTTGAGTTCGTTTCGGTAATACAAAACTTTTTACGGTCAGTTTTGTGTCTGCCTATCGGAGCTTCAATATCTCCGCTATCTTCTTTTACATTACCATATACTATCGCATAATATATGCGGTTAATTGAATGCTCTTTAAATTGTTTTGCCAAGTGTTCGTGTGCAATATCGTTTTTTGCCACTACAAGCAGACCCGATGTATCCTTGTCAATCCTGTGCACAATGCCCGGTCTTATCTCGCCGTTAATACCCGACAGAGAATCTTTGCAGTGAAACATCAATGCATTTACAAGGGTTCCGCTTTCGTTGCCATTTGCAGGGTGAACAACCATTCCTTTCGGTTTGTTAACCACCAGCAAATCCTTGTCTTCATAATAGATATCAAGGGGAATCTCTTCTGCCATGATACCAACATCTTTTGGTTCTTCCACTATAATTTCCAGCTTATCCCCGCTTTTCATCTTATAGCTTTTTGAAACATTTTTATCATTAACAGAGATTTTGCCGTCTTCCAGCAGCAGCTGAACAGAATTGCGAGAATAATCTGTATTCTGTGCAACAAAAACATCTATACGTTTATCTGCCCATTCGGCATCAGCATAAAGAATTATTTTTTCATTCATTGCTGCCTTTCTCCTTTTTGTTTTTGGAGAAAAACTCTGTTTTTACAGTATATACCATAAAAAGACCAACACCGCAGCATATAAGTATATCTGCAAAATTGAATACAGGAAATTCTATAAACAAAAACTCAAGATAATCAACTACAAAACCATTTAAAGCTCTGTCTATAAGATTGCCTATGCCACCGGCAAGGATAAGTACAAAACAAAATTCTTCAAATTTGCTTTCAAACTTATGAAAAATTATGGCAAGGGCAATAGCTGCCAATGCAACAGAGGTTAAAACAATTAAAAAATTAACCTTACCGCTTAATATGCTGAAACCCGCACCATAATTGTGTACATAATTAAAACCAAGTAAACCCGGGATAACCGTCACAGGTGCAATACTGCTTATAAACTGTGTTGCAAGATGTTTAAACAACTGGTCCAAAGCAACCAGTATTACTACTATAATAATATTTAACATTGATTTCCTTATCAATACAGCACAAAAAGATTAATGCGTCAGACATTAATCTTCTGTGAATTATTTTATTCAAAAAGAGAAGAAATATTGTTGAACTTATCAGAAACTGCAGGTTCTTCGCTTTCAAAAACAATTGTCTGTTCTTCAGGCATAGTATTTTCTTCAGCAACCGGTGTTTCTGTTATTTCTTCAGCCGGTACTTCTGCAGGTTCTTCAACTACATTTGCAGGTTCTTTTGGAAGTTCAGGCACTTTGCTCAATGATTCAATATGGTCTTTATACATACTGAGAACATTGATTTTAAAATCATTTGTTTCCTTTTTGATTCTTGCAAGGTTTTCTTCGTACATTGCAAATTCTTCATGAGCAGAAGCAAGGATGTCATTTTTTCTTATATTGGCATCTTTAAGAATTGCTTCTGCTTTCTGTCTTGATTCTGCAATAATACTTTCACCAAGTTTCTGTGCATTAATCAAAGTTGTTTTGATAGCTTCTTCTTCCGATTTATATCTTTCGATGCTTTCTGCCAGAATATACAGCTGGCTTTCAATCTCATGTTTTTCATTTGCAAGAGCTTCAAACTCATCAGCAATTTTTTCCATAAAAGATTCTACATCTTCAGGGCGGTAACCGCGAACAACCTTTTCAAATGTAATCTGTCTGATTTCGTCTGCGTTGAACATATATTTCCTCCAACTTAATATTTTGCAATATTTATAAATATTCTGTCTTTTCGGCTTTTTGCTCCATCACAGAATATTTTATATTTCCCATAATATCTGATGCTTATAACATCATTATCAAAAATTTCAAAATCAGTGTGTAATATATCCATCTGATTTACTTTTATATTTCCCTGCTTTATCAGTTTTACCGCTTCGCTGCGACTTTTATTCAAAACTGCCGCAACAACACTGTCTGCACGCAAAGATGCAACTGTTGATGTTCTGGTTTCGCTGTATTCTTTGACAAAAGAAACAGGCTTGTCCCATCTTTCAAAAGAAACACTGCTATGCTTTACAGACATAAGTTCATCAATAATTATATCTGCAACATTTTTATGGCAGATTATAAAGACTTCATCTTCCTTTAAAATAATATCACCTATATATTCTCTGTCTATTTTCAAAGACATAGCTGCACCGAGAAAATCTTTGTGGGAAATACCCCTGTCGCTGATTTTTGTTCTTAAAACCGTAACAGGTGCTGTTATATCCCCGAAACTGATATAGTCAGGATACAATACAGCAAGCATTCGCTCGCCATCGCCTTCATATCCGCACACAAGTTTTATATTTACGTCAGGATATTTGTTTGCCTGTGCCATAAAAAGCTGTTGCTGACGCAAATCCATAAACAGTGTATTGTTTCATTTTTTTCTTTTCGACTTCAGCGCCGCAACGCCAACAATGACCGTTTTCGACCTGTTCGTTCGCGAGGACGGTTTTGTCCTCCGGACACCACCACT
>JAFSAW010000023.1 GCA_017442085.1 Oscillospiraceae bacterium | reverse complement strand
GTCAAGAAGACGGATGTTTCTGCCGCTGAGTTCGAAAAGTCGGCTGAACATTTCCCAGTCAGGGTCAACAATATATTTTTCTGCCTGTGCACCTTTTTTTGCTTTGTTAAAGAATGGACCTTCCATATTAACGCCGCGCAAAGTTGCCTGACCGTCAATAACCTTGTTGAAGAATGGGTTGGCTGTGGCAAAGATACCGCTGAGGATAGGTTCGTCAAAAGCCATTGTTGTGCCAAGGAAGCTTGTAACACCCTGACTTACAAGGTATTTTGCGATTGTGTTGATATCGTTTTCGCTGTTGTCGCAGAAGTCGCTGCCATATGCACCGTGGATATGTATATCTACAAAGCCCGGAATAACGTAGCAGTCTGTTGCGTCAAACACTTCTTCGCCGCAAAGGTTTTCGCCGATAGCGTCAATTTTTTCACCGCTGAAAGCAATGTCCTGTTTAACAAATTCAGCATTTTCTGTAAACAGGTTACCGTTTTTAATTACCATGGTAATCCACTCCTTTAATTATATTTTCAAAAAACATTTTAATGCTATATTTTTATTTTAAACTTTTAAAATGTTTTAAACAATAGCAAATATTTGTGTAATTGTACATACTTTTGGCATAAAAGTGCCCAAAGCAGATTACACACTTTGCTATCTTTAAGTATATAGCAAAATGCAGAGAAAAACAAATGGTTTTTGAAGAAATTTAAATATATAAAAAGCAAAAACAGCCTTACGCATAGTGCAAGGCTGTTTTGCAATCCAGGAAAGGACTGTTTCGTTTTTAAGAGGAGAGATGGTGGGACAGAAAACATAAAACTGTAATGTATTCCTGTGCCTTAAATATTACACCCGGTTTATGAAAAACAGGTGACTTTCTGGTGATAAAACGGTGAATAAAAAATCGCAGCCGATAAACTGCGATAATAGCAATTTAAAAGCTGCGATTTTGGTCTCGTGCAAAATTTTATATCCGAACTGTTTGAATTTTTAAAAGTGATTTCCTTTGTATCACTTTTATAGTTAAAGGTAATTATTAGTTTGATGTATCTCATTCATCATATGTACCCATAACATCTGATTTTCTGCCTTTAATTTTTCGGTAATGCTAAACTGTTCTTTAAAATGTTTCATGTGCATTTGTGTATATGAGTTTTTTCATTATAAGATTTTTTGAGAACAACATTTAATTGTTTTTTATTTTACATACAAAACAGTTAGATAAATTGATCTTTTGTCCAATTAATGGGCAGAAATACCAATATATTTTAAAGGTTATTAAACAGCTTCATTAATTGACACTTTTTTAACTTTGTGATATATTATTCTTAATTTAATATTGCTTTCCTCACCACCGGGTGGGGATCAAAAGGCATTCAGAGCGTTTCCGTAGGTACGGCGTATTTTACGTTATAAGGAAAGGCTTTGAGTGCCTTTTACTTTTAAGGAGGAAAACTTATGAAAATCAAACCTTTTGCAGTGGAAGAATGGATGAACGAGTGGGAGGTCGGCGCAAAATACAACATAGCCGAAACCTGCGTGGATTCCGTTTCCCTTAAACAGCTTCTGCAGCTTTGCGGCGAGGATGAAGCTGTCTTTGCCAATATGCTGCTTTCCAGACGCCTTTCCTATGGTGATATAACAGGTATGCCAAAATTCAAGGAGGGTGTGAGCAGACTCTATAAAACCATCGCTCCCGATGAAATTGTGCCTACCCATGGTGCAGCAGGGGCAAACCACCATGTGTTTATGTCCCTTATCTCTGCAGGTGACCACATCATAAGCATTATGCCTACCTATCAGCAGCTCTACTCCATACCGGAAGCTATGGGCGCAAAGGTGGATATTCTGCAGCTTAAAAAGGAAAACAGCTATCTGCTGGATATAAATGAACTCAAAAGCCTTGTTACACCGCAGACAAAGATGATCTGCGTAAACAACCCAAACAACCCGACGGGTGCACTGATGAGCAGGGAAATGCTGATGGAAATTGTGGATGTGGCAAAAAGTGTTGATGCATGGGTTCTGTGCGACGAGGTTTACCGTCACCTGACACAGACAGATGTATGGTGCGAATCCATAGTTGATTTATATGACAAAGGCATCTCTGTAAGCAGTATGTCCAAGGTGTTCTCCCTTGCGGGCATCCGCCTTGGCTGGATTGCAACCCACGACAAAGCTGCTGTGGCGGCAATGCTGTCCCATCGTGACTACAACCTTATCAGCTGCGGTATGCTTGACGAAACCATTGCGGCACTTGCCCTCAGCCACAGTGATAAACTGCTGGCAAGAAACAGAGCTATTGTGCGCGAAAACCTTGCGGAAGTGGACAGATGGGTTAGCGAAGAAAGCCACGTAAGCTATGTAAAACCTATGGCGGGCACAACTGCACTTATACATTATGATCTTGATATTCCGTCCTATGACCTGTGTATGGATATGTACAAAAAAACAGGCGCATTTGTAACTCCGGGGGACTGCTTTGAAGAAGAACACTGCTTCCGCCTTGGATATGCCTGCGACAGCGAAACACTCAAAAACGGTCTTGCGGCAATCAGCGAATATTTTAAATTGGTGACAAAGGGAGAATAGTTATGGCAAAGATAAGAGTACTTAACAGGGAAGATATAAAAAAGGTATTTACACTTGCCGACGCATTAAAGGCGGTGGAACAGGCATACAGTGAAAAGAACTCGGGCGCAGGGGAAATCTGGCCTATGGTTTTCCACGAATTTGAACCGGGCAAGGCTGACCTTGACATCAAGTCGGGCAATCTTAACGGCAAGGGCATTTTCGGCTTCAAGCTGGTAAGCTGGCATATTGAAAACAGCGCAAAAAATCTGCCCACACTCCACGGCACAACAATGGTATTTGACATTGCCAACGGACAGCCGAAGGCACTGATGAATGCAGGCCCAATTACCGACTACCGCACAGGGGCAGCAGGAGCAATAGGTGTAAAGTATCTTGCAGACAAGGATGCAAAAAATCTGCTTATGGTGGGCTGCGGTGCCCTTGCGCCATTCCTTATCGCTGCAACTCTGCTGGTAAAACCTGATGTACAAAAGGTTGTACTTGCAAATCCGCATAACCCGTCTGCAGCGGCAGAACGCCTTGGCAACATAGCGGAAAAGGTGGAAAAGCTGCTCAAAGAATCCGGTGCACAGCTCAGCTGCACAATCACAGCGGAAGAAGATATCGAAACAGCAGTCAGAAACAGCAACATTATCCTTACGGCAACACCGTCCCGTCAGCCTATGATAAAAGCGGAGTGGGTGCAGAAAGGCACACATATCAGCTGTGTAGGTGCAGATCTCAAGGGCAAGCAGGAGATTGACGGAGCACTATTTGCATCAGCAAGAGCCTTTGCAGATGATACGGCACAGAGCTTTGATGTGGGCGAATGTGAAATTCCCTACCTTGATGGCGTACTCACTGCTCACTGTGGTGAAATCGGTGAGGTTATAAACGGCACAGTGGCAGGCAGAACATCTGCGGAAGACATCACAGTGTTTGACTCCACAGGCATCGCCCTGCAGGACCTTGCCTCAGCGGCACAGATACTGGAGGCAGCAGAAGAAAAGAATATCGGCACAGTTGTGGAACTGTAAAATCAGCATATACAATCAGAAAAAGCGAAATAAGGAGAATACACAATGGCAAGCTTATGGAGCGGAAGATTTGAAAAAGATATGGATGACATCGTAAAGGAATTCAATGCGTCCATACATTTTGACAAGAGAATGTACAACGAGGATATAGACGGCAGCATCGCCCACGTTACAATGCTGGCAAAGCAGAAGATTGTATCCGAAGAAGACAAAGAAAAAATTATAAGCGGACTTGAAGAAATCCGCAGAGATATTGCAGAGGGCAAAATTGTTTTCACCACCGAGGATGAGGATATCCACATGGGTGTGGAAAAACGTCTGATTGAGCGCATTGGCGACGTGGGCAAAAAGCTGCACACAGCACGCAGCCGCAATGACCAGTGCCAGACAGATACAAGGCTGTATCTGCGCAGGGAGATGCGGGAAATTCTCGGTATGCTGTGTGAATTTGAGAAGGTTATTCTGCGTAAGGCAGAAAAATATGCCGATACAATAACTGTGGGCTTCACCCATCTGCAGCATGCACAGCCTGTAACTCTGGGCTTTATGTTTATGGCGTATTTTCAGATGTTTAAAAGAGATATGGAGCGGCTGCAGGATGCCCTTGAAAGGATGAACGTAAACCCTCTTGGCGCCTGTGCAATGGCAGGCACAACCCTGCCGACCGACCGCCACTACACAAGCGAATTGCTTGGATTTAAAGCCCCTTGTGAAAATGCAATGGACGTGGTGGGGGACAGAGATTATACAATCGAATTTTTAAGCGTGGCATCAATGTCCATGATGCATATTTCCCGCTGGGCAGAGGAGTTTACCTGGTGGAACTCAACCGAGTTTTCCTACATAGCAATCGACGACAGCTACTGCACGGGCAGCAGCATTATGCCACAGAAGAAAAACCCCGATATTGCGGAGCTTCTGCGCGGAAAGGTTGGCCGTGTGTACGGACATCTTATGCAGATGCTCACAGTGATGAAAGGCACACCTTTGTCCTTCAACAAAGATTTTCAGGAGGATAAGGAAAGCCTGTTTGATGCCATCGACACCTGGAAAGCCAGCATAAAAATATTTGCAAAGATGCTGGATAAAACCGAGTTCCGTATGGATATGATAGAAGCACAGCTGGACAAGGGCTTTCTCAACGCCACCGATATTGCCGAGCATTTTGTAATGCAGGGCATACCATTCAGAGAAGCCCACTCCATAGTAGGCAGAATGGTAAAACTGTGCGAAAAGAAAAACTGCGGCTTTGAACAGCTGACCGATGAGGATTTGCAGAGTATTGACGCAAGAATTACGGTGCAGTCTCTTGGCGATATCAGCATAAAGGGGTGTGTGGAAGCGCGCAAATCCTACGGCGGCACAGCACCTTGCGAGGTTATGCGTCAGATTGAAGCAGGCATAAACTGGCTGTCTGATTATGAAAAGACAATATCTGAAAGTATCAAAGTATAGTGGCTTATAAAATACAGTTTGTTGTTATACGAATATGCAGAATTAAGATAATTAAAAACAGTTCGATAAATCCCAATATATCGAATAGTTGCAAAATAAAAAGAGGAGGTATCCAATTTTTGAAATTGAGAACCTCCTTTTAAGTTAATGAAAAAATCTCTTAACTTAATGACATTGGTTTTTATCTGTTATTTTATTTAGGATTATATAGCTGAATTAATTTTAAATTAATAGATATGATCTGTCGAAAAAACAGCTCATCTCTATTGCTTGCTTTAGTGTTTTACTTCTATCCCATTTTACGTTTACAAGACAAATATCCCCTCCTTTGTTATTAAAAAAGTAGGGGATATAATAATTGTGGAAAGCAATTGAATTATAAATGTTTATTGTAGTTCTATAAAAACAACAAATCCGAGCCCTTCGCCGATTGGCAAAAAGTTCGGATTAGTTTGTTTTGGTCTGAGTGACCCGACTTGAACGGGCGACCTCTACCACCCCAAGGTAGCACGCTACCAACTGCGCCACACCCAGATGCAAAAAGTATAATAACAGAAAACACTGATAATTTCAATAGCTTTGACAAAATATCTGCTTTAACATCAAAAGGTATGTTCTGCATATAAACAGAACATACCTTTTGTTTTTACACAGCAATCAGATTAAACAATTTCAACTTTTTCCATAACAACAGGCTGAGTTGGTTTGTCATTCCAGTCTGTTCTTACATTTGCAATTTCGTCAACAACATCGATGCCGTTGATAACCTTGCCAAATGCTGCATACTGGCCGTCAAGGTGCGGTGCATTTTCGTGCATGATAAAGAACTGGCTGCCTGCACTGTTGGGGTCCATTGTGCGTGCCATAGAGAGAACACCTTTTGTGTGTTTAAGGTCGTTTTTATGGCCGTTTGCTGCAAATTCGCCGCGGATTGTCCAGCCCGGGCCGCCCATACCGTTGCCTTTTGGACAGCCGCCCTGAATCATAAAGCCTTTGATAACTCTGTGGAAAGTAAGGCCGTTGTAGAAGCCGTCTTTAACCAGTTTTTCAAAGTTTGCACAGGTTTCCGGTGCAATTTCAGGATAGAGTTCAATTTCGATTTTTTTGCCGTTATCCATTGTAATAACTACCATTTTATAAAATCTCCTTCAGATATCATATTTTTATTTGATTATACTGTTTTTGTAGTAACAGTACAAGCCTTCAATCAAAAGATTGTTGTCCACAATAATGTTTGTTCTGCAGTGGGGCACAATAAACTGGCTTATGCCGCCTGTTGCAACTATGGTGCATTCACCCTGACCGATTTCTTCTTCAAAGCTCTGTATAAGCCCGTCAACAGCATATGCGCTGCCAAGAATTATGCCGCTGTCAATGCTTTTCTGTGTGTTGGTGCCTATTGCTTTTGGTTCTGCTTCAATATTTTCTTCAAAAGGCAGGCCTGTGCGTTCTTTAAGTGCCCACATGGATGTAAACACCCCGGTCAGTATGGAAACTCCAAGCACATTTGCATCTTTGTCCATAGCTGTCAGCGTGGTGGCGGTGCCCATATCAATTACCACACATGGCATAGGAAACTGTGCCTTTGCAGCCATACAGCCGGCAATGATATCGGTGCCAACTTCGTAAGGGTTTTCGGTGAGAATATTAAGGCGGCAGGTTTCGTCATTTCTGAATATTACAGGGCTTGTGCCAAACAGCATTTCCATGGCACAGGCCAGCTGTACAGCAGTGCCCTGGGCAACACAGCACAGCAGACAGCCTTCAACGGCTGTGATATCAATGCCGCTGTTCTGCAGATGTGCCTCTATAATCTGTCGGTATTCATCGGCAGACTGTTCTTTTTTGTAAGGAATGCGCAGGGTGTTTACAATTTTGTCATCGCAAAAAATACCTGCAACCAGGTCGGTGTTGCCTGCATCAAAACATATAACCATACCGAAACCTCCTTATTTAATCCGTTTTCAATTTTAAATTATACCATAATTGCGGATAAATGTATATATTTTGTTTTTTAGTCATAAACATTAAGCAGGAAGATACAAGGGGGATAAATATGTTTGTTATTACAGTAAACAGAAAAAAGATAACAAAAATAGCATTGACTGCAGTGTGCATAGTGGCAGTTGGTGCGGCAGGCGTGGGGCTGAAAAACTTTTTTGAACAGGACAGTGCCACTGTTGCATCAGGCAAAAAGACAAAGCTTACAACCACACAGGAGATGGTGGATTATATAGCTGAAAAAGGTTTTACCGCTGATATGCAGACAGCCCAGGTGGCAGAGGTGCAGGTGCCCAAAAAGTTTGATGACAGCTTTAATGCTTTTAATGAAAAAATAAAGCAGAATGACGGACTTAGTCTTGAAAAATATAAAGGCGACAAGGTGAACAAATGGACCTTTGATATTGTCGGCTACAGCGAAGATGATACCAAGGCGGTTGCTGTTCTGCTTATCCGCAAAGAAAAACTGATTGGTGCATATATTCTGGAAAAACCCGACGGCATCGCGAAGCCGATGGTTAAACAGAATCAGGACGCAGGCCTTGAACAGACTTCAGCTGACGGTGAATATGCAGCGGAAGCAGAAAAGCAGACATCAGTCACGGAGCTGACAGCGGCGGACGGTATGCCTACAGAATAAAATTATATAAGCATTCAGGGGGAGAACAGTGTTCGCCCCTTTTGTGCCTTTGTATATTGCACATGGGTTGATTTTTGATATAATAAATTAAGTATATTATTAAAATAATGTTAAAGGAACGTGTATTTTATGCTGATGAGGCTGGACAAGTTTTTATCTGATGGGCTGGAAATATCCCGCCAGGATGCCAAAAAACTGCTTGGAAAAGGTCAGGTTACAGTTGACGGAGCAGTTGTCAAAAAGGGAGATATAAAGGTAAAAGACGATACTGTTGTTACTGTCAGCGGCAGGAAGGTGGAATACAAGGAATTTGTATACATTATGCTTAACAAGCCTGTAGGGGTTGTGAGTGCAACTGATGACAAAAATGATGTGACAGTAGTCGACCTTGTTAAAAAAGATTACCCAAAGCGCAATCTTTTTCCTGCAGGCAGACTGGACAAAACCAGCACGGGTTTTGTGCTGCTTACCGATGACGGCGTTTTTGCTCACGATATTCTTGCACCAAAAAAACACGTGTCCAAAGAGTACACAGTAACCCTTTATGCCCCCATAAACGATGAGATAATCGAAAAATTCAACAGCGGCGTAACCCTTGCAGACGGCACGCTGCTTAAAAGTGCGGTGCTGCAGGCAACCGACAATCCTTTGGTTGTAAAGGTGATTTTGAAGCAGGGGGTATATCATCAGATAAAAAGAATGTTCGGCGTTTTTGATATCGGTGTAAACGGCCTGCACCGCACACACATAGGCACAGTTGCACTGGACGACAGCCTTGCAGGCGGCGATTACCGCGAGCTTACTGCAGAGGAACTGGAAAAAATTTACAGCCAGTCGGGTGCAAATTAACAGTATGTTAAAACAATTAACACATAAAAAGGATATACTTTTATGGTAATATCCTGGCGGCATTTTGCATTTTGCACTAAAAAACGCAATTTTTTTGTAAAAAAATGTTGCAATATATGAATTTGTTGTGTAAAATATAAATGATTAACCAAAAGTATTGTGTAAAATTACAATAAATTGATAAATAGGAGCAAATTATGTCTAACAGGATGTTTCAGGGCGTTATATACCAGATGAAAGATGCCATTGGCAGAGTAGTCGGTGTAACAGACGAGATGGGTGTTGTAATAGCTTGTAGCGAGCTTGGTCAGATTGACAGCATTAAAGACGGTGTGCAGGCAGAAAGAATGGCAAACAGCCAGAGCTTTGTGCGTGGCGGCTATACATTTAAAGGCTTCTCCAACAACAAACGCAACGATTTTTATGTGTTTGTGGAGGGCATTGATGAATATACCGAAAAATTTGCAGCCATGCTCAGCATTTCCCTGCAGAGCATCAAGCAGTTCCACGATGAAAAATTCGACAGACTTAACTTTATAAAAAATGTTGTTATGGATAACATTATGCCGGGTGATATCTATGCAAAGGCAAGAGAAATGCACTTTGTTACAGATGTGCCGCGTGTTGTACTGATTATCCGTGTAAATCAGCAGAAGGATATGTCCACATTTGATGTTATCCAGAACCTTTTCCCTGACAAGCAGAAAGACTTTGTTTTCAACACAAGCGAAACAGACACTGTGCTTATCAAGGAACTTAAAAAAGGCATCGAAGATAAAGACATCGAAAAACTTGCTGCTTCAATTGTTGATACTCTTAACGTTGAATACTACATCAAAGCAACTGTAGGTATCGGCACACAGGTTACAAACATCAAAGACCTTGCAAACAGCTTTAAAGAAGCACAGATTGCCCTTGAAGTAGGCAAAGTTTTCGATACAGAAAAAAGCATCGTAAACTACGACCACCTTGGCATAGCAAGACTTATCTATCAGCTGCCTACAACACTGTGCGAAATGTTCCTCAAAGAAGTTTTCAAACAGGGCTCTATCGAAAGTCTTGACCAGGAAACACTGTTTACAATCCAGAGTTTCTTTGAAAACAACCTCAACGTAAGCGAAACTTCACGCGGTCTGTTTGTACACAGAAATACCCTTGTTTACCGCCTTGAAAAAATCAGAAAAATCACAGGATTGGATTTAAGGGAATTTGACGATGCAATTGTATTTAAGGTTGCACTGATGGTTAAAAAATATCTTCAGTCAAGTCAGGATAGATTCTAATATTTATCGCTCTTAACGCACTCTAATCCCGGAATGTTTAAGAGCGATTTTTATCGTATTATCGGTTAAAACCAGATATGGTAAAATACACACAAAAAGTAACAAAGGATATATAAATGGTAGAATTCAAAAATGTTACCAAGGTCTACAAGCCCGATATCACGGCTATGGACAAGGTATCTTTACATATAGACAAAGGCGAATTTGTGTTTGTGCTGGGCCCGTCAGGTGCAGGCAAATCCACATTTTTAAAGCTTATGCTGCGCGAGGAAGCAGCAACCAGCGGCGATGTTATAGTAAACGGATACAATCTCTCCAAAATCAAACAGAGAGATATTCCTTATATGCGCCGCACTCTCGGTGTTGTTTTTCAGGACTTCCGCCTTATCCCTACAATGACAGTATACGAAAACATTGCCTTTGCAATGCGCGTTACAAACATCGGCGAAAAGGACATCAAAAAACGTGTTCCGTACATTCTCAGCCTTGTGGGGCTTTCATCAAAGGCCAAAAAGTTTCCTACACAGCTTTCGGGCGGTGAACAGCAGCGTGTTGCACTTGCAAGGGCACTGGTGCACAGCCCACGCCTTGTTATTGCAGACGAACCTACGGGCAATATTGACCCTGAACTTTCCGTTGAAATTATGGAACTGCTTAAAGCCATCAATTCGGTAGGCACAACCGTTGTTGTGGTTACCCACGAACACGAACTTGCATACAAATATGCAAAACGTATCATAGAAATAAAAGACGGCCGTGTTGTAAACGACACCGCAGGAAAGGCGGTGCATGCACGATGAAATTTTCAAACTTCAAATATCTTGTAAAGCAGGGCTTTCTTAATTTTAAGGAAAACCGTCTGATGAGCCTTGCCTCCATCGGTGTTGTGGTTTCCTGTCTTATCATTGTGGGCATCTGCGGTTTGCTGGCAATAAATATCAACAGTTTTGCAAACTTTCTCGGCTCACAGAACGAGCTTGTTGTGTATGTATACGACGATGCCACACAGCAGCAGAT
This sequence comes from Oscillospiraceae bacterium, assembly GCA_017442085.1. Lineage (GTDB taxonomy): Bacteria > Bacillota > Clostridia > Oscillospirales > Ruminococcaceae > RGIG3102. The sequence goes on along the minus strand of JAFSAW010000023.1, from coordinate 40,173 downwards.
AGATGACATTGACAGCTTTATCAAGAGCAACGAAAATATAGCAACCTACAATTTCGTTTCCAAGGAGGAAGCCCTTGAAGAACAGATGGGCTATCTTGGCGAATACGGCGAACTGCTGGAAAGCTATCAGGGAGACGAAAACCCTCTGCCTGCATCTTTCCGCTGCACAGTAAAAAATCTCGAATCAATTCAGAAAACTTCTGATGAACTTGCTGCCCTTGAAGGTGTTGAACTGCTCAGCACACCTACAGAGCTTGCAGGTGTGCTTATAACACTTAAAAATGCTGCATTTTACGGCGGTTTCGGCGTGCTTGCAATATTGGTTTTTGTAAGCATTGTGGTTATTTCCAACACAATCCGCCTTACAGTTTTTGCAAGAAGAAAGGAAATCGGCATTATGAAGTTTGTTGGTGCAACCAACAGCTTTATCCGTCTGCCTTTTATTGTGGAAGGTGTTATCATCGGCACAATTGCGGCATTGGTTACCTTTGGGGTTTTAAGCGGGGCATACTATTATCTGCTGAATTACCTTACCTCCACAGCAACAGGCTGGCTGGCAATGGTTTCCACAGCTCTTATAGCTTATGGTGAAATCTGGTATTATATGCTGGCCATATTCCTTGGCTTCGGCTGGTTTATCGGTGCGGCAGGCAGTGCAATATCTATGAAACGATACCTCAGAGTATAGGGGAATTTTTATGGAGAAAAAACTTACAAGAATAATTGCTGCGGTGCTGGTTGTGCTTATGCTGGCAACAGCTCTTGTGCCTGTGCTGGCTTCGGCAAATGCTCAGGAAGATTACGAAAATGCCCAGGCAGAGCTTAACCGTATAGAAAAAGAGCTCAACAGCATCAAAGATACAAAGAAAAAACAGCAGCAGGAGAAAGCAAATACACAAAAGCAGGTTAACCTTGTTAAAAGCCAGCTTTCTTCCCTCAACACTCAGATAGCAACAACTTCTCAGGAACTGGCTGAAAAACAGGCAGAACTTGACGAAAAAAAGGTTGAAATATACGAAACTGACGAGCTGTTCAAAAGCAAGCTGAAGGCTATGTATATACGCCGCAGCGGCAATATGGTGGCAACAGCACTGGCTGTGGACACATTTTCAGAAATGCTTACAGCGGTAAACACACTGTCAAACATTTCCCAGGCGGATACAGCACTGCTGCAGAAGCTTAATGAAGAAAAGAAAGAAATTGAGGCTGTAGAGGCTGAAATTGAAGAAAAGCTTGCACAGCTTGAGGCAAGCAGGGAAAAACAGCAGGCAAAACAGACCGAACTTGCAGGTCTTCTGCAAAAGGTAAACAGCCAGCTTTCCGCAACAGAAGCAGAGGAAGCAGCAGCACAGGCAGCATACGAAGAAGCCAAGAAAGCCCGTGACGATGCACAGGAAGAACTTCGCAAAGAGTTTGCTGCAAGCGGCGGCCTTGACGGCTTTGTAGGCGGCGACTGGATGTGGCCTGTGCCTACAAACACATATATTTCTTCCGGCTACGGTTACAGAAATATTTTCGGCTATCGTGAATTCCACACAGGCATAGATATTCCTGCACCGGAAAAAACACCAATCAAGGCCACAAACAGCGGTGTTGTTACAGTTGCATCATACCAGTCAACAGGTTACGGCAACCGTATAATTGTTGACCACGGCGGCGGATATAAATCTTTGTATGCACACTGTCACAGCCTTGCAGTTAAGGTTGGCGACTATGTGGTACAGGGCGATACAATTGCCTATGTCGGCTCAACAGGCCTTTCCACAGGCAACCACCTGCATTTTGAAATAAGGGTAAACGACCAGTATGTTGACCCTACACCATATGTAAGATAATAATTTTTAAGGATGTTAATATGAGAAAAAAGATAACAATAAGTGCAGCTTTAAGCATTATGTTTATTGCAATCACTGTTACATTCTGTCTGACAATGATTTTGTCTGCAAGAATTTTTGAAGACAAGGTTTCCAACGTTAATGAAAAGGAAACAATGTATTCCAAAATCAGCGAAGTTGACCAGACAGTAAGACAGCATTATTATACAGATATCGACGATACAGCCCTGGTGGACGGTATGTCCAGCGGTTATATTGCATCACTTGGTGACAGCGAAGCAAAATACTACACAGCAAGCGAAGTTACAGCGCTGCAGAATATTTCAAAAGGTAAACTTATCGGCATCGGTATTGAAGTGCAGAAAGACGTAAGCGGCTATTATAAAATAGTAAATGTTGACACAGATTCTCCTGCAGATATTGCCGAAATGGCAAAGGATGACCTTATCACACAGATTAATGATGTTTCTGTTATGACAATGAACACAAAACAGGTCAGAGAACTGCTTACAGGCACAGAGGGCACAGCAATCAAGCTTGACTATCTGCGCAACAGCGAAGAAAATGTAACAGAACTTGTTTTTGCAATCTACGATGCACCAAGCATAAAATATTCCCTTGAAAACAATGTAGGTTATATAAAGATTGCAAGCTTTGTGGAAGACTCTGCTTCCGAAGTTGAATATGCAATCAAAAATCTTCTGTCACAGGGGGCAACAAGTTTTGCAATAGACATCCGCTTCAACTCCAGTAAGGAATACAACTATGCTGCAGAAGTTGCTGATATCTTTGCAAAAGAAGGCACAACAATGTATGCACAGTATGCAGACGACTCCCAGAAGGTTCTTTATACATCTGATAAGGAAATGGTTCAGCAGCCTGTTACAGTTATAGTAAACGGCCAGACAGGCTATGCAGCCGAAATGTTTGCAGTAATTCTCAAGGATATGAACGGTGCAAAACTTGTAGGCACAAAAACAATGGGCAAATGCACAATCCAGAACCTTTACCGTCTGTCTGACGGCTCCGGTGTGGAAATCACAACAGCAAGACTTGTGCCTGTATCATCTGCCGAATATCACGGCACAGGCATTCTGCCGGACTACGAAAAAGCACTTTCTGCAGACCAGGAACTCAATTTCTACGACCTTACAATAGCATCTGACCCACAGATTCAGCGTGCTATTGAGGTTGCAAACAATATGGTTTCACAGAACGGTTAACAGCAAAAAAACAAAAAGCCTGTCAGATATCTGACAGGCTTTTTGTATATTTTATAGTACCAATATAGCAAATTTAATAATAAAAATATAGCAAAAAAGTTTATAAAAAAATATTTAAAAAATGTCAAAAAAATTGTAAAAAAAGTGTTGACAAAACCATATTTATGCGATATAATAATTCACGTTGTTGAGAGACAAACAACAACGGGATGTGGCTCAGTTTGGTAGAGCGCCTGGTTTGGGACCAGGATGCCGCAGGTTCGAATCCTGTCATCCCGACCAAAACAAGAAAAAGTGGCTAAAATAGCCACTTTTTTTGTTTTTAGTCCGAATTTAGTCCGAATTTATCTCTATTTTACATTGTTTAATACAGAAAGTGCCTTGGATTCTTCCGAAGGGAAGAGGTGTGCATAGGTCTTTAATGTTTGGTCTGTGGTGGAGTGGCCGAGGCGTTTCGATACTTCCAGAATGTTAATACCGGCATTTATAAGCAGGGAAGCGTGGCTGTGGCGAAAGTCGTGTATGCGGATATGGTGCAAGCCTGCAGCCTTTGCTATCTTGCGGTTTTCGTTGTCTATGGTTGTGTCGCGTAAAGGCTGGAGCATACCACAGATGAAAAAGTCTTCGGACCATTCAGCACCGATAATTTTTGCATATTTTTTCTGCCGTTCCTTTTGTTCGGCCAGAATTTCTATAAGCGGCGTTGGAGCAGTGATTGCTCTGATGCTGCTTTTATTTTTTGGCAAGGTTTCTGTGTCCTCGCCTTTTGTTTTTTGAGATATAGATTTTTTGATATAGATAATATTGCCGTCTATTCTCGACCATCTCAGAGCGTGGCATTCTCCCTTTCTGCAGCCTGTATAATACAAGGTGCATAAGAATGTGTAATAATCATAATTGCCCGTTTCTTTGGCAATTTCAAGGGCTGCTGCTTTGTACTTGGAAAACTCTTCTGGAGTGTAAAAGGAGATGTTGTTCTCTTCCTCGTTGGAGTCTTTAAAGTTGGAGATTTTGGCAACAGGGTTGATAGAGATGTACTCCATTGTAACTGCATAGCTGAGCATAGATTTGAGCTGCGCAAAAGCATTGCGCTTGGATACGAGGCGCATACCTTTATCTTCCATGTACAGTTTCCAATCTGTCAAAAGCTTTGGTGTGAGTTCTTTCAACGTTTTATCAGCAAGGAACGGCTCTATATGATGTTCGTACAGGCTGGCCTTTTTATCGTATGTTGTTTTGCGGATTTCAGGCTTTGTTGCCGCCATATACTCTTTGTACAATTCAGATATCTTGATATCTGCAGTATCAGGCACAGTATTGATTTCTGCAAGGAGCTGACGTTCCAGTTCCTTGGCTTCGCTTTTGCCGAATATGTTACGACAGACAGCCTTGCGGTTGCCGTCCTTGTCGGTGTAGTTGACACGAACCTTATACTGGTTCTGGCCGTTTTCGTTCTTCTTGTTCAGTTTGTAAATTGGCATAAAAAACCTCCGTTTGAAAAATAGGTATGTTTGACAAGCCTATACAAACGGAGTATAATATTCTTGTTCGGGGAGTATTATACAAAGGTTTGTATATGCTTCTTATTAAGCCTCAGAGTTGGTAGCTCTGGGGCTTTTTTTATTTGTTGAAAAATGTAGAAAAAACTGCAGTTTTGGAATTTTTTATTCTATTTTTTGAAATTAGTTTTGCAAAAAAAAGGTGTGTTAAATTGAAAATTACCTTTTTCGTAATATCGTAAAAATTATAAGGTTAAATATTGTGCATATTAAACCTATTGAACAGAATACTGCATCTTTAGGGAAAGGCTTTTCCTTGGTATATTCAAATATTTCCGGGTGATTGGCTCGTTCATCAAGCAGCTTTATGCTGTACTCTGCATCGTGATAATCGTACATGTCGTTATACTCGGAAAAGGTTACGATATTACTTTCATCACAATCTTCTCCAAAGAAACAATATCCTCCGTTTGGCCAATAAAATCTGTCTATGTGGAAGGCTCTGCGATTTCCGATATTTTTGTATGGAGTATTATCATATAACCCTGCGGAAGAAAAATGTTCATCGTGGCTATAAAGAACTACTTCGGCAGGCAGAGTGTATGTTTTGTCTTCGTGTTTAACCAAAGCATAGTAACAATATGTTCCGTCTGGAATGTATGTAACATAATCATAGTAATAATTAACAGGGACAACAAACACGGATACGATGCAAATCCCCCAACAAATATATCGCAGAATAAAATTGTCTTCGAACACATTTTTAAAAGCTGAAATGAAAATCTCTTTTTTCGGCATTGATTTTGTGAGGATTGTTTCTTCTATGTAAGAATAAGCACAGCCTACAGCAAAAAGGAATACAACACCTGCAATGATTTTAAGAATAAGCATATTATACCTCCGTTTGTTAATTCGCTTTAAATCTATTTAAAACGAATTAAAATCGAATTAAAACGAATAACTCTAAAATTCCTTTAGAGTATTTAAAGCTTCTTTATAGCTTCTTTAAAGCATCAACCTATCATTTGTATAGCATCTCTTTAGCATTTCTATAACATGTCGTTAATTATCCATTTGTTGCAATGAAGGCTACGCCTTCCGAATCTATAGAAAAATAACTTTCTATATATACCCTCGCTTACTTTGAGGTTGCAAAGTCGAAAAAACCGCTAAAACACTGGATTTTTTTGAAATAAGTAGTCAAGTTTTTGTATTTGGTACCACTTGCAAAAAGTTGACTACTTTTTTGCAAAAAGTAGACTACTTATTTGAAAAAGTTTCACGTTTTTTTTATGGACAAAACGCTCATTTGAGGATGTTAGAACGGCAGATCATTGTCCTCGTCCAAGAGCTTATGTATTTCTTCCTCAGTCAATGGCCGTGGTTGCTCGTTCCACGGAGACAACAGTTTGTGCAATAAGAATGTGGAAGGAGCTCCGCAATGAGGGCAGTATCGAGCATTGCCTGGTAAGCCTTCATATCCAAGGCAATCTTCTATGCCGTAGCCGTTGAACTCATCAGAAAGAGCAGAACATCTGTTCTTGATGTATGTGCCGCATATTTGACAGAAATTGCCGTCAATATGAGTTTCTTCATTTTCACAGACCGGGCAAACAGAAGCTTTGAATTTATTGTTTAACATAATTTCATCGTATATCATAATTTCCTCGGGTATATTGATAGCATAGGAGAATTTTTTTGAGCCACAAATATGACAGTGTTTACCCCTGCTTATTGTTGGGGTTATAGTTTTACACTTATTACATACAACAAACTTTGAAAACAACTCGCGGATATTTTCGTAATAAATACAGTCTGATTTTTTATAATGAGCAGTATCCAGCCACTGCAAATAAGAAGTATAACCAATTTGAGAGGCTTCAAAAGATATATCACAAAGTTTTCGTAGTTCTTCGCTTGAGCGAATATTATGTAAACGAAGAGCCGGATAAGGTATAAGTAGATATTTTGCGAATGTCTCTGCTTCCTCGTTGTAGATTAAAGACTCTTCATCGGTACTAGGCTCAGGATGATTTAAGACATAATGGCCTATTTCATGTGCTATACTCCAACGAAACCTTCTACTGGTGATTAAAGAGTGGTCAGACTCATTTATAACAATGCGAAAACCTTTGGGGCTTCTATATAAGAAAGCATCAGTGGTTTCGGCAATATTTGAAAGAAAATTAACAGTGATGCCACTCTGTTTTGCAAAATGCTCATAGGTGATGAGTTTACAATCAGGATAAGAGTTTGCAATTTTTTCAACAGGAACGGGAAGAGTTGCAAAATCAGGATTGTAAAAGATTTTTAATACTTCAGATTTAATTATTTCTCTTCGCTCGGTGGATAACATTTTACTCGCTTTCTTCTTCTATTTCCTTTTTAGCTTCTTCAAATTCTTTTTTAAAGAAAGAAGATAAAGCGTTCATCATTTTTTCTTTATCTTCTGCAGTAAGTTTGCTATGTGCTCTCTGAATAATGGCTATATCAATGTCAAGGTCCTCTTCGGAGGACTTTTTTTGTTCTTCCATTAAAAGTTCATCAACAGAAACCTTGAAGTAGTCTGCTAATTTTACGAGTGTAACATCTGAAGGTGTACCGCCACTTTTCCATTTTGAAATGGCTGCACCAGAGACACCTATCGCACGAGCAACTGCTGCAGGTGTTACATTTTTCTTTGCACATAAGTTAATAAAGTTAACATAAAACATAAAAACACACCTTAAAATTTGGCTAATTTAACGAAAGTTAAAAAAATTAACCAAAAGAATTGACAATTAACTTTATTAACCGTATAATGAGTTTAACGAGTTAAGAAAGTTAACGATTTATAATATTTTAATCCGCAAAATTATAATAACATACTTTGTTAACTTTTTCAACTCGATTTTAACGAAAGGAGTTAACTTTGTAGCAATGGATAAATGGACGGGTGTATTGATAGGCAAAATGCATAACAACAGGGTGGCAAACAGTGAACTTGCAAAAGAACTGGGTATGAGTGAAGCTTACGTTTCTATGGTGCTGAACTGCTCGAGAAAACCACCGAACGCAAAAGAAAGATTTAACGAAGCCTATGAACGTATCATTGCAAGGCGAAAGGAGTGTGTGTAATGGAAAAGCTGACATATCCTCTGCCGAGGCTTAAAGCGGATACAAGGACACTGTTTTCGCTTTATCACAACAATTATCAGGTGAACACAACTGATATCAGGACAGCCTTTAATGTGTCGGCACAGACGGCCATAAAGGTTTGTAAAAAGGTCAAGGAATATATTCAGTCCGAAGAGCCTGAGTACATACCGCCTAAAGAACACATCGTTCCTGTTCGGTGGCTGTATAAGCTGTACGGGTGGGATATCAGAGAGATTGACCGCAGTATGAAGGTGTTGGTGAAAAATGCCGATATACAGTAAGAGCCTTGATAACAACATTGCGAGGACCGTAAAGGCCTGCAGCAAATGTCGCAAAAAGATGGCAGTTACAGTAATCTGCCCAAAAACCGAAAAACCAGTCTGTTATCACTGCTGCCGCAAGTGTAAAGACGGACAGCATATAAATAACGGCTGGGTTCAATGTAAAAGGAGAATCAAACAATGATGCATATCAAAGAAGTTATCGAAAAAATGAAAGAGGAGTTGAAAGAAGAAACTTCTTACAAAATTGTGCTTGAAGGCGATGTTGTTGAAGAACGTATGGAGTTTAGTGGCCATGCACCAACAATGGTACAAAGACTTTCAAAAGCCTTGGGTGTGGCTATTGCAAAAGCTGTTGCACCAGAAAGCTTGGAAACAGCATACGAAACAACAGCAGACTGGGTAAAAAAAGCTGCAGAAGAGGAGATGGCAAAAAAATGAAAAATAGACATTGGCTGTTAATCGTGTTAATTGCTTTGTTCTGGGGTAGTTTCCCATCAATCTACACAAGTATGTACAATCAACGCGGCGGCTTTGCAGTGGGCGGCGAATGGCTGATGTTTATATTCCCATTTGTGATTTACATATTGGTTGACACTGTATGCGATATGTTTTCAGAAATAAAAAAAGACTAACAAAGCGGCAACTTTGTTAGTCCGATAGGAAAAATAAATAGCACTCACAACGGGTTTTCCCGCCGATATTTTCCTTTGATTATTATACAGGAAAACTCGTAATAAATCAATACTACAGCGCCTTTATATCTGCCTATCGGGCCTCCGTATACCTTTGATATAAAAGCTTATTGTAAATCCCCGAACATTCTTGCCGGTAGGCAGAACTAAGGGCGCTGAGAAACGAGGATAATATGACACTTTATGAAATCGATGCTGCAATGGAGCAGTTCATTGCAGAAAATATAAACCCTGAAACGGGTGAGATTGCAAACCTTGAACATCTTGAGGAGCTTCAGCTTGCAAGGGAAAACAAAATCGAAGCAATCGCCCTGGCATACAAAAACTATTCTGCGGAGCTGGATGCTCTGAAAAAGGAAAAGAAAAACTTTGAAGACAGAATTGCAAAGGTTACACGTTCTGCAGATAGCTGCAAGAATTACCTTGCATATGCTCTTGGCGGTGAAAAATTCAAAACAGCAAAGGTGGCCGTGAGTTACCGTTCTTCCACATCTGTGGTTATTGCTCCGGGCACACAGCTCCCTGATGAGTTGATGACCTTTAAGACTCCGGAGCCAAACAAAACACTTATCAAAGAACATCTTAAAGAGGGTGCAACCATTGAAGGCTGCAGTCTTGAAACAAAACAGAACATTCAAATCAAGTAGGAGGGCGCTATGGAAAACTTGGAAATATACAACAGTTTGAGAGAAGTTCCGTCCGAAGCTAAGAAAAAAATTGAAGGCGGCAAACTTAAAGGCAAAACCGACATTAATCCTATGTGGCGTATCAAAGCACTTACCGAACGGTTTGGCCCTTGTGGCATAGGCTGGAAATACATAATCAAGGATAAAAAACTTGAACATGGTGCAAAAGGTGAAATAGCTGCATTTGTGGATATTGACCTGTTTTATATCCAGGATGGTATGTGGAGCGAACCTGTTCCGGGCACAGGCGGTGCAATGTTTGTAGCGACAGAAAAACAGCAGCTTGTTACAAATGATGAGTGCTTTAAGATGGCGCTTACAGATGCGATTTCCGTTGCAGGTAAAGCTTTAGGTCTTGCAGCAGATGTTTATTATGAAAAGGACTCAACAAAGTATGACGGCTACGGAGCATTGGTTGAAGAGCCTGCGCCTGCAGCCCCTAAGAGCACAAAGAAAAAAGCACACAAAGAGGACCTTAAATGCCAGAGCTGCGGAAAACCTTTTGTAGAGATGACAATAGGCGGTAAAACATACACACCTGAAATGCAGTTTATGCAGGCTATCGAAGAACGTGGCGGTGCTTTCTGCAAAGAATGTTACAAGAAGATGAAAGGATAACACATGAAGGGTACAGTAAACAATTTTATGTATTCTCCATTCACCAAATCTACAACCGCAGAGATAGTTCTGGAAGGCAATCAATGTGCCGAACTTGAAAAACACAAGGGAAAGCACATTGACCTGTGCCTTAAAAGGTACAGCAAAAAGAGAAGCCTTAACGCAAACAATTACGCTTGGCTGCTTATCGGCCAGATTGCAATGGAAAGCAACCTGCCATCTGTAGAGGTGTATCAGAACTACATAAAGCAGGTTGGAATATACCGAGATGTAGACATCGCAGCAGAGGCCGAAAACGCCCTCAAAACTGTGTGGCAGGCTTACGGGTTAGGTTGGTTGGCTGAGCGAGTTGACAGCGGAGAAAATGAAGAAATGGTTACTCTGCGACTGTATTACGGCTCGTCTATGTACAGTCAGCGGCAGATGGCAAGGCTTATAGACAATATTGTTCAGGATTGTGAAGCATTGGGTATCAATACAAAAACACCTGCTGAAATTGCAGATATGATTTCGCTTTGGAAAACAGAACCGAAGGTGACACGCAATGAAGGGTAAATGTTATTTATGCGGCGCAAATACCAACCTTGAAAGACATCACGTATGGGGTGGAGCAAGGCGGCCTATAAGCGAAAAATACGGTGCTGTGGTTAATCTCTGCCACTTTTGTCATAATGAACCACCATACGGCGTTCATCACAATGCAATCAACAGAATGTGCCTGCAGGAGCAGATGCAGCGGGAGCTGATGGCAAAGTATGGATGGAGCATACAGGATTTTATAAAAATATTCGGAAAAAATTACATTTAGGAGGTCACTATGGACTGTCCTTGCAGAAATTGCACAGAACGCGGTGAAAACTGCCGTAAGTGTGAAAAATACAAAGCATATGAAACGGCAAGAAATGCCGAATATGAACAGCGGTTCCGTGACAGGTCCGTTGAGCGTTCCAATATGGAACGATACACAATCAATATGCATAAACACCAAAAATTCAAACGAGGAGAATTACGATGAACGTTACATGTTTAGTGGGTAGGCTTACAGCAGACCCGGAAATGAGACAGACACCGAACGGTACAAACGTATGCAGTTTTTCTGTTGCTGTTGACCGTTCTTACACAGATGCAAACGGTGAAAGACAGGCTGATTTTATCAACTGTGTTGCATGGAGACAGACAGCTGAATTTATTACAAGATACTTCCGCAAAGGAAACAGAATTGGCCTTAACGGTTCTATCCAGACAAGAACATATCAGGATAAAGACACCGGCAAAAACCGTACAGCCTTTGAGGTCGTTATCAACAATGCCTACTTTGTAGAGAGCAAGGCAAAGAACGAAAACAACACAAGCTACAACACATATCAGGAACCAAGACAGCAGCAGAATGCTGCGCTTGAAGATTTCTCCAATATCAGAGATGAGGACGGAGACCTGCCGTTCTAGGAGGTAACTATGATTACTTTGGAAACAAGGAGAGAGGCTTTTGAAGCCTCTCTCGATATAAAAAAACCTATGCACGAAAAGATACTTGATGCATTTGGCGATGGAGCATACACAGCCCGCGAAATTGCCCGAAAAATGGGCTATGGCGATGATTTGAATAAAGTTAGGCCACGCATAAATGAACTGTGTAATATCAACAAATTAAAGGCTGTAGGTAAACGTAAAGACTACGCAACAGGAAAGAGTGTCGCCATCTTCAGGGCGGTGAAAGAATGAAAAATAATGGTTTTATAGTTCTCCACAGAGCATTTTTAGACTGGGAATGGTATGGAGACATCAATACTTCAAGACTGTTTTTACATCTTCTTTTGTTGGCAAATCATCAGGATGTTAAGTGGCAGGGAATAGTAATTCGACGGGGTGAACTTGTAACAAGCAATGCACAGTTAGCACAACAAACGGGTTTGACATTTCAGCAGGTGCGCACCTCGTTGAACAAGCTAAAATCAACAGGCGAAATAACAAGCAAATCAACAAACCAACATACCTTAATTTATGTAGTAAATTGGGGAAAATATCAAGATTACGATGCCAACAGTAACAAGCAAAGTAACAAGCAAACCAACAATCCAATAACAAACGAGCAACAAACGGATAACAAACGGATAACAACAAACAACAATGATAACAAATATATTAATAATAATATATGCGCATTTTTCGAAAATTTGTGGGCTTTGTATCCGAACAAAAAGGGCAAAAGTAACGTGAAAAAAAAGGCCTTGCAGGCTATGGCTGATATTGGCGAAGAGAGAATGACAGCAGCTGTAAAAGCCTATGCGAAAGAGGTAGAGGGCGTTGATAAAAAATTTATAAAACACGGCTCTACATTCTTTAACGGCGGTTACGAAGATTATCTTGACCTGCAGCCTGTTAAGCCAAAGAAAGAAGAAAAGCAGATGCCGAGGTTGGGGCACGATTTGAAGAGGTGATGTAAATGGTAGAAATTGAAATGGCTGTTATCGGCAGTTTATTGCTTTGGCCGGATGAATTGAGACATACCATTGGCTTAATCGAAGAATCTGACTTTATATCACCCGAGTGCCAGGAGATATTCCAAGTGCTTAGAGACAAGCCGGAAATCAAGGACCTTACATTGATTCTTTCGGAGTTGTCGGAAGATGCGACAGTTGCTGCAGTTCAGGCAGCACAGACTTATGCCAATTCGCTGAACGCATACAACTCGTACTTATCAAGACTTAAAGAGCAGGGGAACAGCCGCCGCCTTAAAAACAAACTTTATGCGGTGGTGATGGATGCCAAATCCACAGTCACAGCAGACTGGCTGCGTGAGCTTGCAGGGGAAGAGCAGAACACGGTAATTGACTCTTATGCAAAACAAAGCAAGGAACACCTTAAAGGTTTTGCAGAGAGAGCAACAAAACCTGTTGCGAAGATTATGACGGGCTGGTCCACATTGGACAAGATAATTGGCGGCCTGAGAATGCCTGCTGTATCGATAGTTGGTGCTTTGCCGTCCACGGGTAAAACAAGCTTTGCTCTGAATGTGACACACAAGCAGATGCTTGACGGGAAAAAGATTGTTGTGTTCAGCCTTGAAATGTCAGCCGATATGATTTATGAGCGCCTTGCCTGCATCTTTATGAATATCGATTATCAGCTGTTCAACAGCAGAGATTTCAGCCCGAAAGATGTGAAAAATATTGAAAGGTTCGGGGATATGCTCAGCTACATGAACATCTATGTTTTTGACAACGTGTATGACGTAGAGACACAGGGAATGATAATCAATCAGATTAAGCCCGATTTTGTGGTTGTTGATTATGTACAGAAAGTTTCAAGTAAACATAAGGGTGACAGCCGAAGAGTTGAAATGGAGCATATTTCGGGGCAGTACAAGCAGTTTGCAAGCCGCTGCAAATGTCACATTATGCTTTTATCTCAGCTGACACGCGGTAGCGACAGTACACCGTCTATGAGAAATCTCAAAGAGTCGGGTGCATTGGAAGCTGACGGCGACTACGTAATGATTTTAAACAGGCCGTATGTTCACAACAAAAAGGAACACGAGCCAAGTGAAACAACGCTGCTTATAGATAAAAACAAGTTTGGCTCTACGGGCATTATGAATATGTCATTTGAGGGCAAATATCAGAAATTCTATGAAGAGGCGAATTTTGAGGAATAACAATGCAAATTTTAAAAATACCATACAAGCTTGACGGCCTTAATGAATATACGGAAGAGTGCCGCAATAGCAAATATGACGGGAACAAATGCAAGAGGGAAAACGAGAAAATTATCCGCTTGTGTATCCGTAACTGCAGGCTTAAGAAAATGCCGGGTGCCTATTTTGTGAGGTTTACCTGGTGGGAAGCTACAAAGCAAAGAGATAAAGATAATGTTGCCTTTGCAAAGAAGTTTATTCTGGATGCACTGCAGAAAGAGAAAATAACAAAAGGAGACGACAACAGATATCTGCTTGGCTTTGAAGACCGATTTGTCTACGGACAAGGTCAGGGAGTTGTAGCAGAGATATTCGAGGAAAAAGAATATGAAAAACAATCCAGTATTTAACCTTGGGGATAAGGTGAGCGTAACACGTCCCGGGGTGCAGGGCAAAAAGCCGAAAGAAGATGAACTTGTCTTTTTCAGACCTACAGAAGGTACGGTTGTATATGTACATCCCAAAAGATATTTCTTTGGGGTGGAGTTTTTAGGCAAATACGTTGAAAGTTTTTATCCAGACAGAATGGAGAAGATAAACTGATGGCCGAAACAATTGCATGTATGATTGCGTGTATTCCGCTGCTTTTAGTTTTTTATTTAGCGGGGAAAGGAAAATAAGATGGCTAAATCTTTACACAAATTGAACCCTGCGCAGGCCTACAAAATGGGCTACGAAGCAGGTATGAGAGAAAACAATATACAGGGGTATATGGCTGCAACAACAATGATGGTGCTGGCGTATTACAACGTAATTGATGACCATATCAAGACACACAAAACACAAAGTGCCCTTATCAAAGCATTTGAAGCAGAACTGAACAGACTTTTTGCGGAAGAGTTCAAGGACATCGACCATATCGGTGTTGCAATTGCAAAGGTAAACGAGGTGCGAAAATATTTTGGCATGGTACTGATTGAGTGGGATATGACAAAACCACAGTCGGTTACAACAGCAAAGAATGCCAGTTACAAGAGATATCTGGGGTGCTGAGTATGGATGTGCTGCATATGATAGGTCAAATCATTACAGGGATATTCAGTATCCTGTTGGGCATTATAGGCGGGCTTACACAGTTTGTGGTGATGAGCATTGTGTTTATGATTGTGTTCATTGCGTTCTGCCTTATGGGATTTACGATTGTTGTTTATGCAATCGAGAAAATCAAAAAATTTTAGAAAGAAGGGTAACTGATGAGTTACATAGAATTTTTGAAAAGCAAAATTGCAGTAGCTCCGCAGACTGGTTTTGCAGTTGACTGCAAAGAGATACACCCTGCTTTAAAACCGCATCAGAGAGATGCTGTTATCTGGGCGCTCAAAGGCGGGCGCAGAGCCTTGTTTGAGGCTTTTGGCCTTGGCAAGACCATACAGGAACTTGAATGGTGCAGACTTTGCGTTAAGCATACAGGCGGTAAGGCTTTGATAATTCTTCCGCTGGGTGTAAGACAGGAATTTAAAAGAGATGCTGTTGAACTGCTTGGCTTGGAAGAGCCTGAGTACATAACAGCAACACAGCAGGCGCAGGCAAGCGGAATATATCTCACGAACTATGAAAGGGTACGTGACGGCGGTGTGGACCCGAAAGCATTTGATGCTGTGGCCTTGGATGAGGCGAGTGTTCTCCGCAGTTATGGCAGCAAAACCTTTCAGGAGTTTATGCCGATGATGAGAGGTATTAAATATAAGCTTGTGGCAACGGCCACACCTGCACCGAACAAATACAAAGAGCTGATACATTATGCCGGATATCTTGAAATTATGGACACGGGGCAGGCATTAACAAGATTTTTTCAGCGTGACAGTACAAAAGCAAACAATTTGACATTGTTTCCGCACAAGGAGAAAGAGTTTTGGCTGTGGATGAGCAGTTGGGCACTGTTTCTTACAAAACCATCACAGCTTGGATACGATGATACGGGATATGACCTGCCGCCATTTGAGGTTAGGTACCACAAGCTGACCGAAACAACATCTCTGCAGAGTGATAAGGACGGACAGATTGTTCTGTCGAAGGATGCTTCACTGTCTTTGCCCGCTGCTTCCAAAGAGAAAAAGGACAGCCTGCCATATCGCATAGCAAAGGCGAAAGAGATTGTTGACAGCGACCCGAACGCGCATTTTATTCTGTGGCACGACCGTGAGGATGAACGCCATGAGATTAAAAGGGTGTTCAAGGATGCTGTAGAGGTTTACGGCACGATGGACTATGACGAGAGGGAGCGCAGGGTTTTAGATTTTTCCAACGGAAAAACAAGGCTGCTTGCTACCAAAAAGGAGATCTCCGGCCAAGGCTGCAACTTTCAGCGGTATTGTCACCGAGCAATCTTCTGCGGTATCGATTATAAATTTAACGATTTTATACAGGCAATACACCGTATTTACAGATTTTTGCAGACAGAAAAGGTAATTATCGACATTATCTACACAGAAAACGAAAAAGAGATTCTGCAGACACTTAAAGACAAGTGGAAGCAGCATGATGAAATGGTGGAACAGATGACAGATATCATAAAAGAGTATGGTTTGAACGGCGCAAGTCAGCTTGAAACTCTCGCCCGCAGCATTGGTGTTGAACGCAAAGAACTCAATGGACAGAATTTTGTTGCAATTCACAATGACTGTGTGTTGGAGACAGCCTGCATGGCCGAGAACAGCGTTGACCTGATACACACATCAATCCCGTTCAGTAACCACTATGAATACACACCGAGTTATAACGACTTTGGACATAACGAGAACACAGTTAAGTTCTTTGAACAGATGGACTACTTAACACCAGAACTGCTGAGAGTTCTTAAACCTGGCAGGGTTGCTGCCATACACGTAAAGGACAGGGTGCTGTTTGGCAATGCCACAGGCTACGGTATGCCGACAATGGAGCCTTTCCATTCTATGTGCATTCAGCATTATATGAAGCACGGCTTTATGTATTTCGGTATGATCACCGTGACAACGGACGTTGTAAGAGAAAACAATCAGACATATCGCCTTGGGTGGACAGAGCAGTGCAAGGATGCCACAAAGATGGGTGTGGGCTGTCCTGAATATATTCTTCTCTTCCGTAAATTACCGACAGACACCACAACAGCCTATGCTGATGTGCCGGTGAGCAAGAGCAAGGATGAATATTCTCTTGGAAGATGGCAGATTGATGCTCACGGATATTGGAGAAGCAGCGGCAACAGAATGTTGACCGGTGATGAACTGATGTCAACAGATATGAGCGGCAGAATCGCCAAGTTTAAGCAGTATTCCAAAGAAAACCTTTACAACTTTGAAGAGCATGTAAAACTTGCGGACGAGCTGACCGAAAAGGATGGCTTAAGCAAGACCTTTATGACCTTGCCGACAACAAGTATCAACCCTGATGTATGGGATGATATTATCCGTATGAACACACTGAACAAAGACCAGAGATTAGGTCGCAGAGAATTGCATGTGTGCCCGCTGCAGATTGATATTGTTGACCGCATTATCAACAGATACAGCAACAAGGGTGATGTGGTTTATGACCCGTTCGGCGGTATTATGACCGTACCTGTAAGGGCGGTAAAGCTTGGACGTAAAGGTGTGGGGACAGAATTAAATCCTCAGTATTACAAAGATGGCTGCGGATATCTGGAAGCAGCTGAAGCAGAAATGGAAGCACCGACACTTTTTGACCTTATAGGAGGGTAGTTATGGATAAAGTATTCAGCAATGCCATTGTGAAATATGGCATAGAAAAACAGAGCTTTGTAGCAGTTGAGGAACTTTCCGAACTGCAGAAAGAAATATGCAAAGCACAGCGCGGTAAATTCAACAAAGACAATATGACCGAAGAGCTGGCCGATGTGTGGGTAATGTGCGAGCAGGTCAAAATGATGTACGGCATCACAGATGACCAGGTTATGCGCAAGGTACACGACAAGGTTGCCCGACTTAAAATGACATTGGCGGAGGGGTAGCTATGATTACAAAAGAATTGCTTGAGGAAGCAAGGGAGCACAGCACCTATGATATCCCTGCCAGAACACAGCAGCTGTTGACTATTATGGCTGATGCCTGCGAGGTGTTAGTGCCGAAAAAAGTTTTGCCTGATAATAAGTGGTTCGGTATAGGTGTCTGCCCGAACTGTGGGGCAACGTTTATCAACAATACAACAAAGAACTGCGGTAACTGCGGTCAGGCTCTTAAGTGGAGGGAGTAAATATGGACATATACGAATTTTCAAAACAGATAACAAACAGAGAATATCTTTGTGAGGTATCTCGGGAAGAGGCAAAATGGGCGAAAGACCACGGTATTGTAGTTGTTTTAGGCCGTTCGGATGATTTGGCAGAGTTTCGCGGAGCAATCGAAGATGAAGCAGATTGTTATAACGGTGGCAGAATCTTTGAACGCGGCAAAAAGTATATCGATGCCGTGTGGGGCAAAGGTGAGTTTACATGGACATATCTGACAAACATCCCGCACGTTAAATTCTATGTTTTTGACGAAGGTGAAAAATATTGCGAAGGTATCATTTTTGACATCAAAGACTTGGACGAAAAGCCGGTTGTGCTTACAAACTTTGAACGCATTAAAGCTATGACAATTGAAGAAATGGCAACATTCTTTGCAAAAGCAAAAGCAGATTTGAAAATAACAGACAGACGAGTTGTTGCGTACAGGGGCAAAGATGCAAACGAAAATATTGAGTGGCTTGAGAGTGAGGTGCAGGTTGATGGATAGCGAAATTATAAAGGCTTTGGAATGTTGTAAGAATGATGATTGTGATAATTGTCCAAATACCTTTGGTAACTGCTATTCAAATCTTGCAGGTGCAGCTCTTGACCTTATCAACAGACAGCAGGCAGAGATTGAGAGGCTGAAAACTGAAAAAGACAATCTTATCAAAACATACGCAGAATGTCAGGTGGAAAATATCAAAGAGTTTGTAAAAGAGCTGAAAGAGGAAATTCAATGCAGCATTGATGTTGGCGGTCATTATGTGTTGTATGAGGTTATTAAAGATATAGACAACCTTGCAAAAGAATGGGTAGGTGCTGACGATGCGTGAAATATTGTTCAGAGGTAAAACCGAAGACGGTAAATGGGAATATGGTTATCCGTATGAAATATACAGAAATTGCCATACACGAAAAGTTATAGCACGACCACCAGACGCCTTTGGCAAAGGAAAATACACCGAAATTATTGATGAAACACTTTCTCAGTTTACAGGTTTAACCGACAAAAACGGCACAAAGATTTTTGAAGGGGATATCCTTAAAGACAATTGGGGCAAAATCTATAAAGTTATTTTCTCGACACAAAGCTGTTCCTTTATGGTTGAATGTACAAAAGCACCAAACGAATATGAGATAGGCAGATATAGAATTGGTAAAGCTTGGTGTGACACTATAGAAGTAATCGGCAATATCCACGATAACCCAGATTTAATAGGAGGTGTTGCGGATGCCACTTAAAAACTACACTACAAAAGTTAGCGTTTTTCAGTCAGTAGGAGAAATTCAATCTATGCTTGCAAAGGCGGGAGCAACAAAGATATTGCAGGAGTTGGACAGCGGTTTTGTTGTTGGAATATCTTTTGAAATCAATACTCCGTACGGATTGAGACAATTTAGCTTACCGGCACATACAGACAAGGTAATGGCTGTATTGAAAAAACAAAAAGTAAATGTTGATAAACCACAGGCGGAAAGGGTTGCGTGGAGAATACTGAAAGATTGGACTGCAGCTCAAATGGCGATTTTGGAGACAGAAATGGTGACTGTCGATGAGGTGTTCTTGCCGTATATGCTGAATGGCAGCGGCACCTTATATTCTGCATATGTGTTAAGCAATGGCGGCCAGATATTGATAGGAGGTGCTGACAATGAAACTTAATGGTTGTTATGCCTGTGGAACGGGTACACCACAGCTTATTATAGAAAATCACGGATATTTTTTTCAGTGCAGAAAATGCAAGAGTAAAACAAAAACGAAGATAAACGTCTTAGATGCACAGAAAGATTGGAACGAAGGCGTTGTTTATCCGGGAGAAGAATTTTGGAAAATGGTTTTTGCGAAGGATGGTGCAGATAAAGAATACTGATTTTTGCAGTAATGGTGAAAGGTGGAAACCTTTGCAGAAGTAATCAGTGCTTGCTAATCTAAAAAAACACCTTTTTTTCTGGGTGTCAGTGCTTGCTAATCTAAATACACGAAGTTCCGTGTACCAGTGCTTGCTAATGTAAAAAATATACGGTTTTCTGTATAGCAGTGCTTGCTAATGTAAAAAATATACGGTTTTCTGTATAGCAGTGCTTGCTAATGAGAATTTCGTATCAGTTTTTTGTAAAGGAGAGCAGAAAATGCCAAAATATAAAGTTTATTTTGAAGGCTTCAGAGTTGTTGAAGCTGACACGGCCGAAGAGGCTGAGTTCAAAGAGGATGATTACCTCTATGGAGAAAGAGAAATTACCAAAGTTGAAGAGATGGACCCCGATGAGATGTGCATGGATGTGTGAGAGGTGAATCATATGGCAAAGAGTATTATCGAAAAGATGGCAGAGAGCCAGGAACAGATAGAGGCGTTTAAACAAAGACAACTGCTGCCGTATGAAGCAAAGGTTGATTATGCCAGAGCGATTGCGAGAAGTTTCAAAAGAGATATCGAAGATATCAGTATTGGTGGCAATGTTCATATATCTGTAGGTGGCCTTGATAGCATTACATTGCTTAAGTTTTTAAGAGAAGAGTGTTATATAGATTGCCCTGCTATTTCCGTATCATCGTTAGAAGATAAATCAATACAGGAAGTACATAAAGAAATGGGCGTTGAGGCGGTAAAGCCTATAAAGTCCAAGGTTGAAGTTATACGAGAGTTCGGATGGCCAGTTCTTTCAAAAGAGATAGCGGGAAAAATATCGCTTCTTCAAAATCCAAGCGATAAAAATGTTACTGTCCGTCACGCTATTATAACGGGCGAAACAGGAGAATATGGCGGCAACAGAACGGGCAGCAGAATGAAGCTGTCGCAAAGATGGCTTGAACTGTTCGGTGGGGCAGATGCCGAGGGAGCTGAAAAAGGATATTGTGCAGCACCTTTTCTTGTGTCAGACAAATGCTGTTACTACTTAAAAGAAAAGCCTTGTGATGATTGGGCAAAGGAACATAATAGCTATCCGTATTTGGGATTGATGGCAAGCGAGGGTGGTCGTAGACAGAAAGCGCTTATGATTAACGGATGTAACTATATAAGTGAAACCACAAAAAGAAGCGCGCCTTTTGCGATATTCAGCAGACAAGACCTGCTGCAGCTTGCGCTGGACTTGAATGTGCATGTGCCAAAAATATATGGCGAAATCAAAAGAACACCGCAAGGTATTCTTTACACAACAGGAGCACAGAGAACAGGATGCAGTATGTGTGGTTTCGGTATTCATATGGAAAAAAGGCCACACAGGTTTGACTTATTGAGAGAGACAAATCCTGCTGAGTGGGAGTTCTGGATGAAAAATGTATGTCAGGACGAACACGGCAATTGGTATGGATTTGGGCGAGTTCTTGATTATATCGGTGTAGGATGGGAAAATGACCCATCTGGGAACATCAGTGGGCAGATGGATTTATTTGGAGGTGAAGTTTAATGATTTGTGCAGAAGGATATAAAGCTTTCAGAGGGCTTATGAAGGTAACACCAAAAGTGGCAGCAGTAAAGCCTTTTGTAGAGCAGGGCGACTGGATATATAAACCTGAATATAACTGCTGGTACTGCGATGGCCGTTCGTTCAGTGCAGATATCTGCGAGGTGATTCTCGATGAAACAGAATAAATGGGAATTAAGGCTGCGTAATTGTCCGTGTTGTAATGGCCAGTCAAAATTAGAGGTGGAAATTCCTTTGTTTGGATGGCAGGGAGTGAGAGTGAAATGCACACATTGCGGTGTAAACGTATCAACATCGCAGATATCTGAGTTAATAACAAGGGATGATGGTATATCTACCCCTATAACAGAGGAAAGCCTTATGAAAGCAATTAAGAGTGTTGCAGATAAATGGAACACCAGAAAGGAAAAGGTGCAAAATGAAAAAACGGAAAACACTGAGAAAGCCGTGGGATGAAGCTGAAGAGATAAATTCTGTCAGCTATGGTGGTTATCAGGCCTTTGCGCTTCGTGATGGTACTGTATATATAACAGAAGGCCATAAAATACGAAGCAAAAGAAAACTTGTTCGGTATATGACGGAGAGTGACCTTATGACACATATCGACTTATGGGTGAAAACATCCGGTGCCGAAGATTAAAGGAGAGTACAATGCAGAAATATACAGAACAGGATGTCAAGGACATCGCGCGCAAATATAAGGTTCGTTATCACATTGAGGTGGATAGAATCGATGATATAACAAGGGTGCATCTGTCAAATGGATATAAAAAGACATCCGTTTGTATCAGCCCTGCAACAGAGAATCCGTTCTCGATTGAAATGGTTTGCCGTATGATGGTAAGCGCTATCGTAGAACTTGAAAGATGTACAGCAGAAAGCAGAGTGAAAGTGAAACCAACATACATAGGAAAGGGACGGTGAAGAAAATGGGAGAGTTGCGCAAATGCAACAACCGACGGTTGTCAAACACAGACCGAAGGTATGTTGACAGTTATTATGGCAGACGTAAAAGAAAAGCTGTTTTAAGGGAGAGGGGCTGCAGCCATCGCTGTGCAATATACAAAAGAGCGCAGCGGGCATATATGAGGAGTGTTGCAAGTGGAAAAGAAACGGACGAAAGAGTTTAAAGATTGGTTGTCGAATAACAGGAATTTAAGCGAAGAAATTCTCAACCTTGAAGAACTCAAGCAGAGAGAGTTTGCCAGAGCCGTTTATCAGTCCCCCGTTATGGATGAAGCGGTACAGCACTCTGCAATGAACAGCAGTGAAGCAAAAGATATTGCTTACACGGCATTATCCGCAGAGATTGATGACCTGCAACTCAGATCACTTAATGCACAGACAAAAATTCTGCAGTATATAAGCATACTTCCAGACAGCTTTGACCGTATAATTATGACAGACATCTATCTACGTAATATGAAAGTATCCGAGGTAGCGGAGAAAAGACATTGCGATGAGTCTACGGTTCATCGCCGTAGAGATAAATCGGTTAAAAAAATACTGAAATATCTTGAAGATGCAAGATAATGCAATTTTATGCAAGGGTGAAAGATGTTATTATATATGTGCAGGAAAAGATTTTCTTTCATAAGGTTAAGTCCTTTTGATGTTGAAAGTTTCGATCTGATAAAACGGCGTCCCTTTTTTCTACTTTTCGGGGACGCCCTCCTTTCTAAATTATTGATTAGGCAAGGGCAGCGTCAATTGACGTTGCTTTTGTCTTATAGATATTGTGGCATAGTCAAGCGGTAAGACAGCGGGCTTTGAACTCGCGATTCCATAGGTTCGAATCCTATTGCCACAACCAATGCTCCTGTAGCTCAGTTAGGCAGAGCAGCTGATTTGTAATCAGCGGGTTGCAGGTTCAATTCCTGTCGGGAGCTCCAAGTAAGTGATTATTAAATGCTGCGGTAAAGGGTTAGCCTTTCAAGGTCTGTCTTAGGGCGGACTCCATTAACAGTGATGATGCCTTGCGCGAGGGTGCAGCAGCTGTCAAATATATGGGTGTAGTTTAAATGCAAAAACAGCAGTCTCCAAAACTGCAAGATATAGGTTGAAATCCTATCGCCTGTGCCACAATAGAGGCTTGTGTTTGCGGACACAGACATTATGAGAACCGATGTTGACATCTGGAAGAGACAGAACAAAAAGGTCAAGTGGGATAAAACAATATTGCGAATCATAAAGCTTGTGGGCGGGAAGCTGTGTAATATTACGGGACAGGATAAAGCATCCTGTCTTTTTTATTTGTGTGCAGGGAGGTGATTTATATGCCAAGAACAAGCAACGGGAACTTAAAGGTACCAACATCGGAAGAAGCTCGAATTAACGGAGCAAAAGGCGGCAAGGCCAGCGCAGAAGCTCGGAAAGAGAAAAAGCGGCTGCAAGAGAGTCTTAACAAGCTGCTCAGCTGCAAGATTGACACGGACAATCTGATAAACATTAACGAGGATTTTAGAAGGTCAGGCATAGACACCTCGAAAATGAAAGTCGCGGACCTTCTCGCACTTGCGCAGGTGCTCAACGGCATTAAAGGCAGCCAGGGCGCATTCTGTCTCATCCGTGACAGCATTGGCGAAAAGCCTGTTGAAGAGCAGAAAATCAATGTCAGTGAGATACCGAAAATCACTATTGCAAGGAAGGATAACTGATGGAAGAGCGTGTAATTGATGTGTTGCCGCTGATTTATGATTATTGCATAGCTAGAAAATACCCCGTAAACATCCTTGTAGGTGGTCGTAACAGCGGTAAATCTTACGGGATGGAGCAGGTTGTGACAGTTAACCTGCACAACAACGAAGATTATAAAATGCTTGTTGTTGAGGACGTAGAGGTGAACGTTGGCGAAGGTGTTAAAAGCGGTATTGAAAACAGAATATCGGAGTTTGGCTTGGATATGTGCTTTACAGCGGTAAAAGCACCTGCAGAAATACGGCACGTTAACGGCAATAATGTTATCTTCCGTGGTTATCACAGCGAAGCACAGCAAAAGCAGGTTAAATCCCTTAATGAAATTACAGCTATCTGGTACGAAGAGGCGGAGAATATCACTTATAAACAATTTTCAGCCTTGAGGATGCAGCTGAGAGGCGGCAATCCTGAGGACAGACAGCTGTTTCTCACCCTTAACCCAGTTAAGCCAGACGGCTTTATAGCGCAGCATTTCTTTGAAGGTAAACCGGACAAGGTTTTTGAACGTTTCCCGGACGGCAGACCAAAGGTTTTTGAGAAAAACGTTGAAATTGAGCTTGGTGACGGAGAAAAGCTGTTGTTGCCCTGCATTGTTATCTGTTCGACATACAGAGACAATCCTTATCTGACAGCATATCAGGTTGCGGACATAGAGGACCTTAAGAACCATAACATAGATGAGTATGAGCAGCTTGCAAACTGCAAGTTTGTAAAGCCGCAGGGTGCATACTTTAGGGAATTTACACACGGCATACATACCTGCGAGCCGTTCCCTATTCCTGAACACTGGAGAAAATACCGCTCATTTGACTATGGTTTCGATAAATTTGCATGCTTATGGGTTGCCCTCGATGACAACGGCAAGGCATACGTTTATAAAGAGGCCTACGAAAGTGACCTTATCATCAGCGATACAATCAGGATGATGAGGGATATGACGTTGCCCGAGGAGAATATATACGAGACCTTTGCTCCGCCGGATATGTGGAACAGACGGCAAGAGACGGGCAAATCAGTTGCCGAGTATTACTCGGATGCTGGGATATATCTCACAAGGGCACAAAGTAACCGTGTTGCAGGTTGGCTGTCGATAAAAGAATGGCTGAAACTGTTCCCATCAGCGGACGGCAGGCAAGAGCCAAACCTTGTTATATTCAACAACTGCGAAAACCTTATCCGCTGTATGCCGAAGCTGATGAGGGATAAAGCAAACCCTAACGATATCGACAGTAAAACAGACCACGAAATAACACACGCACCTGATGCGCTGCGATATTTCATTGCCGGCAGACCTGCACCGACAGAAAAACCAAAAGAAGAAATTATCTACAACTTCTCCACCGACAGGCCACAAGCTCCAATCGGCAGAGAGCGAGTTGTTGTTATATAGGAGACGTTATGTTAATTGCAATAATGATGTTAGCTTACAGCCTGCCGCTTTGCTTGGCTGTAGGCTTTTATTTTGGAAGAAAGACAAGCGACACAGCTGAGAACATACAGCCGCTGTCGGTCAAATTTGCCCGCAATAAGAACGCGCCAAAAAAAGAGAGCGATGAGCAGCGGCGACAGAGAGTTCTTGCGGAAAATATAGAAAACTTTGGGACAGACGTTCCGCAACAGGAGGTGTAACAATTGGACAGTGTAATGACAGATATCTGGCAGCAGTATGAAAAAAGTAAAAACTATCTTGCCGGAGAACAGCTTTTGAGCAAGAGCGAAAAGTGCCATGATTTTGTGGACGGTGACCAATGGAAGGGCCTTGTAGTACCGAAAGGTATGGACAGACCACCACAAATGAACATTCTGCAGCCGATTATGAAAAATGCCACTGCCCTTGTAGGTCAGAACAGCCTTGAGATTGTTTTTTCCCCTCTCAATAAGACAGCGGCAAAAGAAAGATATATTCATATGTGCGAAGCGCTGAATAAGTTTGTACGTGATACTTGGGAGCGACTGCGCTTTGATTCTAAAGTGTGGAACGTTCTTGAAGATGCTTATATCACCGGTGATGCTCTTGTATATAGCTTCTGGGACACAGAAAACGGAGAGATTAAGGTTGAATTTCTCGATAATGTCAATGTGTTTTACGGCGATGAAAATAACCCTGAAATACAGGAACAGCCTTATCTGCTTATTCCACAGAGAAAATATCTTGCTGATGTTCGCAAAGAGGCTGCAGCAAACGGTCTTTCTCAGGATGAAATTGACCTTATTGTGGCAGACAGCAACACCGAAGAGGTGAACGGCAACAAAAGAGAGCTGGAAAACGATACAAAAGTTACAGTAATCACAAAGATGTGGAAAAAAGACGGCGTTGTATGCATTGCCAGAACAACGCGAAATGTTGTTTATCAGCCTGAAACAATACTGAAGTCTGCAGATGGGCAGGTGACCTTATATCCTATTGCCAAATATTCTTGGAAACTGCGGAAAAACAGTGCAAGAGGCGCAGGTGACATATGGGACAAAATACCAAATCAAATCGAAATCAATAAAGGTGTATATCGATTCTGTCAAGCTGTAAAAACCAATGCTTTCCCACATAAGGTTTTTCTTAAATCTGCATTAAATCAGGCAGAAATCGAGAGCCTTGACGTGCCAGGCAGCTCTATCGGTATCAATAACGGCGGCAGTGTGCAGGGTATCAATAACTTTGTAGGTTATCTGCAGCCGGGGAACATTTCTCCGTATGCTGCACAGCTGTGGCAGATACTCATAGAACAGACAAGGGACCTTGCAGGCGCAGGCGATAACCTTGAAAATATCAATCCTGAGAACGCATCCGGCACAGCAATCACCGCTGCAAGAGAAGCAAAAGCCTTGAATGTTAACGGGCAGGTTAGTGCTTATCAGCAGTTCCTTGAAGAACTTGCAATGATATGGGCGGATTTGTGGAGAGCCTACAGCATTGAGCCTATCACAACAGAAATTGAACTCCCGGACGGCACAAAACAGCAGCTGCAGATACCTGCCAAAGATTTCAAGGACCTTAAGCCTAGTGTAAGAGTAGACCTTGCACCGAGCACACCTTTCAGCAGATATGCTCAGGAACAGGAACTCAAAGAGCTCTTTATGGGCGGTAAAATCAGCTTTGAAGAGTATGTTGATGCTTTGGATGATGACAGCCATCTGCCGAAGCAGAAGCTTAAAGACATTATCGAAAAAAGAAAGGTGGTGCCAACCGATGCTTTGTCCATTATGCAGAACGGAAATGTTCAAACACAGCCTGAAGCAGGTGCAGAACTCATCGGGGGACTTGGAGGTCAGTATGACGTTCAAATGCCCGAACAAACAATGCTCTAATTACGGATATAAGAAGAGCGAAGATACAACGGTTAATGAAGAGACGGCTACAGAATAGCCCGTCTCTTTTTTAATACACAATTTTCCCATGGGAGAGGGTAAACATCCAAGGAGATTATATGTTGGAAAACACAACAAACGGCGCAACAGTGGAAGTCGCTGAACCACAAACACAGACACAGGCAGACAGTACAAGCGAAGTTGCAGAGAAATCTGCAGAGAGTGTCGCATCCTCTCAACAGTCAGCCGAAGAAAATGCAAAGTTTGCAGACAGACGCAGAAAGCAGGAACTTGAACAGACAAGAGGCCAGCTTGCTGCAGCCAATAAAAGACTTGCTGATTATCAGGCTCTTGAAAACAGCCTTAAAGCATCAGGTTTTAACGGTACTGCTGCAGAAATTGCAGACCAAATCGCAGCATCTGCCCGCGGTGTTAGCGTGGAAACTATCCGCGAGGAAAGACTTTCCCAGCAACAGCAGGCAGACATCAGAAGCGAAAGGGATATGTACAAAGCAGAACTCAATAAAATGCTCATCAGTGCAGATATTGAGAAAATCAAGGCTAAATATCCCGACATTGAAGTTCTTGAAGACCTGCCAGACGGCTTTGTTGACATTATGGCCACAGGCAAAATCAAGGACCCAGTTCTTGCTTATGAAATGCTTATGCCGAAAAAAGATACACCAGTATCCACCGGCAGCGTAAAAGGCAAGGAAACAATCGAAAAAGAGTTCTTTACTCGTGATGAAGTTAAAAACATGAGTAGGAGCGAAATCAAGAAAAACTACGAAAAAATCATTGCTTCACAGAAAAAATGGTAAAGGAGATATAAAATATGGCATATCAAAATTTTATCCCTGCAGTATGGGCTGAGGGTATCGAAAGAGAACTCGAAAGACTTCACGTATTCGCTACAGACTGTAACAAGGAATACGAAGGCGAAGTTACAAAACAGGGTGACTCCGTTCACATCCTTGGTGTAGGCAAACCTACAATCAAAACAACAGCGAACAAAAAAAATGTACAGCTTGGTGCAGAAGATGTTGAAGATACATCCGTAGTAATGCAGATTAACCAAATCGCATACTTCGACTTTAAAATCGATGATATCGACAAGAGACAGGCTGTTGGCGGTGTTGCTGATGCTCTCCGCAACGAAGCTGCAGAAGGTATCGCAGACGTTATGGACAAATACGTTGCTGATAAAGCAAAAGACAATGCTGCTCTCAAATATTCCGCATCTGATGTTCTTGTAACAAAAGACAACATCCTCGGTGAAGTTGATAAAGCAATCCAGAAGCTTTACGAAAACGATGTGAAAACAACTACACCATTGTTTATCACACTCCCACCAAGAGCTTGGACACTGTTTAAACAGGCTTACATTGCTCTTGATACAGACAACAGCAAAATGATCAAAAACGGCAAAATGGCACAGTATGGCGGTGCAACAATCCGTATGTCCAACAACTGCGCTAAAAACGTAGCTGGCACAGTTGACTATGTAATGTGCAGAACAAATAGAGCTATTGCATTCGCAAACCCACTTACACACGTTGAACCTTATCGTCCAGAAAAAAGCTTCAGCGATGCTGTTAAAGGTTTCTCTCTCTACGATGCAAAAATCGTGAGACCAAAAGAACTTTGTATCCTTAACTGGAAATACGCATAATAGGAGGTATTTGAATTATGGCAGTTATTAAACTTTCCCCAACAAAACTCAACGAGTATAACGTATCTGCAGCTACACCTACAGCAACTACAGTTACATCTGACGGTATGGACCTCGATTTCACAGGCAAAGCACATCGCATTCTCATTATGGTAACAGAAGCAGCGGCTACAATCACAGCGGGCAACGGCCTGCAGGGTGGTGGTCAGGCTCTTACTGTGTCTGCAGGTCAGTCTGTTGTTCTCGACAGCGGCTATTACAAACATGTAAGCGGCGCACATAAAGGTTGTGTTTATATCACAGGCGCAACTGCAAAAATTCAGGCAATCGAACTTCCTTAGTAGATAAAAAGGCTTGGTGGTGACCTTAAATCACCACCACTTTTTTTATACCTAGAAGGAGGGTGCGATGCAGAAAACATGGAAAGAAATTCGAAACGAGGTTGTAAACCTTGGTTTTGAAAAAGAAAAAACATACGACAAATATATGGCTTCTTTTTTGTCAGCTTTCAACTGGGCACTGACATATATTGCGACATCGATTTCTCCAATCTATGCAGAAACAGAATTTACAGCTTATGACACAGCGGAAGAGTTTACAGGAGATGGCCGTGAAGTATTGGTCGGAAGAGTAGCGCTGAATGATATCTGCCCAGAGTTTTATAGATTTATCGAGGTCACATCGGAAGATGGAACAGCAAATGTGCTGGTGGAAAATGGCAATTTGTGGACAACAAAAAACGGCAAATATACCGTGAAATATTATAAATATCCAAAAGTTTGCGGTGGTGCGGATGATTATGTATGTGAGATTGATTATGCATATGCAAATATTATTGCATATCTTGTTGCACACCGCGTGTGGATGGATGATGATATGAGCAAATCTGTTCTGTATTGGAATACTTTTGAAGACCTTAAAAATCAGATTGCAACAACAAATCCCGGTATTACTGTAAGCGGGGGGTGGATATAAATGGCTAAAATGACGGTGCCAAGACAAAAAGCTTTCAGTGTTGCGAAAATTGATACTTTTCTCGGTGCAGATCTTACAAACGACCCCGGATATGTTGACCTTAAAAGGTCGCCTGACTGCCCTAATATTATCCGTGACACTGTGGGTAAAATAAAGAAATGGCAGGGATATCAAACTGTTATGCAGCTCGATGGCGCTATAAATGGATGTCACACCTATTACAGTTCGGACGGCGACAAGATTTTATATCATGCAGGTACAAAGCTGTATGGTGCAGATGGTATCTGTTATTACAGCGATATGGCCAACGAGAGAAGCCAGTCCCGACAGCTGAACGGCAATCTTTATATCCTTGATGGTAAAAAGATGCTTGTGTTCAGAAAAAACAAAGAATCAGGTGAGTTTGAATGTGTGACAGCGGAAAGCCTTGCTTATGTGCCGGTCATCTTTATCTCCAAGGATCCGCAAGGCGGCGGTGAACCTTATGAGCCTATCAACCTTATTCAGCCTAAGAAAACCGAAAGTTTTCTCGGCAACGATACAGATAAAGTGTATCAGTTGGCAGCAACGGAGATAACAAGCGTTGATGAGGTAATTGAGGTTACAGCTGACGGCAAAAAAACACTGACAGAGGGAACAGATTACACAGTTGACCTTGACCTTGGTACAGTAACCTTTACTGCTGCCAAAAAGCCTGTTGTTACAGGCGAAGATAATATCAAAATTACCTATTCGAAAGAAGTAGAAGGCTATTCTGACAGGGTAAATAAATGTGATATCTGCACCCTGTATGGCGTGGATGGCGCAAGAGACAGATTGTTTGTTGCAGGCAACAGCGATTTCGGCAACAGAGACTATTATTCGCAGTTGGACAACGGCCTTTATTTCGGTGACCTTTGGTATACCGTTGTAGGTGCTGATAACTCAAAAATTATGGGTTATACAATCATCAGCGACAACCTTGCAACACACCTTAACCGTTCTGATGATGACACAAATATTGTTTTAAGAGCAGGCTCGACCGTTGATGGAGAGGCTGCTTTTACTTTAAAGGGGTCATATCAGGGCACGGGCGCGATAAGCAAATGGTCCTTTGGTGTTCTTGAAACAGAACCGCTGTTTCTCACAGTTGATGGCATATATGCTGTAACTCCGTCCGATGTTCTCGGTGAACGTTTTGCTCAGCTTCGAAGTTACTATCTCAATGGGTTGCTTCTCCAACAGGATTTGACCAATGCATATGCCTGCATACATGACCGATTTTATATGCTGGCCTGCGGTGAGTATATCTTTGCTTTGGACGGTATGCAGGCCACAAGGGAAAAGAATGATCCATACAGTAACAGACAATACTGTGGTTTTTACAGAACAAATGTAAATGCCCGCTGTATCTGGGAAGAGAACGGTGTCCTATATTTTGGATGTGAAGATGGAAAAATCAAAAGGTTTGGTGCAGATAAGTATGAATTTTTGTCCTACAACGATGACGGTGAACCTATTGTAGCAAGGTGGACAACACCATATATCCTTGGTGATAAGTTCTATGCGAAAAAACAGTATAAAAAGGTCCACGTTCTGATGGCTCCTGACTATTATACAAGTATTGATATTTGGGCGCATTATGATTCTTCAAAAGAACTTATTTACGAGCACAATATGGATTTGTATATATGTACATTCTTTTGGCTTGTGGATTTTTCAAAATTTTCTTTTGATGCAGGTAGAACTCCGAGAGCCATTACGGAAAAAATGAACATCAAACCGGAGCATCACAAAGCCCAGTTTGTTTTTGAGAACGGACAGCTTAATGAAACGTTCACTATATACAATATTGCTATCGAATTTATAGAAAAATAGGAGGATATATGGCATATAAAATTCTTGATATTTCTTATTATCAGCCTAATGTAGATTACGCCAAAACGGCCCAAGCTGTTGATGGCGTAATTCTTCGTATAGGCCTTACCTATTGGGGAGCACAGGCAATGGGCAAAGATGAGTGCTTTGAAAAGCATTATGCGGGCTTTAAGGCGCAGGGCTGCCCTGTAGGTGTTTATTACTATTCTGCTGCTGACAGCGTTGCTGTCGCAGAGAAAGAAGCTGCATATTGCCTTGAACTTATGAAGGGCAAGCAGTTTGAACTGCCAATCTACTATGATATTGAAAACAATCAGCGACAGGGTGCACTTTCCAAAGCTCTGCTGACAACTATTGTTGACACATTTTGCAGTCGAGTGCAAAAGGCAGGTTATTATGTGGGCTTTTATGCTTCTACAAGCTGGCTGCTCAACAAAATGGACACATCGGCACTCAGCAAAAAATACACTCTGTGGAAAGCGGACTACCGCACAGCATACGATAAGACAATACCTTGCGATATGCACCAATATACAAGCGGTGCAACAGTGGCAGGCATTAACGGCCGTGTGGATATGAGTAACTGCTGGAAAGATTTCCCTTGTATTATCAAAGGCAATGGTCTGAACGGTTTTGATAAAGCAGAAGCAGAAGCAACAGCACCGAACATTAAGCCCGTAAGACTGCTGATTTCTGCAATTGGCGGAGCTCCTATGAGCAAGGGAGATGTGATGGCTTTTACAGGCCTGCTGGATGCTTTGAAAATCAAGTATGAGGCAACTGTGGAAGGTTATGTTATTACAATCGATGAGGTAAGTCGCGGTGACATTGAGACCATTGAGGATAAAGCTGATGATATCGGCAACATCGATGTGACAGAGTATGTGCCAGACACAGCACACCCTGAAAAATGTGCAGAATGCGACCTGCTGCAGAAAGAAATTGCAGGACTTAAGGCACAGCTTATCGTAGAACAGCAGTACAAGAATGGATACTGGAAAGATGTGCAGAATTTGTCTGCAAAGCTTGAGCAGGTAAACAAAGAAAACGAAGAACTTAAAAATGTTCTGCAGAAAATAAAAGAAATGGTAGGAGGTTAAAAACAAATGAAAGATATCGACAAAATTAAAATAACATTTGTAACTGTTTTTTCAGTTGTAAACGGATGGCTTGGTTCACTTGCTATTCCGTTTTATTTTTTGCTTCTCACAAATCTGCTTGACTATGTGACAGGTGTTGTTGCAGCAGCCTGCAGGGGTGAAAGAGTAAACAGCGAAAGAGGCTTTCAGGGTATTGCTAAAAAAGTGTGTATGTGGCCGTTGGTGGTGGTAGGTTATATCGTGGACTATCTTATTATTGAAATGGGCCATACGCTTCATATTGAGCTGGGCTTCCAGTGCCTTTTTGCAGTAGCAGTTATATTCTGGCTTTTGGCAAACGAACTTATCAGTATTTTGGAAAATATCCACGATATTGGAGTGCCAATGCCGCCTTTCCTTATGAAAGCAGTTAAATTTATCAAAGAAAAAACAGAGGAAACAGCAGATGTTGTTCCAAGCGAAAACAAAGAGGAGGTATAGCATATGGCAGTAACAGCACCAGACGATTACGGTACAAAGAAAAAGAACAATGGCAGTTCCTGGAACCCAAGTGGCAGAACAGGCGGCACAACATCCACGGGCGATGTAAGAGTGTACGGGAAACCTGAAAGCGTATATACTCCGCCGGCACAGCCAAGCGGTGGCGGCAGCTATGTTGCACCTTCTGCACCTGCAGCAACACCAAGCTATAACCCATACAAAGACATTTTGGCACAACAGGAAAAGATGTATGCGGATATGATGGCAAGAGAGCAGCAACAGTATGAAGCTGAACAGAGAGCGAGAGAAGAAATGCTTGCTCAGCAGAAAAAGCAGGCACAGGCTGCTTATGAGTCCCGTGTGCAAAATGTTAACACCGGTGCGGATGAAATTCTGCGACAGGCTTATATTTCCAGAATGCAGGATGAGAGAACTCTTCCGCAACAGCTTAGAAGCCTTGGTGTTTCCGGCGGCGCAAGTGAAACAACATTGCAGAACCTTAAGGCAAACTATGCAAATAACAGACAGCGAACAGAGTCTGAAAGACTTTCCGCAATCGACCAGGCAGCGGCAGACAGAGACAGCCTGCATCAGGCTGCATATTCTGACTTTCTGCAGTCCAACATTTCCTCTCTCAGAGACTACAACAGCAGATACAACGAAATTGCAATGATGCAGGCACAGGCACAGGCTGAAGCTGCCGCTGCCGAAGCTGCTGCTAGGGCAAGTTCTACAAAGAACACAACCTATAGCTCCAGCGATGTTATGAAGTCTGCAGGTTATAAATATGCTGCTGATTTGCTCGGCGCAGGCTATTCCAATGAACAGATCTACACAACTA
The DNA here is from genome assembly GCA_017442085.1 of Oscillospiraceae bacterium. Lineage (GTDB taxonomy): Bacteria > Bacillota > Clostridia > Oscillospirales > Ruminococcaceae > RGIG3102. The sequence goes on along the minus strand of JAFSAW010000023.1, from coordinate 5,943 downwards.
TGAAAAATGCAGGATTTGCAGATGCCCAGATTGCAGAATATTTGTACTTGATGGGCTTCTGATAAGGAGGCTTTAATGTCCAACGTTGAAAAACTTATGTCACAGTATCGTGGCGCATTAGATAAAAAATATGGGGTGTATAACAACACCCCTGATTATCTGTCTAAATACACAGACCAGTTTGCAGAATGGGAAAAAAAGAGACAGCAGAGCCTTGCACAGAATGCTGCAGGTAACACTGCTCAAACTGTTCAGCCAACTGCGACACAGGAGCAGACAGATAATTATAATAAATTGCAGAATCTCATTGCTGGCAACAGCAGCAATGATGTAACCGACAATGCCGCTGCGGAAAAACAGCTGAAAGAGGTTGAAAAACAGCTGTATTACTGGCAGGGCAAAGAAGGTCTGTTCATGCCTGGCAGAGAAGAAAAGGTAAATGAACTGTACGCTCAGAAGGATGCTTTGGAAAAACAGCTGAAAAAGGGTGTCTACAAAGAAAATATCAATGTTCTTGACCGCCTTGGCTACACAGCAGGGTCCATTGCAGCGAAAAACCTTGCTACTGTTCCGGTTATTGCTGAGGCTGCAAAACAAACTGTTGCAGATGAGTTCAAAAATGTACAAAGCAAAGATTACAGACAGCTTCGAAATAATCTCAATGGTGTAAAGCTTAGAATCAGTGCTCTTGAACGCAAGGCTGATACGGGCGTAATTACCGCTGCAGAGAACGAAGAACTTAAACAGTTAAGAACTCAGCGAGATGCTTTGAACGGTGAAATAAACGAAAATTGGCGTACTGCAATGAACGTTAACAACGATTCTATGAGACTGTATAAAATGGCACAGCGCAATGACCAGAAAGCAGTTGAGGGTATGAACGAAGGTGCGGCCACAGCTTATAATATCGGTGCAGGTATTGCCGACACAGCATCTACATTGCCTTTGCTTGTGTTTGGCCCTCAGGCTGTTCTTGGTGCGCAGTCTGCCAAATCTGCTGCGGGTAAAATCGTAGAATCTGCAGACAGCGGCAACAGTGCAAGTCAGGCTCTTGCAAGAGGTGCTGTATCGGGTGGTATCACATATCTTACAGCAAAATCACCTGTTGAAAAGTTGGCGGGTATTGTGGCTAACCCTGCAGGTAAAGCTACAATAACAGCTGTTCTGAACAGTCAGGGTATAAGCGAAGCTGCAGAAGAGGTTGCAGAATATGCCCTTAACTACGTGAGCGACCTTGCTTTCAATGATCCATCGGCACAGTTCAGTATTGAAGAACTGACAATGAATGCTTTTGCAGGTTATGTAGGCGGTGCAGTATTTGCCGGTATGGGTAATGCTGCAGGTACAGCTATCAACTACTTTAAAAACAAAGGCACAATGACACAGAGTTCTGCGGATGCTCTTGTGAATGCAGTTGATAATATGGACGAAGCAGAGCAGGCAAATCTGCTGCAGAGCACGGGTGCAAAAGATATTGAGGAAGTTAAACAGACTATCCTTGCATTGCCTGCAAGGGGCGAAACAACCCGTCCTACATTGTATTACGATGCAGAAAAAGGCCTTGTAAATGATATTTCAAAACCTGCTGAAATTGAGTATTTTTATAATACTCACACTTTGGACAATGCTCCGTCCAACCAAAAGATTATCAATGATGTGCTGGTGCAGGCTGACCGCACAGGCCAGAGTGCTGTGGAGATTGCAGAGCAGAATTTTGCACAGGCAGAAGCAGAGGTGAATAATTATCTTCAGCAGACCATTGAAGAATATAAAGCCTTTACGGGCGAGGGAGTTGCCCTTGTGCCTAACAATGACGGCTACGGAGCACCTACGTTCAGCAGACAAAGCAACAATCCTCAGTGGTACAGAGAGCTGTATGCAAAATACGGCAAGGCACCAACACAGGAACAGAAAGCAGCAGCCGCAGAATCTGCCTTTTGGGCTGATGTTGAACGTGGCGGCGGGGAATTTGTCCCGCCTGAAACAGCGGCGAAATATAAGGCATTTAAGGGCCTTGCAGACGAAATAAAAAAACTGCCCGTTAATTCCAAGGCAGTTACAGATGAGTATGCTTTTTCCGCACAAAAGGGTATCAAACCGGTATATTCTCCTGTTGGCGGTAAGCAGGTTATGGTTGATACAGGTGAAGTTATATCGAATCCTGTAAATCAAATGGAAAACACTATCGATAAAAAAGATGGTGCAAATGTAATTACAAAATTAAAAAATGCTATCCCTGAACTTAAGGGACAGCAGGCCGTATCAAAAGTAAGTGGTGAAGAATTTAAAAAGAGCAATGTAAGCATCATTCAGCAGGTGGGTGATTTCTTTAGAACTTTGGGAAACAAAGTAACCCGAGGTGGTTTTGGTGAAATCATTATCGATGAAAAAAGTGTAAAGAATGATATTGCTCACGGAATAGGGCGTGCCAAAGCTGCGACATTTGCTGCTGTTCCAGATGTACTCAAATACGGCAAGCAAATAGACTATCAGCCAAACTGGAAAGGACGAGGCTCGGATTCTTATATCTTCGCTGCACCAATACAATATGGTGATGGCGTTGCCTATGTAGCGGTAACAGTTATGAAGGGCAGAGATAACAGATTTTATCTGCATGAAGTTGTGGACAGCGATGGCAATTTTATCTTTACAAAAAAACAAACACCTGATGTGTTCAAGACTGGAGATGCCGTACAAAACGGGGTATCCAGCACATCAAGTGTTTCTACTGATAGTATACAACAAACTGCAGTAACTGGCAATAGTAAAAAAATGTCAGAAAATGATCTGCCGGAGAGTGTTGGCGCGATGAAGAGTAACCCTGCGGGATACTATGCTCTTGCAAATGAGCACGGCACAATCGAAGAGGGCGAAAATCCTTCTCGTGTTGTTGACGTTCCGAAAAAGTCTGCAGATGGCAAAATAGTTTCCAAGTATGCAAGAACCGTGATGGAAGCAGAAGCTACAACTGACAGCTTTATTCCAGACATGGAAAATCTTGTTGCAGAGGGTGTTTTCTCTCACGAGGTAATTACCGATAAGCAGGCAAAACAGCATGCAGAGCATACAATCAAGACAAAAGGCTGGGCGGATGCTCTTGCGCAGTGGAATGCTATGGTAAAGAGCAATACAGCGCCAACAAAGAATGATATCGCCCTTGGACAGACTTTGTACAATCAGGCGGTAAATGCAGGTGATACAAAGCTTGCACAGCAGTTGGTTTGTGACCTTTGTGTACAGGCCACAAGAGCCGGCCAGACGGTTCAGGCTTTCCGCCTGCTGAAACAGCTGACACCTAGCGGCAAACTGTATATGCTGCAGAAAACTGTTGACCGATTGAACGCAGACCTTACAGACAGATACAAGGGCAATGCTGACACAATAGCTATTCCTGAGGACCTTGCAGACAAACTGCTGAAAGCTGAAACAACGGAGCAGGCTGATGATATCTTTGAACAGATTGAACAGTTTATCGCTGATAATACACCTGTTACAGTTACGGACAAGTTCAATGCTTGGAGATACCTTGCAATGCTCGGTAACCCTAGAACACATATTCGAAATGTAACCGGCAACGCGATATTCTCTCCGTTTAAAATAACAAAAGATATTATCGGTGCTCAGCTTGAAAAAGTGGGCATAAAAGACGGCAGTTTGAGAACAAAGGCTGCGGTAAGTAGACTTACAGACAAAGATCTGTTTGAGTATGCTGAAAAGGATTTCAAAAGCAACATCGATGCTGTAAAAGGCGAAGCGAAATACAGCACAAGCCAAGCTGTAATGGCCAAACGGCAAATCTTTAAAAATCCTTTCCTTGAAAAACTCCGCAAAGCAAATACCGCTGCTCTTGAAAAGGAAGATATGTGGTTTCTCGAACGCCATTATATCAAAGCTTTTGCCGGAGCAATGAAAGCAAACGGCTTGTCTGTAGAAGATGCTGGCAAATTTGAAAATCAAGAGCTGATGGACAACATCAAAGCATATGCCACAAATGAGGCTCAAAAAGCCACATATCGTGACCTCAATGCATTTTCCAGTCTTGTTACCAAAGCAAAGCGCAGTACAGCCACAATGGGCCCTGTGGGTATTGCTGCAGAAGGTATTCTGCCATTTGCCAAAACACCTGCGAATGTTATCACAAGGGGTGTGGAATATTCTCCTCTTAACCTTGCGAGAGGTGCGTTTAACCTTGCAACAGGCGGTGTTGATTTTTCAAGCTTTGAAACAACATACAACAGCCTTAAAAACGTTTTTAATGGCGTTAAAGGGGATAAGTATACAGCAGCAGAGGCTCTCGACCAAATCGCAAGCGGTTTGACAGGTACGGGCATCTGTGCTCTTGGTGTTCTGCTGGCAAGCCTTGGATGGGTAAGCGGCAAGGAAGATGATGGCGGCAAAGAGGGTGACTTTGAAAAACTGTACGGTGTTCAGGACTATGCTCTCAACCTTGGAGATGTATCCTATACAATCGACTGGGCAGCACCTGCTGCAATGCCATTCTTTGTTGGTGTGGAACTGTACAATGCAGCAATCGATGACAAAGAGTCCACAACCCTTATGTCACAGATTATGAAGTTGGCAGACCCTGTATTCGAGATGTCCATGCTTGACGGTCTGAACAATGCAATTGAAGCAACAGCATACAGCGATGCAACGGGACTGGTATCGTTTATGGAGTCTGGTATGCTGAACTATGCAGGTCAGTTTATACCTACTCTTTCGGGTCAAATTGCACGCACTGGCAACAGATACAGAACACAGACATACGTGGATAAAAACAAAAAGCTGTCCCCAACACTGCAGAGATTTGTTCAGCAACAGCAGGCAAAAATACCTGTGCTTAACAATCAGCTGACAAGCTATTATGACCAATGGGGTAGAAAACAGGATAACGGCAATGTTGTGGAAAGAGCTGCACAGAATTTCCTTTCTCCGGGTTATGTGTCAAAAGACCGCTCTACACCTGTTGACGATGAGCTCCAGCGAATTTATAAAGCTAAAGGTGACGTGGCTGTTTTGCCAGGATATGCAGCCAAGTATTTTACTTTGAACGGTGAGCAAAAGTACCTGACCGCTGATGAATATGAACGCTATGCAGAGGTTAAGGGACAGACGGCATATTATCTGCTTGAAGATATAATCAAGACCGAAGCGTATCAGGCTTTGGCTGATACGGAAAAAACAGATATTGTTCTCAAGGCTTATGATTATGCACAGCAAAAGGCCAAGGCTGAGGTAAGCGATTATGAGCTCTCCAAGCAGGCTGCAAAGATAGATGAGAACCCTTACAAATGGCTTATGGCTTATGGTGTGAAAACTGGCCATACAAGAAAAGCTGATATTATCGCACAGCTTGAAAAGCTTGGTTATTCCAGACACGAAGCAGAGCAGATGTACAAAGAAATGAAATAAAAAAAGGACTGTTTTTCAGGTACGAAAAAAGTCCACTGTGCTTAAAAAAGGTTAGATTTCAAGGAATTTCGATGCAATAAAATGCACGAAAATAGACTAAAATGCACTTAAATATATATCATTATATATATGTTTTAACACCTGTCATCCCGACCACGACCACCGAGAAATCGGTGGTCTTTTTGTTTTTGTAAAAATATTTTAAATGACAACTTTATATGCAACATATATTGCTACGTTGCCTAAATATTATATTACAAGAAATGAAGCAGAAAAAGCAGGATGGATACGTGAATTAGGCAACCTTCATAAAATGGCACCGGGCAAAATGATAATGGGCGGAGTGTATAAAAACAGTAACGGGCACCTGCCTGACGATATTGGCAGAGTATGGTATGAAGCGGATATAAACTATAAAAGAGGAAAAAGAAATTCACAGCGTATAGTGTTTTCAAACGACGGTCTTGTTTTTGTAACCTATGACCATTACGAAACATTTTACGAAATAATATAGGAGGCAATTATGATAGT
>JAFSAW010000022.1 GCA_017442085.1 Oscillospiraceae bacterium | reverse complement strand
ATTAAGCCCGTAAAGCTGCTGGTCCTTTTCTGACCAGATAAGTGCAAAACAGTCGCCGCCAATGCCGTTTGCAGTTGGCTCACACACTGTAAGCGCTGCTGCTGTTGCAACTGCTGCGTCCATTGCATTGCCGCCGTTGCGCATAACCTCAAGGCCTGCTGCCGCAGCCTGAGGGCTTGATGCACACACCATACCGTGCTGTGCATAGATTGGATAACGCTTGGAAGCGTATGGAATATATGTTGAATTGAAGTTCATAATAATCTCCTTTCACAGCATAACTGTGATTTTATACAGTCAAAGGCTGATACTCACACCATTCCCACAACTTATGGGCGATGTGGGCATCAGCCCTTTTTTAATTTTACATAAATAATTATTTGTTGTAAAGGTGACATGCTACAAAACGGCCAGGTTCAACTTCCTGCAAAGTTGGTTTAACCTTTTTGCAGATTTCCATACATTCGCTGCAGCGGGTGTGGAATGTACAGCCTTTTGGAGGATTGATTGCAGACGGCACTTCGCCTTCAAGCACTGTTTCCTCTTCATAATTTTCCCTTACTGTAGGGCGGGGAACCGCTTTAAGCAGAGATTTTGTATATGGATGCAGCGGCTTGCGGAACAGCTCTTTGCTTTCTGCAAGTTCGCATACACCGCCAAGATACATAACCATAACTCTGTCACAGAAATGCTTTACAACACCAAGGTTGTGAGTGATAAAGAAATATGTCAGGTGCTGACGCTGTTTCAAATCTTCCAGCAGCTGCAGAATCTGTGCCTGTACAGATACGTCAAGTGCAGATACGGATTCGTCCAGAACAACAAATTTTGGATTGAGTGCGATAGCTCTTGCTATGCCAACACGCTGTTTCTGACCGCCCGAAAGCTGATGAGGGTAGGAATAATACTGTTCTCGCTTAAGTCCCACATCCTCCAGCAGCTTCATTGTGCATTCTTTGCGCATTTCCTTGCCGTAATCAGTGTGAATTTCAAAAACCTCTTCGATAGCTTTGCCCACTGTTTTTCTTGGGTCAAGGCTGGCTGCAGGGTCCTGGAAAATCATCTGCATATCTTTGCGCAGGCTGCGCATTTCTTTATTGGTAAGCTTTGCAAGGTTGATGCCTGTTTCGTAGTTACGGTCCAGCTTGTGCTGATATTCTTCGTCAAGACAGCGTTCTGTAATTGGCAGAATATCCTGACGGCGCATGGATAAAGCTTTTGCTTTGCATGTAAGTGCTTCGTCACGGCATTTTTTTGTGTTTTCGCTGGCTTCACGCATTTTATCCATAACTTCCTGAGTCGGCTTTTCGCCTTTTGTCAGCATTTCGGAATACTCTGCATGATACTTGTTGTAGTCCTTTACATATTCACCTGCACGCACTGTTGCATTGTATGCCTGTTTGTAAAGCTGCTGTATCTCCGGCAGTTTTGCGCTCAGGATAAGGCTGCCAACTGTTCGGCTGCCTTCACGCAGCTGACGGGAAGCATCTTTTTTATATTCTTTTGACTGGAAAGCCAGCTTGTCTCTCTCCTGTGTAACCTTGCGGCGTTTTGCAACTTCCTGCTTTGTGCCATGGTCAGACAGAGCTTCTATTTTTTCATCCAGTTCTGCTATTTTTTTATCCAGTTCAACTGCCTTTTTGTAGTATTCATCAGCTTTTTTCTGGTAATTAAGCAGATTATCTATTTCTTTTTCAATGTACTTTGGTGCAACTTCTTCGATTGATTTGCCATGATAAACACAGGCACCGCTGGTCTGACGGTAAAGCTGAAGAATTACACGGCCCAGTGTGGATTTGCCACAGCCTGATTCACCAACAACACCAAATTTTTCACCTTCGTAAATTTTAAGGCTTACATCTTCCAGCGCTTTAAGGTTTACACCCCTTTTAACCGGAAAGTATTTTTTAAGTTTATTCAGTTCAATTAATGCCGATCTATGTTCTAACACTTGTTTTCCTCCTCTACCTTGTGGCAAGCTACAAAGTGTCCTTTTTCATATTCTATTGCCTGCGGAATTTCGCTGCGGCAGCGGTCGGTTGCGTATGGGCATCTTGGATGGAAACGGCAGCCAACTATAGTTTCTGTAATTGCAGGGAATGTGCCAGGGATAGCCTTGATTTCAAAGTCGTCCTTGTCCACATTAGGCACTGCTGCAAGCAACCCCTGTGTATAAGGGTGCATATTGTTTTCAAAAATCTGTTTTGCACTGCCTTCTTCCACCTTTGTGCCGCTGTAAAGCACGATAACCCTGTCGGCAATTTCAGCAACAACGCCAAGGTCATGTGTGATAAAGAGAACGCCTGTATTCATTGTCTTTTTCAGCTTGTTAAGCAGAATAAGAACCTGTTTCTGAATAGTTACATCAAGGGCGGTTGTAGGTTCATCGGCAATAAGCAGTTTTGGCTGCATGGACATAACCATAGCAATCATAACACGCTGACGCAGACCGCCTGAAAGCTGGAACGGATACTGTTTCATACGGCTTTCGGCATTTGCAATGCCAACCAGTTCCAGATATTGTACTGCTGTTGCATAAGCTTCTTTTTTGCTCATACCTTTGTGGCGGATAAGACCTTCGGTAAGCTGATGACCAATGGTGAGCAGCGGGTTAAGGCTGGTCATAGGTTCCTGGAAGATCATACCCATCTTGCTGCCGCGCACCTTGTTGAGTTCTTTCTGGCTTTTTCCGCTGATAATTTCGCCGCAAAGTTCAATTTCACCCTGCTGCACAACAGCGTTTTCAGGCAGCAGACCCATTATGGAAAGTGTTGTAACACTTTTGCCGCAGCCGCTTTCGCCAACCATACATACAGTTTCGTTTTCATATATATCAAAGGAAATATCCCTGAGAACAGGATATTCTTTTTTGTCTATGCGGAATGCAGTGATAAGATTTTTAACACTGAGAACTTTTTCTGCCATTGTTTTTCCCCCTGAGGTTATGTTTAGTTTGCTTAGTACCATCAGCTATGCCGGCAGATATTTCTGCCAGCTAAGCTCATAGTATAAACACTCTGCAGACGGCGGTTTTGCCGCCTGCAGATTATTTATCATTTTAAAATTCCAATTAAATTTTCTACTGTTTCAAATCAATTATTTGATTTTAAATGTATTGAGATAGAACACGCTGCTTGTGTCCAAAGAACATTCGTAAGCAGAATTGTATGCAAATCTGTATTCGCCGTTGTAGATTGGAGCGATAAGTGCGTTTTCAAGAACATAGATATTTGCTTCTTCAAGAGCTGCAACACGGTCTGCTTCTACAGATGTTGTTTTACTTGCAAGAATCATATTGTCAAGTTCTTCGCTGTTGATTTTAAGTCTTGCGCTGGAAACAGAATGTGTGTTTGGTTCAAGAAGTTCAGAACCGTCACGTGTTACGTTTGCCCATCCAAAGATAGAAATGTCAAAGCGGTCTTCTGCTTTGGATTCTGTAAGGTATGCAGAGTATTCGATGGATTCAAGTTTTACATTGTTGAAGCCGGCTGCTGTAAGGTTAGCCTGGAAATATTCACCGATTGGTGCGTATGCAGGTGTGGATGGGCAAAGGAATACAATTTCTTCGTCCTGCCAGCCGTTTGCTTCGATGATAGCTCTTGCACCTTCTGGGTCGTAGCCGATGTTAGCTTCTTCAGCTGCTGCTGTGTAACCAAGAACCTTTGGACCGATAAAGGATTTAGCGTAAGAGCCGTGGCCTTCCATTGTGTAGTTTACAAAGCCTTCTCTGTCAAGAGACATAACGATAGCTTTTCTGAATTCTGGGTTAGCCATCAATGGGTTGATGTAGGAGTTCTGACGCAGACCAACATAGAAAATCTGTGCGGAATCCTGTGTTTCTGTTGTAACATTCTGCATTGCCTGTACTCTTGGCAGGCTTTCTACTGTAATAGATGGAATGTAGTCAGCTTCGCCTGTTTCAAGACGTGCAAGAGCTGTGGATTCTTCTGTGATAACTGTAAATGTTACGTCTTTAATCTGTGCTTTTTCGCCCCAGTATTCGTCATTTCTTGTAAGAACTACATTGGAACCGGAAACGTGGCTTACATATTTGTAAGGACCTGTACCAACAGGGTCAACCATAAGATCCTGTTTCTGCTGTGCTGTTGGAGAAACGATTGCACTGTTTGTATGTGCAAGTTTAGCAAGAAGAACACCGTCTTCATAGTTGAGGTGGAATACTACTGTGTATTCGTCAGGACATTCGATGCTTTCGATGGAAGCTGCAATGGAAGCACGTGCAGAACCGAAGTCAGGGTCTTTGATAAGTTCAAATGTGTATTTAACAGCTTCAGCATTAAATGGTGTGCCGTCGTGGAATTTGATGCCTTCGCGAAGTTTGATTGTTGCTGTAAGACCGTCTTCGCTGAATTCTGGCAGGCTTTCTGCAAGAAGCGGAACAAAGCTGCCGTCATCTGCGATAAGGTAAAGTGTTTCGTAAATCTGTGCTGTAATGTAAGTGGATGCAGCATCGTTTGTTTTAAGCGGGTCAAAACCTGTGTAAGCAGCTGTCATAACTACATTGAACATTCTGTCTTCTGTAACGCCTGCTGTTTCAGGAGAACTGCTTTCCGGTGTGCCGCCGATTTCGCCGCCACCGCCGCAAGCAACAAGTGACAAACTCATCACAAGTGCAAGAGCGAGAGCTGAGAGTCTTTTGAATTTTTTCATAACTAATCTCCTCTTTTTCTTTTAATTTAATTGCTAAAGCCTTGGGGCTAATTGGAAAATCCCTTTAAGCTTAATCAATTCGTAATTTATAATAAGGCTGTTGCCATATTAACTTTTGTTAATCCTTAAGGCTTGGGTCAAGGATGTCGCGCAGCTTATCGCCAAGGATATTAAAACAGATAACTGTGATAATTACCGCAATACCGGGAATAACGATAAGGCTTGGGCGCTGCCACATATAGTTTTTGCCGTTTGCAATCATACTGCCCCATTCAGGTGCCGGTGCAGGAACACCCATACCCAGATAGCTGAGTGTTGAGATTGAAATAAGTGATGATGCCATTCGCATTGTTGCAATAACGATAATCAACGGAAGCGCATTCTGAAGAATGTGACCAAAGATAATGCGGAAGTCACTTGCACCAAGGCTTTTTACCGCCATGATGTAGTCTTCCTGTTTAATCTGCAGCACTCTGCCGCGTATCATACGGGCAAAGGATGGAATTGACCAGATGCTGATTGCCAGCATTGCATTGAATGTACTTGCACCAAGCATTGCCATAATAAGCATTGCAAGCAATGTGCCAGGGAATGTGAAAAGCAGGTCCATAAATCTCATAATGATGTTGTCCAGTTTAGGATAGTAGCCTGCCAGCATACCAAGGATAACACCGAAGAAAAGACCCATTGCTGTGGAACAGAAACCAACTGCCAGGGAAATTCTGCCGCCATAAAGCAGACGGGAAAGAACATCACGGCCAAGGTGGTCTGTGCCAAACAGGTGTCCCGGAACATATTTTGCAGCTTCTATCGGGTCCTTTGACCACTGTGCCCAGAAACCCGGGGCAAGTTTTATTGAAGCGTCAACTGCTTCAGGCTGGTACGGAGCAATAACTCCTGCCAGAAGTACAAGTAAAATTTCTACAATAAGCACTGCGAAACAGAGAACTGCAAGCTTGTTGCGCAGAAGTTTATTTACAGCGGTTTTCCACTGCTTTTGTCTGTTGTTTACCAAACCTGTGTCCTCCTATTCCAGTGAAATTCTTGGGTCAACCAGACAGTAAACGATATCTACTATAAGGTTGATTATGATAAACATTGCCGCAATTACCAGAACTGTGCTCTGTACAACAGGATAGTTGCGGGAGTTGATTGCATTGATGAGATATGTGCCAAGACCGTTAACAACAAAAACCTGTTCAGTTACAATTGCGCCGCCCAGCAGACCGCCAAAGCTTGTGCCCAGCTGTGTAAGCAGCGGTATAAGGGCATTTCTCAAGGCATGTATAAAGATAACAACCTTCTGTGAAAGACCTTTGGATTTTGCTGTTCTGATATAGTCTGACTGAAGCACATCCAGCATTGCACTTCTGCCTATACGCATAAAGCTTGCAATTGTTGATGTGGAAAGTGCAAAAGCCGGCAGAATAACCTGCTTAAAGCCCGTTGCTGTCCAGAAGAAGTGTGTCATACCGCCGGAAGGAAGCAGACCAAGTTTTACACTGAACAGAAGGATAAGCATTGTACCAAGCCAGAAGTTTGGCATTGAGATTGCAAACAGTGATGTTGTGGTAAGCACATTGTCCACAATGGTATCTCTTTTAAGCGCTGTAAGAATACCCAGCGGGATACCTATTACAATTGCTATAAGAATAGCTGCCACTGCCAGATTGATTGTGAAAGGCAGTCGGACTGCAATTTCCTGAATGATAGGCTGTCTTGTTGTATATGACATACCCAGATCAAGGGTAAGCAGGTTTTTAAGATAGATACCGTACTGAACAAGAAATGGCTTGTCAAGGCCAAGGCTTATTCTTACCGCCTCAATATCCTGTTCTGTAGCTGCAACACCTGCAACCATCTGTGCCGGGTCACCAGGTGCTATGTAAAGACTGGCAAAAACTATAAAGCTCATACCCAAAAGCAAAAGCAGCATCTGTCCAAGTCTCTTTAAAATATATTTTCCCAAAATCCTTTTCCCCTTTCCGCGAGAGAATTTACATTTAATACAATTTCATAAATAACAATTATATAAGTATACCTTATATAATCATTAATTGTGTTGTTTACAACCCATATAAGTATGAAACGTTTCCAATTTTTTAACAAATTGTGAACATCGTAGACGATATTAGGTATTATAGACCTGTATATTTATTTTTTCAACTACTTGTAACTTTTTTTAACTATTTTCTATTTTTCACACAAATAAGCAGCTATTATTGAATATTTTTTGTTATTTTGCACAATTAAGTTGTATTCCATAGATTTTATCAGTATCCAAAAGTGAATATTAATGTTACATTTGTGCATAAATTCAAATATATGTCAATATTATTCACAACCGTTTTTTGCTTTAATTTGCATTTTTTACACAATTCTGT
>JAFSAW010000021.1 GCA_017442085.1 Oscillospiraceae bacterium | reverse complement strand
TGTAAGGCAGATGCTCTCCCAGCTGAGCTATGCTCCCTTAACTCTTGACAGCTTTAATATAATAACACGTACTCTCCACTTTGTCAACTGTTTTTTAGTAAAAAATTGATAAAAATGGTAAAAAAATTATATATTATCTGAAAAACTGCTGTGAAAGATAATTTCTTTTCCATTTTTAATGGCATAGTCCATTTCATTTCTTACCGATTGCCCGATATAACTGTTTATATCGATTATATATACAGCGTCTGACAAATCTATCTTTTTATAATGAGCTTTTACAATATTTTCTTTTTCTGGTTCTGTAATATTTTCATTACCATAAATGCACTGCAGTACATTAAAGCCATATTTAGTTTCTAAATCAAAGGCAATTTTCTGCATTTCTTTTTCAAAACGCATACTGCCGCAAATTGTAACTGTTTTCATAATATTTACCATTAAAATTTCAGGACATATTCCCTGCAGTCAAATTTTTTAGATTTATCCCAGCTGTAATAAACACTGTCGCCGGTATAACCGAAGCCAAGTTTTTCTATAACTCTACCCGAAGCGATATTTTCCTTTGCATGACAACAGAACAGTTCCGGTATACTTAAGCTGTTTTTTGCAAAATCAACTATTTCAGCAGCTGCTTCTGTAGTAATACCAATACCCCAGTATTTCTTCATAATATTGTATCCAAGTTCGAACATTTCTTTCTCTTTATTATACACCAACCCGCCTGAACCTATAAGTTCATCAGTTGATTTTAATACAAATATCCAATTGTATACATTATCACTGTTTAAATGTTCAATTTCAGAAGAAATCCACTCAACGGTATCTTCAACACTGTTATGCACACTCCACCGCATAAATTTTGCAACATCCGCGTCAGAAGTCCAGTTTTCAAATACAGTTGGCGCATCTTCAATTTTAAACGGCCTTAATACAAGTCTTTCCGTTTCAAGTATCGGTGTTTTCATATTATATTCCTACATTTTTTTGGCGTGTGCAACACAGGCTTTCATAGCTTCAAAGATACTGCTGCGAAGCTTATGACTTTCAAGAACACGGATAGCTTCCAGTGTTGTGCCACCAGGCTGACAAACCATATCTTTAAGCTGACCAGGGTGCTTGTGTGTTTCCAGAATCATCTTTGCACTGCCATACACAGCCTGTGCAGCAAACTGATATGCCTGGTCACGTGTCATACCGTCAGCAGAAGCTGCATCTGCCATTGCTTCAATAAACATAAATACATATGCAGGTGAAGAACTGGAAACTGCAACAACTACATCCATAAGATATTCAGGCACAATTTCTACCCTGCCAAAACCGCGCATAATGCGGCAGACTTCCGCAATTTCTTCTTCAGTTACAAATTTGTTATGACATACGCCTGTCATTCCTTCACCAACCATAGATGGCGTATTTGGCATAGTACGCACTATTTTTGTGTTTTCTCCCAGCTGCTGTGCAAGCCAGCCAAGAGTTTTGCCCGGTGCGATTGTAATAACAATCTGATTTGGTTTAAGCAAAGTTTTTATTTCTGCTGCAACTTCTTCGTAAAGATAAGGCTTTACGGCAAGAAAAATAATATCAGATTTTTCCACAACCTCATCATTGTTTTCGGCAATTGAAATGCCATAAACTGCATTGGCCATTTCAAGACCTGCTTTATATGCATCTGAAGCAATAATTTCTTCAGGAGCAAGAATTTTGTTTTTTATTATACCTTTAATCATAGCCTGTGCCATATTGCCACAGCCGATAAAACCTAATTTCATAATTGATTCTCCTATATATTACTTCTGTTATTTATCTACAACTTTTTTACAATGTGCAGCACATGCTTTTACTGCTTCAAAAACACTGCTGCGAAGACCATGGCCTTCCAACACTCGAACAGCTTCAAGAGTAGTACCGCCAGGAGAACAAACCATATCTTTAAGCTCACCAGGGTGTTTGCCTGTTTCAAGAATCATTTTTGCACTGCCAAGTACTGCCTGTGCCGCAAATTCGTAAGCCTGTGCACGTGGCATACCATCAGCAGATGCCGCATCTGCCATTGCTTCGATAAACATAAATACATATGCAGGTGAAGAACTGGAAACCGCAATAACAACATCGATAAGTTCTTCAGGCACTTCCTCTACCACACCAAAAGTACGCATAAGATTGCAAACATAATTGAATTCTTCAAGAGACACGCGGTAGTTGCAGCATATACCTGTCATGCTTTCGCCTACAATTGACGGTGTATTTGGTTTTGCACGAACAATTTTGAGGTTCTGACCAAAACGTTCTGCTACACCTGAAATAGGCATATTAGGTGCTGTACTTATAAGAATATGATCTTCTGTAAGATAATCTTTAATTTCATAAGCAACTTCTGTGTAATATTCTGCACGTTCAGCAAGAATAATGATATCACAGTTTTTAGCGATATCACGTCTTAACTCTACAGTATTTATACCAAGAGTTTCTTTTACTTTAAATAATTCATATTTATCTTTATTTGTTGCATAAACATCATTTACGTCAACAAATTTACTGTCTATAATACAGCGCATCATTGCTTTTGTGATGTTGGTACATCCAATAAAACCTATTTTCATAACGGCAATTATCTCCTTATAGCTTGATATTTTTGCATTATATTGTATAACCGAAACACAAATTTTACAAGATTAAAAATGCACAATAAATTGAATAATAAATGAATTAATTTGTATACAATTTAAAAACAAATAAAAAAAGACGATAGCGATTGCTATCGTCTTATTATATGGAGGCGCCAACCAGATTTGAACTGGTGAATAAAGGTTTTGCAGACCTCTGCCTTACCACTTGGCTATGGCGCCTCATCATATAAAAATGGAGCGGGT
>JAFSAW010000020.1 GCA_017442085.1 Oscillospiraceae bacterium | reverse complement strand
GCGGCACAAACAGCAGTGCCATATTGCCAAGAAGAAAGTCCGATGTGGGTTTTATATTTTCATATTTTACCGCCTTAACTGCCAGCAGCAGCAACAGTATCAGCATACTGAGCACGCTGGCTGAAAATTTGAAAGGCAGCAAAGGGGCAATAAACTCCCCTGCAAGGCAGACTGCCAGCAGCAGGGCAAGCTGAAAGGATATGTGCATTGCTTTGTTCATAATACGCCTCGTTGTGATTGTTATGAAATTATATTAGCCTATTTTTTGCATATGTGCAAGAGCGGCGGATGTTTGTGCTGTATGGGTGATATTTAAATATAAGAATTTGTCAGTAATATGTTTTTGCAAAACAAAAAAGCCACTCATCCGAGTGGCTTTTGCTATTTGCCTGTTTTGCCTTTGGCTGTGCCAACTATTAGTCGTTGGAATAGTTGTCAAAGTAACCCTGGATAAAGATAACAGGTGTGCCTTTGTCGCCGGAGCCCGATGTAAGGTCACAAAGTGAACCGATAAGGTCAGTGAGCTGACGTGGTGTTGTGCCCTGGCTTTCCATTGAGCCCATAAGGTCTTTCTTTTTATTTGCGATGTACTGTGTCATTGCGTTGCGCAGTTCTTCGCCTTTCATGCCTGCAAACTGGTTGTCTGCAAGGTATTTGAGTTTGAGTTCGTTTGGCAGGCCAACAAGACCGTCTGTGAAACCCGGGGAAACAACAGGGTCTGCAAGTTCCCAGATTTTGCCCTGTGGGTCTTTGAATGCGCCGTCGCCGTAAACCATACATTCAATTTTTTTGCCTGTTTTTTCAAGCAGTTTTGCCTGAAGTTCTGTTACAAATTTTTCGCAGTCACGTGGGAAAAGTTTAACCTTTTCTTCTGTTGCTTTGTTGGAACCAAGAAGGCCGTACATTTCGTTGTAGCCGCTGCCGTTGATGGATTCTGTCATCAGGTCGTCAAGGCCGTATACTTTTGCAGCACCTGCTGCTTTGAGAAGACGTTTGCTGCGTGCGCGGGAGTGAATGTCTGCGCAGATAACGCTCTGTGCATAAGGAAGAATGTCTGTTGCTTTGTTTGCAAAGATAACTTCTGCTTCACAGCCTTCGTTTGTGATAAGTTCTTTATAGTATTCAACATAGTCCACCTGTGTAAATGGGTGTGGATTTTTGCCGAAAAGTCTGCGGTATTCTGCTTCGTCCATAATTGTGGACCATGGGTTTACGCCCTTTTCGTCCAGCTGGTCGAGAGAAACAAGGTGGTTGCCCACTTCGTCGGAAGGATAGCTGAGCATAAGCACAATTTTCTTTGCACCGCGTGCTATGCCTTTGAGCACGATGGAGAAACGGTTGCGGGAAAGAATTGGGAAGATAAGACCTATTGTATCGTCGCCGAATTTGTTTTTAACGTCTGTTGCGATATCATCACATGTGATATAGTTGCCCTGTGCACGAGCAACAACAGCTTCGGTAACACCAACGATGTCGCGGTCGTTAACTTTGATATTTTCTTCTTCAAAAGCTTCAAGCAAGCTCTGAACTGTGATATCCACAAGGTTGTCGCCTTCAACAATGATAGGTGTTCTGATACCTCTGGATACTGCGCCTATTGTTCTTGACATAAAATGCCCTCCCTTAATTTTATCCGTACGGCAAATGGCTTTAAGCTTAAATTTTCCACTTATTTTTGCCGACAAGATATTATATAGCAAAATATCTTATATTTCAAGATATTTTCTTTAAAAATTTAGTTATTCTGGCAGATATATATATCTGCGGTATATTTTTTGTTTAATATGCACATCTGCGCTGGTTTTTTGTGCAATTAAACACATCTATCTTCAATATTCTGCGTTTTTTGAATGCACATTATACCCACAAAAAACATTTTACATAGTATATTATATATCTTTTTTTGTCCTTTGAAAAGGGAAAATATGGCAAAAATAAAGGCTGTTTTGTGTGTAAAACGGCAATAAACCGCAACATTTTATGCAACATACCTGCCGCAAAAATGCAGCAGAAGATGCAGCTTCAGGCAGACGGATTTGATTTATAATAAATACAGAACGTTCTGAAATAAAAATGAAAAGGAGATTTAAAATGTACGGTTATACAAGAACAGAAGACCGAATTGCCCAAAACAGGTGGAGAAAAGAAAAATACGGCAAAAACAAGACTAAAACAAGTCCAACGCCTGCAGCAACACAGCAGGGAGAAACAGCCGGTACCAATGCAAAATCGGGCAGCACAGCAGGTGTGCCGCAAACCGTTGTTGTAACAGGCGATGATGTGTTTACACACGGCAACGAATACACAACAACATCACAGCGCAAAAAACAGCAGCATTCCCTGAATGAGATTTTCAAAGAAAAAAGCAGCTATACAGCCGCTGACAAAAAGAGAGACGAAAATATAAACAATTATCTTTACGGCAATAAAGATAAGCCAAAAAGCGATAATGTCTTTAAAGATATTAATTCAACAGACAAAAATTCTGCCAGAAGCATCGGTGAAGAAAACAGTAGCTTTTTGCAGAAGGTGGAAAATCAGACAATCGACTTGATTGGCGGCAAGAGAAAATCCACGTTTGACTGGCTGGATGGCTGGAATAATTTTGGTGATGGCCCTAACAAAGAAATATCTGAAACTACAAAGGATTTTAAATTTGAAAATCAATTAAACCCTGATTTGATATCCGGTGCACAGGGAAAAAGCCCTTTTAAAAACCCAGTCCTTAATTATGACAATATGATAAATCCTCCGGATAAAGATTACAGACACAATGATGTTTATTGGAATAAAAAGGCCTCAAAATATAATCCAGCTAAAAGTTTAGTAAATTTTGCATTTTCTATAAAGCCTGCAGAGCTAGATAAAATCGTGCAAAAACCTGTTGAATATATCCCTCATATTGATAACTTTGCAGATGTTAAATTTTCTGACAAATCTGCTGCAAATACACGAAATAAAGTATTTTCCGAATATATCGGCGGATATGACGGATATGGATTAAATATAGATGGAGGTATACCTAATGCTTTTATGCATATATATCTTGCTGCTAAAATGACGGATTTTCTTGGTGAAAAAAATACAAGAGATTTTTTAACGGCACACGAAACATTTACTGATAAAGAGTACCGTAACGGATTTTTATACCAACAAGATGATATAAGTTTCGATACAGACAGTTATCATCAATATCAAAAATATGATAATTCTAAGAAATATCCTTTAGTTAAGCATCATGCAGAAATGGATTTACACAATAATGATATTGGTATTCAGATTGCACTGACAACCCCTGCAGATACCACAGAAATTGAAAAAGAACTGATGCTATACCTTGATAAATTTGAAACTCTGGATGAGTTAAGAAAGATATTTGCCGGATATAGCGACAGAGAAATACTTTTTATAAAAAAGGCCTTGGATGCCATATATTCGGGTGATGCATCAATTATATGGGATTATCCGGAAAATAATCTTCCATAATGATACTTTAAAACATCTGCTAATATGATATACTGTAAAAAGGAAGTGATCAAATGAGCAACAGAACAAAATTTATCTTAGCTGAAATTGTCATATATCTGACAACACATTTGCTTAATTTAATATATGGAATTTCTGTAGTATGTATTAATTCGGATTTAAAAATATATTGGACGCAGAGAGATTATTTTATTGGATGGATATTGCTGGGAGTATCGCTATTTGTATATCTTTTTATAATGACAAATTATTATAAAAAGTTTAAAAAAATAGGTTTGGGCTTTATTTTTAGCATAATCACAGAATTGCTGTACATTGCGATATCTGTTTCTTCTCTTGTATTTTATGCAGATGAGTGGAATATGATTAATATAGGTATTCTGATTTTTTCATTTACAGGTTTACCAATATTATTTGCCGTAACAGCAATTATATATTTTGTAACAAAAAAGCTGAAAAATATAGAATAATCTCTGATTTTTAATATCTTACACAAAAACGCAGGAAACTTTTTGTTTTCCTGCGTTTTGTTTATTTTTATATTCTATTCTTCGTCTTCAAAGTCAACGTCGATAACTTTAAGCGGTTTTTTGTGCATCATAGCGTAAAGGCTTGGCACAAGGAACAGTGTAAGCAAGGTTGCGTATGCAAGGCCGCCGATGGAAACAATTGCCATACCCTGGCTCATTTCGGCACCCATGCCCACGCCAAATGCCATTGTGGACATTGCAAGGATTGTGGTGAGTGCTGTCATAAGGATAGGGCGCAGACGGTCTGTGCCTGTTTTTACAAGGGCATCGTACATATCCATGCCTTCGGCACGCATCTGGTTTACATAGTCGATAAACACGATACCGTTGTTTACAACAACACCTGTAAGCACAAGGAAGCCTATCATCGAAACAATGGACAGCACTGTGTTTGTAAGCTGCAGTGCCAGCAGGCCGCCTGTGAATGCCAGCGGAATTGTAAACAGAACGATAAACGGTGAACGCAGACTCTGGAACTGTGCCACCATGATAAGATAAATAAACACAATTGCCAGCAGAATCATAAGTGCCATATCACCCATCATTTCCATAACCATCTGGTTTTCGCCGCCGATTTCAATCTGATAGCCGTCAGGCATTTCCATAGCTTCAACTGCAGCCTGTGCCTCGCGGCTTACAAGGGTTGCATTTACGCCGTTTTCAAAGGTTGCGGTTACTGTGTAGGTTCTGGACTGATTGTCGCGCACAACCGTCTGCGGTGTCTGTGCTGTGGAAACTGTTGCAATCTGGCCAAGGGTTGTCACTGTCTCGTTGCCGTCTTCGTCAACTGTGGAGGCAACCTCCAGTTTTTCGATTGTATCACGGCTGTAGCTTGTGTCGGATGTGATGTAGCCTTTAAGGTCCTTGCCTGCAAAGGTAAAGGTGGTTGTGGTGGTTTCTTCGGTAAGTGCCTGTGCAACCTTCTGGTAAACCTGTGCGGTTGTAAGGCCTTTTTTCATTGCTGCTTCCTTGTTTATTTCAATGCGAAGCTCGGTGGAACGTTCGCCGCTGCCGTCATCGGTTTTGGCAACGCCCTCTATTTTTGCAAGCTCTGCAGCAATATCTGCGCTGATTTTGTTGAGTGTGTCAAAGTCGTTGCCTTTTACTGCAACGCTGAAGCCGCTGCCGCCCAGCATTGACATATCAATGCTTTCGGTTGTAACGGAAAGTGTATCCTTGTACTGTGGCAGTGCTTCTTCGATAAGTGCGCCAACCTCTACGTTGGAGAGGGTGCGGTCTTCGTCCAGCACCACATAGAAGGAAAGTGATTTGGAGTTGTCTGTGGAGGATGTCATGGAAGCGACGCTGCTGCCGCCGCTCATAACCGCAACGGTGTCAACGTCCTGCACATTCTGCACTGTCTGGGCAATATCCCAGCCCTGTTCGTACAGGTCTTCGTCGCTTGTTGTGCCGTCAACTGTGAGTGTCATTGTCATCTGCGGGCCGTCCATGGCAGGAATAAACGCCATTGGCATACGCAGTGCATTGTAAACAGACACTGCCAGCAGGGCAACTGCAAGCACAATTACAAACCATTTGTGTTTAAGGTTAATTCTGAGTGCCTTTTCGTAAAGCTGTGTCAGCTTTGTCATAAATTTAGGGGAAACATCGTTTGTTTTGCCCAGCACCTTGGAAGCAAGGCAAGGCACAAAGGTAAGTGCAACCACAAGGCTTGCCACCAGCACATATGCGATGGTAAGGCCCATGTCGGTGAAAATCTGACGGGTAAGGCCTTCGGTAAATACAATTGGCAGGAACACGCAGATTGTTGTAAGTGTGGATGCCGCAATTGCAGCGCCAACCTGCTTTGTGCCCACAACAGCGGCTTTTACCGTGCTGTAGCCCAGATTGCGCAGACGGTAGATGTTTTCGATAACAACGATACTGTTGTCAACCAGCATACCAACTGCAAGGGCAAGGCCGGAAAGGGAGATGATGTTGAGGGTAACATCGGTAAAGTACATACATACTATAGCCACAAGAACAGACAGCGGAATGGACATACCGATAATCATTGTTGGTCTTGCGGATTTAAGGAACACAACCAGCACCAGCAAGGCGATAACACCGCCGTAAACAAGGTTGGAGAGAACGCTGTCCACAATCATGCCGATGTAGTCACCCTGGTCCATAAGGGTTGTGATGTGAAGACCCGGGGTTTTTTCTTCCAGTTCTTTAATTGCTTTTGTAACCTTTTCGCTTACTTCACTTGTGGAAGCAACGGAAGATTTGTTGAGAGACAGCACAATGCCGTCGTTGCCGTTGATTTTTACAAAGCTGTCGCCGCTGTTGTCCTTGATTGTAACGGTTGCAACATCCTTGAGATATACAGGGTCAACGCCGTCCATATCCATATCAACAAGCAGCAGGTTGTTAAGGCTTTCAAGGTCTGCAAATTTTTCGCCAACCTTTACAGGCACCCTTTCTTCGCCCAGCATAATATAGCCAGCAGGCATGGAGAAGTTCTGTGCTGTAAGGATTGTGCTTATCATTTCCTGGGTTACAAGGCTGTCGATGTTTGCCTGGCGCAGAGCATCTTTTTTGGCTTTTTCAAACTGTTCAACACCTGCTTCAAGCTGTTCTTCGGCCTGTTCCAGTGTTGCTTCAAGGCTGTTGATGGTGGCTTCGCCCACTGCGATGCCGCTTACTGCTTCCATCTGGCCTTTCTGCAGTTCTTCGTACATTTTTTTCAGCTCTTCAACCTGTTTTGTAAGCTGTTTTTTAAGATATTCTGCCTGTTTAAGTTCACTGTTTGCAGCGGTTACTTTATCCTGAATAGGTGCTGTGTCCTGACTGTCGATAATTGTCTGGTCCACACCCATCTTTACAAGTTCTGCCTTGATTGCTGCAATGCCGTCTTCAAGCTGTTTTACTGTATTGTCAATATCCGGCACCTGTGCATCGATGGCTGCAATGCCGCCCTCAAGATTAGAAATTGCAGTTTCAAGCTGTGTCACCGCATCATTTGCATTTGTAACTGCTGCTTCCAGGTCTGCCACAACATCGTTGATAGTTTTATCTGCTGTTGCGCCCACGCTGTCTGCAAGCTGTGTGATTGCAGCGCTGAGTTCTGCCGGTGTTGCAGGGTTTGTTACAATATCCCCAAACTGCATACCGTCCATACCCATTGCAGCCAGTGTTGTCTGCAGTGCTTTTGCACCGTCAAGGCCGCTCTGTGCTGCAGCTGCGCCTGCTTTTGCCTGTTCAAGACCTGCTTTTGCACTGTCAAGCTGCTGCACAAGCTGTGCGCGCTGCTGCTGAACAGGTTTAAGCTGTGCAAGGGTGTCGTTAAGACCTTTAAGCTGTTCAAGGGCTTTTATCTGACCTGTATAAAGGCCTATATCTGCCTGCAGTTTGCCAACTTCGCCTGTGATAACAGAAATCTGCGCCATACCTTCGTCCATCTGAACAGAGTATTTTGCAAGTTCTTCAAAGCCGTCTTCCTTGCCTTCTTCCAGTTCTTTTTTGCCGTCTTCCAGCTCTTTTTTGCCGTCGGCAAGTTCCTGCCTGGCTTCGTCAAGGTCTTTCTTTGTCTTGTAAAGCTCGCTGTCAACAGCCTTGAGGATTTCGTCGTTTACATTGTCAATTTTGTCCTGATTGAGTTCGATGCTTATATAGTCCTGCACAAGACCTGTAACGTCAACGGTTGCAACGCCGTCAACACGTTCAAGGTAAGGTGTAAAGTCGTTTTCTATATAGGTGGACAGCTCTTTGATGTCCATGCCGTCCATATCAACGCTCAGCACCTGTATCGGCAGCATATCAGGGTTGAGCTTCATAAGCATTGGGGTGGAAACGGTGTCTTCAAAATATCCCTCAACCATATCGATGCTGCTGTTCATCTCTATCATGGCGCTGTCCATATTTACACTCTGGCCAAATTCCATAATGATGATGGAAGCGTTTTCCATAGAGATTGACTGCATATTTTCCAGACCGCTTGTGGTGGCAAGCACACTTTCCAGCGGCTGTGTAACGGTGGTTTCCACACGTTCAGGAGATGCACCCGGGGCAGTTGTCATAACGATAACGTACGGCAGGTCCATTTTTGGCAGCAGGTCGGTTTTGAGACGGGTAAAGGAAACGATACCCAGAACAAAAACCAGCACAACAGCCACCAGAACGGTGAAAGGTTTTTTAACAGATAATTTTGTCATAAATAATACCTTTTTTTGCAGATTTGCAGTGTATTTTTAAATTTCAAAAATTTGCGCACGAAAACTGACCGATTGATAAATCGGCTTGTTTTAAGTATACATATAATTATATTTTATTCAATGTTTTTCACAAAAATTTCGTGGAATATTCAAAAAAACAGGGCGCAGTGCGCCCTTTGGTTTTGCTTGTCACTGTTTGCCCACGGCTTGTAGGGGAGGGGTTCCATCCCCTCCCGATGATACAATGCAGTCTGTGCTGCTTTGCGGGAGG
>JAFSAW010000001.1 GCA_017442085.1 Oscillospiraceae bacterium | reverse complement strand
GTGTAGACTTTGTAGCCACATGAACGGTCACCTTCGAAACCTCCTGCGGAAGATTCATGCGGTATGAAAGGGATGCCCTATCTGCTTTGAATAAACCGCCAGCGCATCCTCGCACACAAGGCTTGCGCGCTGCTTGGACATTTTGCCCTCGGGCATATTTGGGTTTTCGGTATACAATTTTTCGCTTGTGATAAGCTGAAGAACTGCGTCACCCAAAAATTCCAGCCTCTCGTTGTATTCCATATGAACCTTGCTTTCGTTGGCATAGGAAGAATGGGTAAGTGCAAGTTCCAAAAGAGAAATATCTTTAAAAGTATATTGAATGTTGTTTTCAAATACCTTCATTTTTACTGTTCACCTTCGTCTGATAATGAGTTGGCAATAACATTGGAAATATCATTTTCAGCATATGTTTTTGCCTGTCTGATTGCGTTTTTAAATGCTTTTGCATTGCTGGAGCCGTGTGCCTTGATTACACCCTTTGCTGCGCCGAGAATAGGTGCGCCGCCAACCTCGGTATAGTCCATTTTTGCCTTAAATTCCTTAAGTTCGTTTTTAAGCAGAATTGCTGCCAGCATTGTTCTCATGTTCTTTTTAAGCATACCCTTGAGCATACCGCTCATAAAGGAAGCCACACCCTCGCTTGTCTTAAGAGCAATATTGCCGCTGAAGCCGTCCGCTACCACAACATCTGCCTCGTCATTGAGAATATATCGGCCCTCGATGTTGCCGATAAAATTAATTTTTTCGTTTGCGGCAAGCAGCTTGTATGCTTCTATATGTGTCGGTGTACCCTTTGTATCTTCGGCACCGTTGTTGAGCAGTGCAACACGCGGATTTGTACAGCCTGCCATTTTTTCCATATAAACAGAGCCCATTACTGCAAACTGGTTAAGCATTTCGGGACGCACTTCAGCATTTGCACCGCAGTCCATAAGCATAAAGCCACGGTCATTTTTGCAAGGCATTACTGTGCCAAGTGCAGCACGTTTTACGCCTTTGATGCGTTTTACGATAAATGTTGCGCCCATAAGCATTGCACCTGTGCTGCCCGCGGAAACCACTGCATCACCCATGCCGTCTGCCAGTGCTTTCATAGCAACGTGGAGAGATGTGGTCCTGCGTTTTTTAACAATGTCCATAGGGTCTTCGTGCATATCAAAAACATCATCTGCCTGCAGGAATTCCATACCCTGTGTGGAGATATTGTTTTCTTTGCACACTGCTTCCATCTTTGCAACATCGCCTACAGCGATAATTTCAACGCCGTATTCCTTTATTGCAAGTTCTGCACCCTGAAGAGGTGCTAAAGGTGCATGGTCGCCGCCGAATGCGTCAAGAATAATTTTCATAATGGTTACCTCTCTTTGTATGTAAAAAGTTGTTTGTTTTGTTGTTAATCAGGCAGCTGTCTACCGCAGTTTTTGCAGAACATATGGTCTGCACTGATTGGTATGCCGCAGTAAGGGCAGAAGTTTTTTCCGCCGGATGTATTTATCGGGTTGCCGTATACATCTGTGCCGTACTGTCCGGTCTGTGCAGGGTAGCTTACATCCCAGGGGTCTTCGCTGTAATCTGCCCTGCCGTATCCGCCGTTATATTCTCCGTAGCTGCCGTCCCGGCTGTTTTTGCTGTTTTTAAGTGCTCTGCACTGATAAATCAGGTTGCGCAGCATGGAAAGAAGCCCAAAACCGCCAAACAGAAATGCCACAACATAGGCACCGCCTTTTGCTGCAGTATATATCCAGTACACCATAAACAGAATGCCGAATATGCTGAAGGCTATGCCTTCAATTGCATTTTTATTGCCGTTATGCCTGTTCATAAGCCGCCCCTTTCCGCTGTTTTAATATAGTCGCCTTTGCTGTAAAATTACAGCTCAATTTTGTCAATTGCCTCTCTGCCTCTCACAGCCAGTGCCATATATCTTTCGCGTTTGTCACGGATCTGGTTTTCCAGAGAAGGCAGAATACCCATATTGCTGCCCATAGGCTGAAAATCCTTGTTTTCAGTTGTGATATACTGCAGCAGCGCACCAATCATTGTGGTGTTTTCAGGTATCTGCGGTGCTTTGCCTGCAAGACGGCAGTACACAAAATAAGCTGCCAGCAGGCCGCACATTGCGCTTTCGGTATAACCTTCCATACCTGTAATCTGGCCTGCAAAGTATACATTTGGATACTCTTTGAGGTTAAGTGTGTCGGACAGCACCTTTGGGCTGTTGATAAAGCTGTTGCGGTGCATAACGCCGTAGCGTGCAAACTCGGCATTTTCAAGGCCCGGTATCATGCGGAAAACACGTTTCTGCTCGCCGAATTTAAGGTTGGTCTGAAAGCCTACAATATTGTACATTGTTTTGCCTGCATCTTCGCAGCGCAGCTGAACGTTTGCCCACGGACGTCTGCCTGTTTTAGGGTCACGCAGACCAACAGGTCTCATTGGGCCAAAGCGCATTGTATCTGCCCCGCGGGAAGCCATAACTTCAATTGGCATACAGCCTTCGTAAACTGTAAGTTCCTGTTCAAAATCCTTGAGCGGTGCGCGTTCTGCCGTGGCAAGTGCTTCGTAAAATGCTTCGTATTCTTCCTTGTTGAACGGGCAGTTGAGATAGTCGTCATCGCCCTTGTCATAGCGGGAAGCCGCAAACACCTTGTCCATATCAATGCTGTCTGCCATAACAATAGGTGCAGCAGCATCAAAGAAGCTCATACCGTCACCGCAAAGCTCTTTTACCTTTGCATAAAGACTGCCGCTTGTCAGCGGGCCTGTTGCGATGATGGTGATTTCGTCTGTGCTTATTTTGGTAACTTCGCCGTAAACAAGCTCGATATTTTCATTGGCTTTGATTTTGTCTGTAATAATCTGGCTGAAAATATCGCGGTCAACTGCCAGTGCACCGCCTGCAGGCACATTGCATTGATATGCAGCTTCCAGCACGATGGAGCCAAAGTGCTTCATCTCGTATTTAAGCATACCCTGGCTGGAATCCTCCCTCATTGATTTGAGGCTGTTGGAGCACACCAGCTCGGCAAAGTTTGGAGATTTGTGTGCATCGGAGTATTTTTGCGGCTTCTGTTCAAAAAGTCTTACCTTTACCCCTCTGCTTGCTAAAAAGTAGGCAGCCTCGCAGCCTGCAAGGCCCGCACCGATAATATTAACCTTCATCAGCTGTTTTTCCTTTTTTTGATGATTTGCGTGTAACTGTTGGCTTGTAGTCTTTGCAGCTTTCGTTTATACAATGGGGTTTTGCCGCCTTGCCCGCCTTTTTGTAAAGGCTTTTGCCGCAGGCTGCACAAACTTTGTCTGTAGGTTCTTCCCATGTGATAAATTTGCAGTTTGTATTGTCTTCGCAGGCATAGAACACTCTGCCGCGTTTGCTTGTAAGCACCAGCATTTTACCGCCGCATTTTACACAGCTGCCTTTTGCATATCTGATGATACGCTTTGTGTTTTTGCAGTCAGGAAAGCCGCTGCAGGCAAGGAACTTGCCGAATTTGCCGGTTTTGATAACCATAGGCTTGCCGCAAAGTTCGCAGATTTCGTCTGTAACTTCGTCAGGCACCTTAACCTTTTTGCCTTCCATATCTGCCTGTGCCTTTTCAAGGTCCTTACTGAAATCACTGTAAAAATCAGAGAGAACTGCTGTCCATTCCTTTTTGCCTTCTTCAATTTCGTCAAGGCTTGTTTCCATATCAGCAGAGAATTTTACATTTACAATATTGCTGAACTGCGCTTCAAGCAGGTCGTTTATTGTGGTGCCAAGTGCTGTCGGCACAAGCTTTTTACCGTCACGTTCCACATATGCCTTTTCGGTGATTGTATAGATGATAGGTGCATAGGTTGACGGACGGCCAATGCCGTTTTCTTCCAGTGCTTTGATAAGTGTGGCTTCGGTATATTCTCCCGGTGGCTGGGTAAATTTCTGTGCTGCTTCAATTTCTTTAAGCTTAAGCTTTGTATCTTCTTCCAGCGGAGGCAGTGCAGATTCTTTTTCTTTCTTTTCGTCTGTCTGTTCTTCATACAGTGCTGTAAAGCCTTCAAACAGAACAGTGTAGCCGTTTGCCTTGTAAAGATGATTGCCGCAGTTTATATCCACCGCAACGGTTTCCTGCAGGCAGTCTGCCATCTGGCTTGCCACAAAGCGTTCCCATATCAGCTTGTAAAGCTTTGCAACATCGCCGCTTAAAGAAGCATTTGCAGCTTCAGGGGTGATATTTACATTTGTCGGGCGGATTGCCTCGTGGGCGTCCTGTGCATTGTTTTTCTGTTTATATGTGCGCTTGTAGTTTGGCACATACTGCTCGCCGAATTTTTCCTTGATAAATGCCTTTGCTGCAAAAATTGCCTCGTCACTTACACGCAGGCTGTCTGTACGCATATATGTGATAAGACCCAGCTGACCGTAGCCCGCAACTTCAACGCCTTCATAAAGTGTCTGTGCTGCACGCATTGTACGGCTGGCTGTAAAGCCAAGGCGGCGGCTGGCCTCCTGCTGAAGTGATGATGTGATAAACGGCGGTGCAGGCAGACGCTTGCGGTTGCCCTTTGTGATTTTTGCAATTTCAAAAGGCTGGTTTTCGCTGGAAGCTTTTATTTTCATTGCCTGTGTTTCGTTGTCCACAGCCACCTTTTCGCCGTTTGTGCCGTAGTATCTTGCCTTGAATTTTTTGCTGCCTGCCGCAAGTGTTGCATCGATGTTCCAGTATTCCTGCGGAACAAAGCTTTCAATTTCGCGGTGGCGGTCCACAATCAGCTTTACTGCAACAGACTGCACACGGCCTGCGGAAAGACCGCCCTTGATTTTTTCCCAGAGGAACGGGGACAGTTTGTAACCAACGATGCGGTCAAGAATTCTTCTTGCCTGCTGTGCATTGATAAGGTCTTCGTCAATTGTGCGCTTGTTTGCCATACCCTCGGTAACACCTTTTTTGGTGATTTCCCCAAAGGTAACGCGGTTCTGCTGTGCTGTGTCCAGCTTTAAGATGTGTGCCAGATGCCAGCTGATTGCCTCACCCTCACGGTCCGGGTCGGTTGCAAGATAAACCATTTCGCTTTCTGCTGCAGCGGTTTTAAGTTCTCTGATAAGTTTTGATTTGCCCGGGATATTGATGTATCTCGGTTTAAAGTTGTCTTCTATATCAACACCCATCTGTGCTTTTGGCAGGTCACGGATGTGGCCCATGGATGCGATTACGTTGTAGTCTTCCCCTAGGTATTTTTTGATTGTCTTTGCTTTTGCAGGGGATTCCACTATAACAAGTTTGGACATTGTGTTCTCCTTGTATTTCAGGTTTTAAAATTTATTTTATACAGTATACGCCTGGAGATTTGCTGGTTATAACACCGTCCATCTCCATTTTGGTAAGCAGAGCCTTAAGCTGAACCATCGGTATTTTTGTCTGCGCAAAAAGCTGATTGGTGCTCATTGTCTGCCTGCCCATTGCATCGTATATTCTCTGTTCAATTTCGGAAAGTTTTGGTTTTCTGACCCTTTTGCATTTTGCAGTATCCGCTGCCATGCCAAGATGCAGAAGAACATCTGATGGTGACAAAAGCGGATAGGCACCGTCCTGAATAAGACGGTTTGTGCCGTCGTGCATAGGGTTAAGGATGCTGCCCGGAACACTGAAAAGCTGTTTTGAATATTCCTGTGCACGCTTTGCTGTGGAAAGTGTGCCGCTTTTCGCCTTTGCCTGAACAACGCACAGCGCGTCTGATGCTGCGGCGATAAGGCGGTTGCGCTCCAGAAATGTGGTTGTATAAAGCTGCTGTGTCATATAATATTCGCTGACCACACAGCCCTTATGTTCAATTTCCTGCTGCAGCTTGCGGTTGGCCGCAGGATAATATTTGTCTGCACTTGTGCCGATAAAGGCAACCGTGTCGGCATTTTCCTTTAAAGCACTGATATGGGCAATGCTGTCCATACCCTGTGCAAGCCCGCTTATAAGTGTAACACCGTTTTGTGCCAGAACTGTGCAGATATCCTCGCAGATTTTGATGCCGTCACGGTCAGGGTGGCGGCTGCCCACCACACCCACACGGTTTGGGTTGTTCAGTATGGAAATATCCCCCTTGTAAAACAGCACCAGCGGTGCGTCGGGGATATTTCTGAAGCAGTCGGGATAATTGCTGTCGGTATAGTTTACCGATTTTATGCCATTTTCCATGTGCATGCTGCACACATTTACTGCTGCTTCAAGGGGAATTTCCAGTGCCATGGCCATCTGCTTTGCATTAAAGCAGTCGTAGTTGTGCCAGCTTCTGCGGTTTTCGTAAAGCTCCTGCGGCGTTATGCCGCTCTGCACTATTTCGCCGCCGTTTGCAACCATGGTGCCAAGGGTCATTGCCAGCCAGATATTGTATAAATCCACCTTTATTCTCCCTTTAATTCCCACATCATAACGCCTGCAGAAACTGCGGCGTTGAGCGATTCGATTTTGTCGCTCATAGGTATTTTAACTTTGTGTGTGCTTGCCGCGATTGTATCTGCGGAAAGGCCGTTGCCCTCGTTGCCGATAAGCACCGCAACCGGCAGATTTATCTTTTCGCTGCCAAGTTCCTTTGAGTTTTCAAGGCAGGTTGCAACTGTTGAAAAGCCTTTTTCTCCAAGCTGTTTTACAAATACAGGGATATCTTCCACCTTGCACACATTAAGCTTTACGCTGGCGGTCATACTGCTGCGCAGCACCTTTGGGCTGTAAATGTCAGCACATTTTGTGCTTACCACAATATCCTCATAGCCGAAAGCAAGGGCTGTGCGCATTATTGCCCCCATGTTGCCAGGGTCCTGAATATCCTCAAGTATTATCAGCCTGTCAGCTGCAAAAATTTTGTCAACATCTGCGGTTTTCATCTTAAAAACACCAAAAACGCCCTGACTGGTTTTGTCTTCGCTGAGTTTCTGATTGACGGCTTCGCTGATGATGTACACCTTTTGTCCCGCAACTTTTGCCGAATATTTTTCGTATTCTTCCTTTGTAAAAAACAGGCTTTCAGCCTCAAAGCCTGCTGCCAGCACATCCATAACCACCTTTGGAGTGGAGGCAAAAAACACACCGTTTTCGCTGCGCAGTTTTGCATCCTTTGCCAGCTTCTGTGCGTTTTTGATTTTAGCATTGTCCTTGCTTTCGATAATATTCAGCATAAATATGCACCTCGGATTTTCCTTATATATAAGTATTTAAAAATACTTTTTAATGCTGATTTTTGCATATTTTATTTATAAATATACACAAAAATCAGCAAATATAACTATCTTCAAATACAAAGATACGCCCTGTCGCATAAAGCGCCAAGGCGTAATTTATTTTATTACAGAGCTTTTTTAGCTGCTTCTACGAGAGCTGCAAATGCTGCTGCATCGTTGATAGCAAGTTCGGAAAGCATTTTTCTGTTGAGTGTGATGCCTGCTTTTTTGAGGCCGTTCATAAATGTAGAGTAGTTCATATCGTACATTTTAACAGCTGCAGAAATTCTTGTGATCCAGAGACGACGGAAGTCACGTTTTTTCTGTTTGCGG
>JAFSAW010000019.1 GCA_017442085.1 Oscillospiraceae bacterium | reverse complement strand
GGAGAGACAGTATGCTTTTGCTTTTAAAATTCTCTCCCTCAGTCAGCTTGCGCTGACAGCTCCCTCATCAGAAGGAGCCTTTGGTCTGCTCGGTTTAATATCAGCTTTGCAATCGGGACATCGGGGACGCCGTCCCCTACAATCCATAGCCGCAATTCTGCACCTGCAGCGAGCCCCTTTGCTGACGCTCAGGGTGACACACTCTGTCATTCTGAGACCTTGCACCAATCAGCCCCCGACTTTCAAGGTGCCGTTTTGCACCTTGTCACAGCCGCATTTTGCCGTGCTGCACGCACTTTATAATGGTAAATAAAGGTCTACCCCCCCCCCGTGAAAATTGCGGGGAGGAGGGTATCTAATATATCTTATTTTTATTTTTCAGAGGATATTTGTCAGATTTTAAAGCCGTTATTCTACCATTGTTTTTTATGTAAATCAATCCTGTTTTGCTGCTTTTTCTGCACGCAGTGCTTCCAGCTCTGCCAGCAGTGCTGCTGTGTCGTCATCGCGTTTGCGTTCGTACAGTTTGCGGCGGATAAAGTCGTATGCTATCAGTGCGATGATTGGCATAACCACACAAACTATAAGGCCTGTCGGGCTTTGCATAAACATTGCCACGTTACCCGCACCTGCTATGCGGTTTTTGTAAACCGCCACCAGATTTTCGGCAGGCACCAGCAGTTTATCTTCGGTGTTGTTGTTGTCACCTTTTGTCTGAAAGCTGATTGTGCCGTTTTCTTCGACAACATCAATAACACGGTGGGTTACAATGCTTGTGCCGTTGCCGGCAGGGTCGAAAAACGCAATAACGTCATTTATCATAATATCTTCAGCTTCTGCTGTGTGACAGATGATAAGGTCGCCCCCCTGGATAACAGGACTCATAGAGTCTGTAAGCACTATCAGTGGCAGCCAGCCGCCAACGGACGGAACTTCGTCCTGATTAAAATAACTTTTTGCAATAAGCGTAAGGTTGATAACCAATATCGGTGTAAGGATAACACACAGTATAGCACCGATAACCGTAAGCACCTTGTGGCCCGCTGTTGTCTGTTCTTTTTCCTGTTTGCTCATAAATACCTCTGCAGTTTTTATTTTATAGCATACTTTTCCACATTTTCCTGTCATTTTCTGCCGATTTGTTTTGCGTATCCGCAGAATAAAACCATAATTGCGTGAAAAGTAAAAATCCGCCTTAACTTTATTATTTTAACTGTTGGTTTTATCAGTTAAAATTTTATATGAAACCAAAGCAACCCATCAGAGATTTTACTCCCGTTGGTTTTGCTTTGCTTTATTATTTTAAATTTTATACAATGCATCATCTATCCCGTAACATCAATGTTATATGATAAAACATCAATATAACCAAACAGGACATAGTCTCAAAAACATTATACCTTTTTACAGTCGACAATTCAATGCCATTTATTGTTTTTGTATGGCATTTTTGTTGCTTTCGTGGTAAAAAAGTGCAATTTTTGCGTTGGTGTCGCTTTTTGGCTGTATTATTTAAAGTTTAAAGCACATTTTGCTTCACTGTATAATGTTAGACATTTCTGCGTTTATATCCGCTGTCTGCAGCACAAAAGGCAGCAGCAGTCTGTTATTCCTTAAGCTTTCCTTTTTCAAGGCGCAGCACTCTGTCCGCCAAACGCAGCAGGCCGCTGTCGTGGGTTATCATCACCACCAGCGCACCCTTTTGTTTAAGCTGCATTATATTGTTCATAACCAGCTTTGCGCTGTCGGGGTCAAGGTTGCCCGTGGGTTCGTCACAGAAAAGTATTTTTGGCTGCAGCACCATTGCCCGCGCAATTGCCACCCTTTGCTGCTGCCCGCCCGAAAGCTGATTTGGCAGATAGTCCAGCCTGTCGGCAAGGCCCACCTGCTGCAGTGTCCTTTGGGCCATAAGCTGACGTTCTGCCCTTTTTACACCTTTATATTTAAGCCCAAGTTCCACATTCTGCCGTGCGGTAAGAGAAGAAATAAGGTTGTAGCCCTGAAAGATAAAAGCGGTGTCATTGCGGCGGATACGGCAGATGCCGCGGTGCCCAAGCTGTGATATATCTCTGCCGCAGATTTCCAGATATCCGCCGTCAAAGGTGTCAAGGCAGCTTAACACATTTAAAAATGTGCTTTTGCCGCAGCCGCTTCTGCCCGTTATCATACAAAGCTGGCCTTTGTGCCCCTCAAAATCAAGGCTGTCCAGCACCTTGTTTTTTCCCTCGGGTCCTGTGTATATCTTTGTTATTCCCTTTGCTTTAAGCATAAAACCCCTTTTTACCAATACACTTTGCTGTGTTTTGGTTTTTGTATCCACGTTTTTTAATAACCTTGCCATTCCTGCACATAATAGTTTTATCCGCAGGAGGTAACTTATGCTTAAAAAAACTGCAAGAATTTCTGTGATAATGCTGGGGCTTACTGTAATTTTCGGCTTTTATATACATTCTCTTGTGCCCGACACCCTTTATTTTACCAAAGAAGAAGATACCGCCATAAAATCCCTGCCTATGGTCAGCCTTGCGCCCAAGGCTGTTTTTGGCAGCCGCAGTGTGCAAAACGGGGATGCCCCCCTTGAATACACCGCCCGTCTGTTTGGTATTGTGCCCATAAAAACCGTAAATGTGGCATACACCGACCAGCGCGTTGTTGCGGTGGCAGGCACCCCTTTTGGCATAAAGATGTTCAGCGACGGGGTTATGGTTGTGGGCTTCAGCGATATACCCACCACCACGGGATATCAGTGCCCCGCAAAGCTGGCAGGGCTTAAAATGGGTGATGTTATACTTGCCTTTAACGGCACACAGCCCAAAACCAACGATGATGTGGAAGATTTTATAATAAAAAATGCGGACAGGCCCATAGATGTGACATTTCTGCGGGACAGTAAGGAATACAGCACCACCCTTGTGCCTGTAATGGACAGTGACACCGGGGTTTACCGCACAGGGATGTGGGTGCGTGACAGCAGCGCAGGGGTTGGCACAATGACCTTTTATGACCTTGCCAAAGGTATGTTTGCAGGCCTTGGCCACGGCATAAAGGACACCGACACCCAGCAGGATATCCGCCTTTTAAGCGGCGAGATTGTGCCCGTGAGCATTATGGGGCTTATCAAAAGCAAAAACGGCGAAACAGGCGAGCTTAAAGGCACCTTTTTAACCGATATACCAATGGGCAGAGTGCTGGCAAACAGCGCCAACGGGGTGTACGGCACAATTTTTATGCCCCCTGCCGACAATGTTATGCCCGTGGCTTCCCCCCAGGAGATAACCGCAGGCGAAGCGTATATTCTGACCACCATAAACGGTACAAAGGCCAAAAAATATGATATTGTTATCGAAAAGGTTGCCCTGACCAGCAGCAATCAGAACAAAAACCTTGTCATCCGCATAACCGACCCCCAGCTGCTTGGCCTTGCAGGCGGCATTGTGCAGGGTATGAGCGGCAGCCCCATAATACAGAACGGCAAGCTGGTTGGGGCGGTGACACACGTTTTTGTAAACCAGGTGGAGCGCGGCTATGGCGTGTTTGCACAGAATATGCTGTTCAGCATGGACAACGCCGAAAAGGTGTATATGAACAAAGCGGGATAACCGCCTGACAACCGCAGACCGCCGTATGTATTCTATAGGGATGCGTGTTTGCTCGTTAGCCTAAAGGTATGGAGTGACAGCAGCAGACCTCCTCTTGCACTCTGCAAGGGAGAACTTTGTTTGCCCGTCAGCCGTTGGGTATAGCTTTTAATAAATTGAAATAACATTCCAAGTGCTGTCATTCTGAGCGCAGGCGAAGAATCTCTCTGTCTGCGCAGAATAACGTCTGCCGTCAGTCTGATTAAACCGAGAGATGCTTCACATACGTTCAGCATGACAAATGGATATAATTGTGCTGATTTACCTGTCATTCTGAACGAAGCTAATAATCCCCCGTTTTTTCAATTTCTGCACCGCAGGCGGTCACTCTCCCATGTACTAAACTGTAAAAACAAAAAATACGGCACACCGCTGTTTTTTGGTGTGCCGTATTTATTTTATTGTTTATTCTGTTATATCACTCTGCACTCTTGCAGATAAACAATGCACCTATACCATTAATAAAGCGCCTTGTAGATTTCCATCATTTCCTCTACGCTGAATTTTACATAGCTCTGGTTGAGCAGTCTCTGCTGGCTTTTTTCTACGCTCAAAGCAAACAGCTGGATTTCTTCTTCCTTCATGCCGTATTCGTGCAGTGGTTTTTTGGCGATGATTTTGCCCAGCAGCTTTTCAATTTCAGGATAAACATCGTCAGGGTTGCAGTCCATAATGCCGCCAAGGAAAGCGTTGAGTTCGGTGATAAAGCCTGTTGGGTTTGCAGCCTGATAGTGCTTGAACACTTCTGTGAGGAACTGATAGTTTGCTTCGCCGTGGGTTACGTGATAAGCGCCGCTTAAAGGATAGCTCATTGCGTGCACTGCACCTGTGCCTGCGTTGGCAAAGCTGATGCCTGCAAGGTCGGAAGCAACAAGAAATTCTTCCAGCAGGTTAAAGCGGTGGTCAGGGCCTTTTTCCACAATTTCGCGGAAACCTTTGATAATCATTTCCATAGCCTGTTTTGCAAACATTCTTGTGTAAAGGTTTGCGCGTGGTGAAACATAGCTTTCGATTGCGTGGATAAGTGCATCAATTGCACTTGTTGCAAAGAAGTCGTATGGCAGTTCTGTAAGCAGGTCAGGAATGATGATTGCATAGTCCGGGAAAATTGCAGGGTCTGCAAGGCCAACCTTTGTGCCCATATCCACAAACTCTGCAATGGAAACGCTGCTTACCTCGCTGCCTGCACCGCAGGTTGTAGGCACGGCAATGATTGGCAGCACCTTTTTAAGCTCAATTTTGCGCTGATAATAGTCTGCTGCATCTCCGCCGCCGTCCAGCACAAGAATTTTTGCCATATCGATAACTGCACCGCCGCCGATTGCAACAATTCTTTCGCAGTCGGTTGCACGGAAATCTTTAAGCATTGCATTTACCATTGCATCGGTAGGCTCGCCCTTGCCGTAGTCGCTTTTAAAGAAAACCTTTGCACCGCTGATTTTGTCTGCAAAGTATCTGTTGTAGATTGTTTTTGTGGCAAGGATAAAATCCTTTTCGCCGATGTTGAATTCTTTTACAAATTCGGCACAGTCTGCGTACTGATGCACCTGTGTTGTGTTCTGAAACATTTTCATAGCCGCTGTATCTCCTTTTATAAAAATAACGTACTTTTAATATAATTTTATAGTATCACACAATCTTTACATTTTCCAGTTATTTTATGTACAATAGATATATAACACGAAACCACAGACTGCCGTCTGTGAACTGACGGGCAAACAGAATTTATTTTTCCATGTGCTTTCTTTAAAGAAAGCACCAAAGAACGCGGGGGTTGCGATTCCGTCTGCGGCGGCGTATACCTTGCATACCTACCTGGCTTTCGCTGCCGCTCAAGCTCTTGCAGCTAAAAACAGTGTTCAACACTGTTTTATTAACGCTGCAACCCTCTCGTTTCAAACAAAGTTTGAAACCGCACCCCTGAACGCGGAATATGTACCGCAAGGTCGCTTTTCTGTGGCGCTTCCGTGTGCATATCCGCACACACCGCGCCGTACGATTTGTACAAACGGGGCGACAATACATATTTTATATGAGAGGGGGAAATCCCCCTCATTACACTCCCCCTTACCTTATAACGATATTCATCAAATTTTCAAAGGAGGCAGAAAGATGAAGATTTTTGATTTCCGCAGCCCTTTGCAGAAAGAATGGGATAAGCTGGAAAAGCAGGAAGCCGCTCTGCTGGCAAAAAAGGCCGCAAAGCAGCAGTCAAAGCTTAACACTTTGCTTGCCAACAAGGTGCCTGCAGGCCTGCAGACCACTCTGGACAGCGCCTTTGGCAAAGCTTTCCGCACCGTGTTTACCAAAGGCACGGGGATAATAGAAAAAACCTACAACAAGGAAAAGGCACGGGAAAACGCCTTTATCAACACCACCCTTGCCGCAAAGGCACGGCCAAGCCGCAAAGCACTTAAACGGGTAAAAACCCATGCGGGCAAGGCGGCAAACGCCAATCTTGCGGTGTCCACCGTTGCAGGTGTGGGCCTTGGGGTGCTGGGCATAGGCATACCCGACATTGTGCTGTTTGTCAGCCTTGTGCTTAAAAATATGTATCAGCTTTCCACAAGCTACGGAATAGATTACAATACGGATAAAGAACGCAAATTTATACTTTTGGTAATACAGGGAGCGCTGACCTTTGGCGATGAACAGCAATGGACCGACGAAGAAATTGACTATTTTATCGACTACGGCCACTACCGCAGTGACAAACCGCTGGATGAGTATATAACCGAATGTTCCGCCTGTATGTCCACCGAGCTGCTGTATATGAAATTTCTGCAGGGCATTCCCCTTGTGGGTGCCGTAGGCGGTGCATACGACTTTGTGTATATGAAACAGATAAACGAGTATGCAAGGATAAAATATCACAAGAGATTTCTGGCAGAGAAAATTTATAAATAAACCTTTTATTCCCGTGTAAAAAACTGTATACTTAAATAAAGAAGCACAAATATATTTCTATATCTACGGAGATTATTATGTATAAGGACAAAAAGGTTTGTGCCGTTATTGTTGCGGCAGGCAAAGGCAGAAGAATGGGCTTTGACAAGATACTGTTTAAAATTGACGGCGTGCCCGTTGTGGAAAAATCCATACAGGCCTTTGCAAACAACGCCCTGTGCGACAGCATTGTTGTGGTGGCGGGCGAAAACATTGACGATATAAAGGAAATTGCCGCAGAATATCCAAAGGTTAAGGCGGTTATTATGGGCGGTGCAGAACGTGCCGAAAGCGTTGCCAACGGCCTTGCCCACACCGAAGACGGCTGTCTTGTGGCAGTGCACGACGGTGCGCGCCCTTTTGTAAGCGACCGCATAATCTGCGACACGGTTGCGGCGGCATACATATCAAAGGCGGCTATCCCCTGCGTTGCAGTAAAAGATACCATCAAAATGTGCGAAAACGATGTGGTGGAACAGTCCTTGCAGCGAAGCAGGCTGTTTATCACCCAGACCCCGCAGGTGTTCTGCTGTGATACCTATAAAAAACTGTTGGCAGAAAACACCGACTTTACCCTTACCGATGACGCCCAGCTTTTTGAAAAGGCAGGCTTTGGGGTGACTGTGTGCAAGGGCGAATACGAAAACTTTAAAATTACAACCCCTGGCGATATCAAAAAGGAGAAAAATATGAGAATCGGTCACGGCTATGATGTTCACAAGCTGGTGGAAGGCAGAAAGCTTATCCTTGGCGGTGTGGATATCCCATACGAAAAAGGCCTGCTTGGCCACAGCGATGCCGACGTGCTGGCACACGCCATAAGCGATGCTTTGCTTGGCACTATGGCACTTGGAGATATAGGCAAGCATTTCCCTGACAGCGACCCTGCCTACAAAGGTGCAGACAGCCTTTATCTGATGGCCTGTGTTAAAAAACTGCTGGACGAAAAGGGCGCAAAAATTGAAAACGTTGATGCGACAATTCTTTGCCAGAAGCCAAAGCTTGCCCCCCACATTGTGACAATGCGTGAAAATATTGCACGCACTCTCTGCCTTGATATTGACCGTGTTTCCGTAAAAGCCACCACCGAAGAAGGCCTTGGCTTTACAGGCAGCGGCGAAGGTATTGCAGTGCACAGCGTGTGCCTTGTGAATGTATAATACAGATTGTCATTCCGGCATTCCCTTTTGTTATTTTGGCACTTCCCTTTGTCATTCTGAGCGCAGCGAAGAATCTCTCTGTCATCGCAGTATTTCGGCTGACGGCAGACTGATTAAACCGAGAGATGCTTCACATACGTTCAGCATGACAAATGCTCCGGTCACGCCGCTTTTACTGTCATTCTGAGCAAAGCGAAGAATCTCGCTGTCATCGCAGTATTTCGGCTGACGGCAGACTGTGTAAACCGAGAGATGCTTCACATACGTTCAGCATGACAGACCAATGTAGTTTATCGGCTTTATACCCATAAAGCCGATATTATTTTTGCATTATTCATACAAACCGCCGAAAAACTGATTTAACGCCGGATTAAACACCCCGACTGTTGATTTTTCGGCTTTTGGGAATTATACTGATTTTATAAAATACAAAATTGGAAAGGTGCAGTATGAGAAAATTTGACACTCAGGTTCAATACCTTAAATACCGTGTGCTGAAGGCTGTTGCAAAGGAAGCCTTTGAAGGCACACTGCTTGAAAATATAACAGATATTCCAAAGATGATTGTTCCCCGCGGCGAGCCTACCTTCCGCTGCTGCGTATACAAGGAAAGAGCAATTGTAAATGAACGTATAAAAATTGCCATGGGCGGCGACAAGACAAACCCAAACGTTATCGAGGTTATCTCCATTGCCTGCGACGAATGCCCGCAGGGCGGCTATGAAGTTACCAACGCCTGCCGCGGCTGTATTGCCCACCACTGCGAAGACATCTGCAAACGCGGTGCACTTACCTTTGACGAAAACAAAAAGGCAC
Source organism: Oscillospiraceae bacterium (assembly GCA_017442085.1). Classification (GTDB taxonomy): domain Bacteria; phylum Bacillota; class Clostridia; order Oscillospirales; family Ruminococcaceae; genus RGIG3102. The sequence continues at coordinate 30,484 of JAFSAW010000019.1, read as the reverse complement.
AGATTGACAAAAGCAAATGTGTGGAATGCGGCCTTTGTGCAAAGGTTTGCCCTTACAGCGCAATCCAGAACTTTAAGCGCCCATGCGAATCTGCCTGCAAGGTAAACGCTATCAGCATGGACGAACACAAGGCAGCAAAGGTTGACAACGACAAATGTATCAGCTGCGGTGCCTGTGTAAATATGTGCCCGTTTGGCTCCATAACACAGAAATCCTACATTCTCAATGCAATAGGCCTGCTTAAAGAATCCAGGCGCACAGGCAGCCGTGTTTATGCGGTTGTTGCACCTGCCGTTGCAAGCCAGTTCAACTGGGCAAAACTTGGTCAGGTTGTGGCAGGCATCAAAAAGCTTGGCTTCTACAGCGTTGTGGAAGCAGCCCTTGGCGCAGATATGGTGGCTTTGAGCGAAACAGAAGAATTTCTGGAAAAAGGCCTGCTGACAAGCAGCTGCTGCCCTGCATTTGTGGACTACATCAAGAAATATTATCCTGAACTTACAAAATATGTAAGCCACAACAACAGCCCGATGGTTGAAATTGCAAAATACATAAAAGAAATTGACCCGCTGGCAAGAGTTGTGTTTATTGGCCCTTGCACAGCCAAAAAGATGGAATACAAGCAGGAGCACGTTGGCGGTGCAGTTGACTGTGTGCTTACCTTTGAAGAACTGCAGGCACTGTTTGATGCAAAAGACATCGACCTTAAAACCCTTGACAGTGCAATGCTGTACGATGCAAGTGAATACGGCCGTATTTTTGCCCGCAGCGGCGGCCTTGTGGAAGCTGTTAAACAGGCAATCAAAGAAATGGATGCAGATGAAAGCGCCTTTAACCCTGTTGTCTGCAGCGGCATTGACGAATGCAAGGCTGCACTTGTGCGCCTGAGCAAAAACCTGCTTAACGGCAACTTTATCGAGGGTATGGCCTGTCAGGGCGGCTGTATCAACGGTGCAGGCAACCTGACACACAGCATCAAAAACAAACTGCAGATTGATGCCTACAGCGAACACGCTGTTGAAAAGACAATCAAGGGTGCTGTAAAATGCGCAGATATCCGCCCAAGAGAAGAAAAACCTGCAAGAAATCTGCCTGAAGAATAAAAGTTACTATATAAAAAGCAAACTCCCGACGGATAACCCGCCGGGAGTTTTGTTATATATGTGATTTTAATTAACAGATTAATAATGAGCACACTATCACCTTGCTTTCAGCAGCAGCAAGTCTGTTTTTGCTTTAGCAAAATGAACAAAGGTGTCTGAGGATGAGCAAAATCGAAGATTTTGGTGTATCCGAGTTCTTTGTTCAAAGACCTTGCGGCTGTGAAAAGAGAAGGGGCGACGGAGCCGAAGCGCTGCCAGTGGCAGATACAGCGAGGCGGAGGAAGAGAAAGCCACAAGCAACAAGGTGGCGCTCCAAGCCGCCGCAGTTGCGCCGATTGCTTTCTTGGCCCGCAGGGGCTGCGTGCCAACAGCGGCAGTTTTGGGCACTTTTGCTGCCAAAAGTGCCATGGTTTTTTTTAATATTTGCTGCTGTATGCATCGCATACTGTTTCGGCATCGCCGCTCATGATAACCTTGCCTTTTTCAATCCAGGTTGCCTTGTTGCACATACGCTTAACCTGCTCGATGGAGTGGCTTACAAAGATAACGGTTGTGCCTGCGTCCAGAAGTTCCTGCATTCGTTTTTCGCATTTTTCCTGGAAAGCATAGTCGCCAACTGCCAGAATTTCGTCTGCGATAAGGATATCCGGCTTTGTTGCTGTTGCAATTGCAAAAGCTATACGGGCAACCATACCGGAAGAATAGTTTTTCAGCGGAACATCAAGAAAGTCGTGCAGTTCGCTGAAATCCACGATGTCGTCAAACTTTTCAAGCATATGTTCCTTGGAGAAGCCAAGCACTGCACCGTTGAGAAAGATGTTTTCCCTTGCGGTAAGGTCCATATCAAAGCCTGCGCCCAGCTCGATAAGCGGTGCGATTGTGCCGTTTACTGTGATTTTGCCCCTTGTAGGCTTGAAAACGCCTGCAACCGATTTGAGCAAAGTGGATTTGCCGCTGCCGTTGATGCCCACAAGACCATAGAAATCGCCTTTTTCAATTTCAAGGCTTACGCCGTCCAGTGCCCAGAATTCTTCAAATTTAAGTGTGCCTTTGGAGAATTTGAGAAAATATTCCTTAAGGCTGTCCACACGTTCTTTAGCAAGGTTAAAACGGATGCCCACATTGTCAACTTTGACCATAATTTCCTTGTCCATAGTAACCCCCTAAATGTAAAGAATAAAGTTGTCCTGACCTTTTTTGAACACCTTTGCACCAACAATTAAAGCGATAACTGCGCACAGTGCACAGATAAAGATGTGGTTGAAGCTGAGCATACCGCCGCGGAGAATGCACTGACGGAAAGCATCGATGTACCAGTAAAGCGGATTGAAGTTGATAAGCAGCTGCATGATTGTGCCGTCAAGAATGCTTGTCGGGTAGAAGATTGCAGATGCGTACATAAGCACTGTGGTGAAAACGCTCCACAGATGGATGATGTCACGGAAGAAGATTGCGCTGGATGCAAGGAACAGGCCAACCCCAAGGCTGAAGAAGAACAGCATTGCCATTGGGTAAAACGCAAGGATAAATGTAGGGTAGAACTTTGCACCTGTAACCACCATAACCACCAGAAGAGCTACAAGGGAAAAGCACATATTGATAAATGCAAAGCAGCTTTTTTCCAGCGGGAAGATATATTTTGGCACATACACCTTTTTGATAAGAGGTGCATAGCCGATAACAGACTCCATAGCCATGGATGTGCTTTCGGTAAAGTATGTAAAAAGAAGCTGGCCGCTTAAGAGATAAACAGGGTAGTTTTCGATATCAAAGCGGAAAAAGTGGCTGAAAACCAGGGTCATAACCAGCATCATAAGCAATGGGTTGAGAACACTCCACAGGATGCCCAAAGTGCTGCGGCGGTATTTTACCTTGATATCGCGCTGTATAAGGTTCTGCAGCAGAAAGCGGTATTTGTAGAACATCGCAAATCTGCCTTTAAGATTGTTAATCATACAAAAAATTCCTCGGATTAATATTTTTCAAAATAGTCAAATGTCTGGTCTGCAAAAGGTGTGTGAACCTTGTCCTTGTCGCTGAGCTTGATTTCGCAGTCAACTGCAGGCCACTGCACATTTACTGTTGCATCGTTGTAAGGTATGCCGCCTTCTGCCTTTGGGTTGTACACGTCTGTGCATTTGTAAACAAATTCTGCTTCGTCACTGAGCACAAGAAAACCGTGTGCAAAGCCTTCCGGCACATAGAACTGCATTTTGTTTTCTTCGCTGAGTGTTACACCATACCACTGGCCAAAGGTTTTGCTGTTTGGACGGCAGTCCACCGCAACGTCAAAAACTTCGCCTTTGATAACGCGCACCAGCTTGCCTTGTGTGTTTTCTTTCTGGAAATGCAGACCGCGCAGAACACCCTTGCTGCTTTTGGAGTGGTTGTCCTGTACAAATTCTTTATCAATGCCTGCTGCTGCAAATTCGTCCTTGTGGTAGGTTTCCATAAAGAAACCGCGGCTGTCGCCGAAAACTGTTGGCTTGATAACAACAAGGCCTTCGATTTCGTTTTTTATAAATTCAAATTTAGCCATACTTTTCTCCTCTATATAAGGTATATATTCAACGATATACTTAAACATATTTATACAGATTAAATATAACATAAACTTGTGTATATTTCAACAAAAAAGTCTTTTTGTACATAAAAGCAAAATGTCATTCTGAGGCATTTATGCCGAAGAATCTCTCTGTCTGCACAGATTAATCCGTTAAATCAGAGAGATTCTTCACTTCGTTCAGAATGACATATCTTATTTTATATTAAAGATGCAGGGAACTCCCCTGATTTCACTACCCGTAATATCTTTTTGTATTACCTTTTCAGATATTCATCGGGATTCTGATAGTTTCCGTTTTTTACAATTTCAAGATGCAGATGGCTGTCTGTGGCAGATTCCAGGGGTATTTCCCCCACCTTGCCTATACTGTCGCCCTGCTGCACCTTGTCACCTGTCTTTACAAACACCTTTTCGGCAAGGCCGCAGTAGCGTGTGATAAAATCTTCCGTTTCAATCTCCACAACCCAGCCAAGCATACCGTCGTTGTAAATCTTTTTCACCGTGCCGTCACAGCAGGCTTTGACTGCCGTATCCCTTGTGGCTTTTATGTCTATGCCGTTGTGGGTGCGCCAGTCGCCCATTGTAAGATTGTACACCAGCTCGTCCCCCGAAAATGCGGCGATGATTTTGTTGTCCACCGGCAGTTTAAATTTATCGGTATTTTCTTCGGTCTTTTTCTCCACATCTTCAGCGGCTTTGGCGGTTTCTTCACTTGCTTCTGCCTGCGGTGCGGCTGTGGCTTTTGGCTTTGCCGTTGCCTTTGGCTTTAAGGGCACATTGTCCGCACTGCTGTCCACGTCCTGACTGGGTGTTTCAGGCACAGGGTCCGACGGCTGTTCAATATCGATGGGGGCTTCAAAGTTCTGGTTGTCAAGGCGGTTGTTGATATCCTTTATTGTGCGGAAAGACAACGCCCCTGCCGCCACCGTTGCCACAGCCAGCACTATTATAACGGCATTGCCTTTGATGTACTGTCCAAGGGTGCCAAAAAGGTTCTTTTTCATAGTTTCTCCCTTTCAAAATTTCGTTTTGCATATATTGTTAGCAAAAAAGGGCGAGTTATGCACAAGAGAGAGTTTGTCTTTATTTATTGTTATGTTTATAGTATAATAATCAGTATTCTATAAAAATTACACTGCATGATATTCTGATTGGTCCTGCCTGTCATTCTGAACGAAGTGAAGAATCTCCCAATTTGCTCAGTGTAATTTCAGCTGTACAACCGGGATACAGAAATTCTTCAATCCTCAACCGCAGGTCTGTGCCCACAGAGAGACCCTTCGCTGACGCTCAGGGTGACAATAAATTGCTCAGAGTGGCAGCCAACCACAGTGATTTTATATACAGAGATACCTGCCCTACAATTATATTTCGTACTATGGAGAAACAATGCTAACCACAGTTTTAATTTCTGCAATATACTGCGCCGTGTGTGTGCTTGTATATTTTTATACCGATAAAAAAGACAGCGCAGACAACGCCCTTAACCGCGGTGCTGTCATCTTTGTTCTGCTTGCCGCCGCTGCGGTAAGGGTGTTTTTTGCCCTGCAGGACTACAGCTTTACCTATGATACAAACTGCTTTAAGGCCTGGGGCAGCTATGCAAACAGCCTTGGGTTTAAAAATCTTTACAGCGGAGAGTTTTTCCTTGACTATCCACCGGGATATATGTACATTCTTGCCCTTGCAAACGGCATTATAAATCTGCTTGGGCTGGACATAAACGGCGTTGGTGCAACCTTTGTGATAAAGCTGCCTTCCATGCTTGCCGACTTTGGCATCGCCTTGCTGATTTACCGCTTTGCACAAAACCGCGGCCTTGGCAGAAACAAGGCGTTTTTTGCAGCAGGTATGTTTCTATTTATGCCTTCCGTCATCTTCAACAGTGCGGTGTGGGGGCAGATTGAAAGCTGGTATATGCTTTTTATACTGCTTGCCCTGTGCTTTGCCACAGAAAACAGAACGGTTTTTGCCGCCGTTGCCTATGCCGCTGCCCTTATCACCAAGCCCCAGGCAATAATGTTCGGGCCGCTGTTTCTGTTTTACATTATCCGCAGAAAAAGCGTGAAAGAGCTTTTGAAATCTGTTGGCACAGGCCTTGGCACCGTTTATCTTATCGCTTTGCCATTCTGCAAAAATCCGCTGGGCATCGGCTGGCTTGCAGACCTTTACACAAACACCGTAAGCGGCTATAAATATTTTACCGTAAACGCATTCAATCTGCATTATCTGGCAAAACTCAACTGGGTGCAGCTGCCCGACAGCCCCCTTGTAAGCCTTATTACACCTGCGGTTATTGCCGCCAGTGTGGTTATGGCCGCATATATATTCTTCAGCCACAAAAATTATGACGGCTTTTTTGCCGCGGGCTGTGTGATTATCAGCCTTATCTTTGCCCTGTGCACAATGATGCACGAAAGATATCTGTGGCCTGCCGCTGTGCTGTGCGTATTTGCATATATTGCCTCCGGCAAAAAACAGTATCTGTGCTTTGGGGCACTGTTTGGCTGTCTGTGCTATATAAATTCCAGCTGGGTTATGGCAATGTACTATCAGACCTTTGACCTTTCCACCGCTGCGGAACGCGCAGTAAGCCTTGTGTGTGTGGCTGTCACCGCCGCATTTGCAGGCTTTGCACTTTACCTGGCCGCAAAGGAGAAAACAATAAGTATGAAAACCCTTAAATCCTTACTTAAGCCCCATATCCTTGTGGGCATTGTAACGGTGCTGTACACCTTTGTGGCACTGTGGAACCTTGGCAGCACCAGGGCACCGCAGACATATTTTATCGCCACCGACAGCGACTATATGTTCACTGTTGAATTTGACAGTCCCGTAAACCTTGGCAGCATATACACCTACAGCGGTCTGGGAGACCAGTTTGCCCAGCCTGAAGGCCAGAAGCTGCTGGGCGAATTTGAAATTGCCACCTCGGCCGACGGGGCAAACTTTGATGTGCAGTGTGATATCGGCGATATGTCGGTTTACACCTGGAAAGAAACCCTGCTGCCTGCCGATGCCGTAAAAGCGGTGCGGGTGCGGGCAAAATATGTGGGCAACGTGCTGCACGAAATTGCATTTTTTGACACAACGGGCAATCTGCTGCAGGGCCGCCTTGTGCCCGCTGCCGACAGCGCCAACCCTTACGGTGCCGCCCTTGCCTATGACGAGCAGGACGCCGTGCCGAAGGACACAAGCTATTTTGGCAGTATGTATTTTGACGAAATCTATCACGGCCGCACAGCCTACGAACAGCTTGAAGGCTATCAGATATACGAGACCACCCATCCGCCTCTGGGCAAAATTTTAATCAGTATCGGCGTTGCGCTTTTTGGTATGACACCTTTTGGCTGGCGCATTGTTGGTGCTGTGTGCGGTGCCTTTATGATACCTGTTATCTATCTGCTTATTGTTGCCTTGTGCCGCAATAAATGGGCAGGCTTTGCGGGGGCAGCACTGCTCGCCCTTGATTTTATGCACCTGACACAGACAAGAATTGCCACCGTTGATACCTATGTGGTGCTGTTTGTGCTGCTGACCTTTCTGTTTATGGCGCACTGGCACAACACTCCGTGGGGCGACAGAAAAGGCTGGCTGTGTCTTGCATTAAGCGGTGCCTTTATGGGCTGTGCCGTGGCAAGCAAATGGAACGGCGCTTATCCTATGGTGGCACTGGCGGTATTGTTCTTTATCAGCTTTGCAGGCAAATATCTTGGCAGCGGAAAAACCGCCGCCGACAAAAAGCTTGCCGCAAGAACCATTGCGCTGTGCTTTGTGTTTTTTGTCGCCGTGCCTGCCGCAATATACACCGCCAGCTTTATCCCCGTTATAAAAGCCGACGGCTTTGCCGACTATATCCGCCAGTTTGCAAACTATCAGAAGCATATGTACGACTATCACGCAAACCTTGTGGCAGAGCATTTCTTCTCGTCAATGTGGTACACCTGGCCTGTATGCCTTAAACCTATATGGTATGCAATAAGCGACGTGGGCACTGCCGCCAGCAGCATTTCTGCCTTTGGCAACCCTGCAATATGGGCACTTACCCCTTTTGCCGCCCTTTACTGCATTTTCAAGGGCGTAAAAAGCAGACAGACATCTTATCTGTTTGCAGGCCTTGGCTGGCTGAGCAGCTATCTGCCCTGGGTTATGGTGACAAGACTGTGCTTTATCTATCACTATTTCCCCTGTGCTGTGTTCGGCATTGTGGCAATTGCCCTTGCAATCAGGGATATCTGCCGTGCCAGACCGCAGCTTAAAAAAGCAGTTGGGGTTTATCTTGCGGTATGCCTTGTGCTGTTTGTAATGTTTCTGCCTGTGACAACAGGTATGCCCGTGGCAAAGGAATATCTTGATTTCCTGGAATTTCTGCCCCAGTGGCATTTTGTGAATATATAAATCAATGGCTCTGACAGAAAAACGTCAGAGCCTTTTGTTTTGCTGCACACATTTGTCTGTGTTTACAAAAGCGCTTGATATATGATAAAATAAATCAGATATACTTTGATTAAAGCTACAAATATATAAACGGAGAAATTTATATGCGTATATACTCCATAGACCTTTTAAAATTTATATTTGCCTATCTTGTGGTGTTTGCCCATATGGATATCAGCTATCCCGGCGCAAGCGTTGCCGTTGACTTTTTCTTTGTGTTCTCGGGCTTTTTCCTTGCAAAGAAATTTTACTCAAAATCGGCTGAAAACCCAAAAGAGTACAACCAGTTCCGCTATACAGCAGACCATATAAAACGCCTTTATCCGCAGTATGTTTTTTCTCTGCTGGTTATGCTGTGCTATCTGTGCGGCAGAGACCTTGTGCGCATTGTGCTGGGCAGCGAAAACGCAGGCAATATAGGCCAGACGGTTTTCCGCATTTTTGAAGTTATCCCCGATATGTTTATGGTTCAGGATATGGGCTATTTTATCGGCGGCGGCTTAAACCCTGCGGCGTGGTATGTGAGCGCAATGGTTATTATTGGCTATTTCATCTACGCCATGATGTGCTATGACCACAGAAAGACCAGCGAATTTATACTGCCGATACTCTTTATCCTTAACTGTGCATATATGAAGTTCGGCAGATATAACTTTGATGTGTACGGTGCCCTGTACATTCCGCTTGTGCGCTGCACACAGTATATGGCCGAAGGTGTTATAATTTACCGCATCTTTAAAAGCAAAGCCTTTGAAGCAGTGCGCAACGGCAGCCTGTTCTTTAACCTTATCGGCCTTTTTGGCATTGCGGCACTGTTTGCATTTGAACGCTATAAAAACATACACATTGTTCTGTTTGCATTTGTTGTGCTGTACACAATGTGCCCTGAAAGCTGGATAAACAGGATTGTCAAAGGCAGAATTTTTGCCCGCATCGGCGATGTTTCCTATGCGGTTTATCTCAACCACCCTGCCGTGATTATGGCAATGGAAGATATTTTTGCCGCCATGGGTATAACAATGGCACACACACAGTTTGCCTGGCTTGCCGCTGCAGTAAGCCTTGTGTACTCTGTCTTTACTGTACTGCTGCTGGACAGACTGACACCCTGGTTTACACAGAGATTTATCCCTGCTTTAAGAGCGAAAAAGATAGTTTAAGGGCTGCAACCATAAATATGATATTATAACCACCGCTAAAGCGGTGGTTTTTTGTTTTGTAAAACTTAAAATAATGCAACATTATATCCAACCTGTTTTACAACTCAAAATACAGCAAAAGATGCGACATCGCAGTGCCAAAAGTGTGTTATTATATATACATAAATCGATTTATAATTATTTGCAAAATTCAGTACTGAAAAAATGAATATGTGATAAAATAAAAAGGAAAAGAAAAAATGAATGCAGTACAAAGCAAAAATTATAAAACCTGGGTTGCTGTTATGGTCGGCAGAACCTGTTTGCAGTGTAAGAAGCTGAACGGGAAAATATATTATATGCACGAAATACCATATCCGCAGCCGCCAATACACGAAAGAGGCAGATGCTATATAGATTATCTTAAAGCACTTTATGCGGGCAATGCCACCGAAAAGGGCACAGACGGTGCAGACTGGTGGCTGAGTAATTATGCTTCATTGCCCAAATATTATATTACAAGAGATATTGCTGAAAAAGCAGGTTGGAACCGTGAATCAGGTAACCTTCACAAAGTTGCACCTGGCAAAATGATAACGGGCGGAGTGTATAAAAACAGTAACGGGCACCTGCCTGACGATATTGGCAAAGTATGGTATGAAGCGGATATAAACTATAAAAGCGGAAAAAGAAATTCACAGCGTATAGTGTTTTCAAACGACGGTCTTGTTTTTGTAACCTATGACCATTACGAAACATTTTACGAAATAATATAGGAGGCAATTATGATAGTTGAAATAAAAGAATACACTGACGAAGAATGCTCATTTAAAGAAATAAAAGAAAATCCTATAGTTCTTGATTTTTCACAGTGCAGATATTTTTTGCAGGTACACGAACTTTTAAAAGAAAAATTTGGCCTGCCTGAATACTACGGTAAAAACTGGGACGCTCTTTGGGATTGCTTGCGGGATCGTTTTTACAATAAAGAATATTTTGAGGTACACATTTATGGATATCACACAATGCCTGACGACTGGCAGGAAGAGTGTATCAAAATGCTGGAAATATTTGATGATGTGCATAAAGAAACACCCAATGTGGTATTTAAACTGCTTGACTGAATATCAATAATAAATTTTGCAAAAACAAAAGGCACACCGCTAAAGCGGCCTCCGGACAAGAAAACAAAAACCCGATTTTCAACACAAAAAGGCTGTTACTGCGTCAGCAACACTTGCATTACACAAAGTAGTGCTGCGTGTCTTTTCCTTGTACCAGCACTTTTTGTGCAAAAACGGGCAAAAATGTACCCACCAAATCACTATACAGTGTTTTGGTGGGTATTTGTGTTTTTTATCCGGAGGTCGCTAAAGCAGTGTGCCGTTATTTTTGTGCTTATTAACCTCTTGCAATATTTGCTGTAAGGTGGTCCAGTGTTTTGCTCTGAAGAACGATAAATTTGATAAAGTTTTCGCCGTAAGCATCTTCAACCGGAGAGTAGTCCTGACCGCCAAAGTAGTCTTTGATGTCGGATTTTTCCACTGTGATGCCTTCTTTTTCAGCGATAGCCTGTGTGATGCAAAGTTCTTTTGCTGCACTTGCAATAACTTCTGCATTGGATTCTTTAAATTCTTCCACTGTACCCATACCGTACATTTCCAGCATTTCTTCCAGTGTTACACCGTAAGCTTCTGCCTGCTGTGTTGTTGTATGGACGATGTAGTCTGTCTGGAAATCAACAGCTGTCTGTGCAACAGGTTCTACTGTGGATTTTTCAAAGATTTCTGCATAAACAAAGTTGCCAACCATTGTGGATGTAAGATAAGCAACTGCCTGTTCGCGGAATGCTTCAACAGTTTCGATGCCCTGTTCGCCAAGTGCTTCTTTTACAACTTCGTCTGTAAGGTCTCTTGCAGCAATTGGTTCAACAAGGTGGTTGATTGTAATCATAAATGTTGCATCTTTGCCTGCAAGTTCTGTGTTGTGGTAATCTTCAGGGAATGTTACTTCAATTTCAAAGTTTTCGCCAACTTCGTGGCCAACAAGCTGCTGAAGGAAATCATCGATGTACTGTGTAACGCCGATTGTAACTTCTGTGCCCATGCCGTTTGTGTCACCGCCAGGGAATGCAACACCGTCAATGTAGCCGATGTAGTCGATGTTGAGTGTTGCGCCGTCGTAAACTTCGCCTTCGTATACATTCTGGCTTGGAAGCTGATAGTTCATCCATGCTGCGATGGATTCTTCTGTTGGTGTGTGCTGGTCAGCAGGGATAACAAGGCTTTCGTAGTCAACAAGTGCAACTGCTGCTGTGTCAACATCTTTGATATAGCCGTTTTCGTCAATGTACTTGCTGAGTGTTGTATCTTCCTTTGGTGTCTGGGAACAGCCAAAAAGTGACAAGCTTAAAACAGCAGCCATGGAAAATGCTGTAAGTTTTTTAAGGTTCATCTTTATTCTCCTCTATATAAATTAAAAATAAATAGCAACGCTTTACATTATATATTCGCAAAGGCAAAATTGCAACCTGTTTCACACAATTACCACAGTAAAAAATGCCCATAAAGGCAAAAAATGCGGTGTAAAAGCCCTTTTCTGCCGTGCATAACGATATAATTTAATCGGTCTGCCGTCAGCCGCTGTACTGTGCGGGCGGAGAGATTCTTCGCTTCGCTCAGAATGACAGCTAAATCAGCATAATTATATCCATTTGTCATGCTGAACGTATGTGAAGCATCTCTCGGTTTAATCAGTCTGCCGTAAGCCCTTATGCTGTGCAGGCGGAGAGATTCTTCGCTTCGCTCAGAATGACAGCTAAATCAGCATAACTATATCCATTTGTCATGCTGAACGTATGTGAAGCATCTCTCGGTTTAATCGGTCTGATGTAAGCCGCTATTCTGTGTGGGCGGAGAGATTCTTCGATTCGCTCAGAATGACAGTGTGGGGTGCTCAGAATGACAAAGCGGAGCACTCTGATTGACAGAAAATTTCGCCCCCTTCCCCACCGGCTCAAAACTGCCTGTTGAAAGCAAATATGCTGTTGTGTTATACTTTATTTTAGATAAATATGTAAACTTTTATATAAAGGAGCTATCTATGGATATTCAGGACAGCCCATTGAGGTTTTTAAAACGCAATCTCAATATAAACCGCGTGGCACATCTGGCAAAGCGCGGCTTTAACAGCATTAAAAACGAGGGCCTTGAAGCAACACAACGCAAGGTGCAGTTCCGCGTTAATCTTATGCTTAAAAGAGATGTGTGGCAGTTCCGCAGCGATATACCCCTTAAGCGTGAACTTAAGGAACAGCGCATAACAAAATTTGAATATATGCCAAAAATCAGCATTGTGGTACCGCTGTACAACACACCAAAGGATTTTCTGCTGGAGATGGTGGAAAGCGTTGAAAACCAAAGCTATACCAACTGGCAGCTTGTTTTGGTAAATGCAAGCGGCAGCTACCCGGAAATTGAACAGAAAGCCGCAAAGGATGACCGCATAACCTATGTAGTTATGGAAGAAAACCTTGGCATTGCCGAAAACACAAACTTTGGCTTTAAGCACTGCACAGGTGACTATATCGCTTTGCTTGACCACGATGACGTTATTCTGCCAAATGCCCTTTACGAAAACGTAAAGGCAATCAACGACCACGGGGCAGATGTGCTTTACAGCGACGAAATCACCCTTGACGGCAAGCTGGAGCACCTTATCCAGTTTCACTTTAAAATCAACTATGCGCCCGACTTTTTGAGAGGCTGCAACTACATAACCCATTTTCTTGTGTTTAAAAAGGAACTTGCCGAAAAGGTTGGTTTTTACGAAGACAAGGCCTTTGACGGCGCACAGGACTTTGATTTGACACTGCGCCTTTGCGAAAAGGCAGAATGTGTATATCATATCCCTAAAGTGCTTTACTACTGGCGCGGCCACGCAGGCAGCACTGCCAATGATATGAGCGCAAAGATGTACGCCTTTGAAGCAGGCCGTGCCGCCATTGCCGCACACCTTGACCGCGTGGGCTTAAAGGGTGAAGTTTCCATACAGAAATGGCCGGGCAGCTACCGCGTAAAATATGCAATTGACGGCAACCCCAAAATCAGCATTATAATTCCAAACAAGGACAATATTGAAGATTTAAGCCGCTGTCTTTCTTCCATAAAGGAAAAAGGCGGCTGGGACAACGTGGAAATTATTGTTGTGGAAAACAACAGCACCGAACAGTCCACCTTTGAATACTACGAAAAAGCACTTAAAGAGTATGACAATCTGCAGGTTGTATACTACGAAGGCGGCTTTAACTTCAGTGCCATCTGCAACTTTGGGGCACAGTATGCAAGCGGCGACCATATTCTGCTGCTTAACAACGACGTGGAATTTACCAGCGAAGATTTCCTTGTTGAGATGCTTATGTTCAGCCAGCGCAAAGACGTTGGTGCGGTGGGTGCAAAGCTGTACTATCCTGACGGCACTTTGCAGCACGCAGGTGTTATCATAGGCATAAACGGCAGTGCGGGCCACAGCCACAAGGGGCTGCACAACGCCAAGGACAACACGGGGGATATGTACCGCCTTGTTACCGCACAGAACTATATGGCGGTTACAGGTGCCTGCCTTATGGTTAAGACAGAACTGTACAACAGATACAAGCTGGACGAAGAAAACTTTGCCGTTGCATACAACGACATTGATTTCTGCCTTAAAATGTACGATGACGGATATCTCAACGTGTTTACACCTTATGCAGAGGGCTTCCATTACGAAAGCAAAAGCCGCGGCAGCGACACCGACAAGCCAAACCCGCGCTATGAGGGCGAAAAGGCACGCTTTGCAGAAAAATGGCAGAAATATTTCAATTATGGTGACCATTATTACAACCCGCATTTTACTCTGCTGTACGAAAATTACGGATACAAGTAAATAACAACAGCCTCCCTCTGCCGAGGGAGGTGCTGAACGAAAGTGAAGCGGAGGGAGAGGCTTTTCAGATTCTCTCCCTCAGTCACCTGTGGTGACAGCTCCCTCGTCAGAGGGAGCCGCAGAAAAGGATTTATCTATGATACTTAAAATCAGAAGAATTAAAGAACTTATCGCTCTGTTTTTTGAATATATAAAAACAGAGGGGCTTTCCAGCACAGCAAGACGTGCGCTGGGCTTTTTCCGCCGCAGAATGAAAGCCAAAAAAGGCCGTTTTCTGCCGCCGAAGGATGCCCTTGAAAAGCAGAAAAGCTATAAATGCCAGAGTGTAAAGGACGGCACCATCAGCATTGTTACACCGCTGTTCAACACCGACAGAAAACATCTTGCCGAATATGTGCAGAGCTTTTTGAACCAGAGCTACAGCCATGGCCAGCTGTGTCTTGCCGACGCCAGTGACGAAAATCACAGCTATGTGGGCGAATACATAAAATCCTTGAACAGCGACAAAATAAAATATGTAAAGCTGGATAAAAACTATGGCATTGCGGGCAACCAGCAGAAAGCCATTGACCTTGCGGACGGCGAATATATCTGCCTTTGTGACCACGATGATATCATCAGCCCCGATGCACTGTATCAGATGGCAAAAGCTATTGACGAAACTGGTGCCGACTTTATCTACAGCGACGAAGCACTGTTTGACACCGACTGGACAAACCCTATTGTTGCCCATTTTAAACCCGACTACAGCTATTACTATCTGACCAACTGCAACTACATATGCCACCTTGCCTGCATACGCAAATCGGTTTATGAAGCTGTGGGCGGCCTTAATGATGATTACAACGGCGCACAGGACCACGACCTGTTTCTTAAAATCAGCGAGATTGACGGGGTTAAAATCCACCACATTCCAAAGGTACTTTACTATTGGCGTGTACACGCCCAGAGCACATCGGGGGGCGTTGATGCAAAGCCTTATGTTACAGCCAATGCAATCCGTGCACTTGATGACCACCTTGCACGTGTTGGCATAAAGGGCAAGGCAACCACAGGCAGATTTGGCAGCACATACAAAATTGACTACGAACTGACAAGCCGGCCCCTTGTTTCAATTATTATTCCAAACAAGGACCATATTGACGATTTAAGCAAGTGCCTTGACAGCATCTATGCAAAAACCACATACACAAACTTTGAAATTATCGTATGTGAAAACAACAGCACCGAAGACAGCACCTTTGAATATTACAAAAAGGCCGAAGCCGAACACGAAAACCTTAAGGTTGTTTATTACAAGGGCGGTTTCAATTTCAGTGCAATCAACAATTTTGCAATAAGACAGGCAAAGGGCGATATGTACCTGATGCTTAACAACGATATCGAAATTATCAACAGCGAATGGCTGACCGAAATGGTAAGCCTTGCAATTCAGCCAAAGGTTGGCATTGTGGGCGCAATGCTTTACTATCCTGACGACACAGTGCAGCACGCAGGCGTTATCACAGGTCTTGGCGGCTTTGCGGGCCACAGCCACAAATATCACCGCCGCGGAAAAAGCGGATATATGTTCCGTCTGTCCTGTGTGCAGAATTTAAGCTGTGTTACCGCCGCAAACCTGCTGGTGACAAAAGAAGCCTACGATGCCGCAAACGGCCTGGACGAAGAATTTACCGTTGCCTTCAACGATGTGGACTTCTGCCTGCGCATACGTGATATGGGCTGGCAGGTGCTGTTTACACCTTATGCCGAGTGCTATCACTACGAAAGCAAAAGCCGAGGCAGCGACAAGAAGGGCGAAAAAAAAGAACGCTTTGAGGGCGAACGCAACCGCCTGCAGAACCGCCACGGCAAAGGCCTGCTGCGCGACCCGTTCTACAACCCTAACCTTACCCTTGACATGGAAGATTTCAGCGAGGCAAGGGTTCTGCCAAAGTATGAAGAATAAAATTTAAATAACAGCAAAAATATATCCGCCATACCACATAACAATGGTATGGCGGATATTTATGTTTTATCATCTGAATGCCGCTTTAATGCCGCTTTTATACGGATTTATTATTTATCCAGCGGTTTCATAGTTGGGAATTTCCCTGAAACCATTTCATAAGCTTTCATATGTTTATATATTATCTCATTTGCTGCACTTTTTCAAGACAAAACATACATATACTGTCACCTGTTTTCATATGTTTTCGCAAATTGGGTGCAGTAACGGGTGCAGTAACGGGTGCAGTGAATTTACACTCTTGTTTCACCTATAAAATCTTCAAACCTCTGCATTTCTCTTTTCTTCAAATCTCTTGTTACATCGGCATAAATATCAAGTGTAGTTGAAATATCCGAATGACCTAAAACTTCTTGAATTACCTTTACATTCATTCCCGATTCACACAATCTGGTTGTAAATGTATGCCTCAAGGTGTGACAACTGAAATGTGGCAACAATACTGCTTTTTCGATATTTTTTGTATTGTTCAGTATTTCATTGTTGCAGTCACGGACTATGCGGTTGATTGCCTTGTTGAGTGTTCCGTAATGCTGTACATCGCCAAATCGGTTGATAAATATAAAATCTGTAAATCCGTCTATCAGTGCACGGCTATGTATCCCTGCTTCTTCCTGATACTGTTTTTCCAGCATCAGCGCTTCCTTTACACTTGCAATCATCGGTACTGTGCGCTCTCCCGCCTTGGTTTTAGGTGTATTTACCGCAAAACCGCAATGGCCTTTATCCCTGCTGTAATATACAAGAGTATGATTGACGCTGATACTGCCATTCTCCATATCAATATCACACCATCTCAATCCCGTTGCTTCGCCAACTCTCAAGCCTGTGCCAAGCATAAATGCAAATACTGGATACCAGTGGTTGTATTGCGGTGTATTTCTGAGATAATCAAGAAAAATATGCTGTTCATCTAGGGTGAGCGCTTTTCGCTTTTCGGTAAAAAGATTGCGGGACATTTTCAGTTCTTTCAACGCATTGTCACTTACATTGTTTCGCAGATAACCATCATCAACCGCAACATCCAACACCTGATGTATAACAGTGTGAATATTATCAACAGTAGCAATTTTCAGTCCTTTGTCGTCTATCAAATGATTATAAAATCTGCGCACATCAGAACGTTTAAGGTTTACAATTTTGATATTGCCGATATCACCTCTCGCAAACTGGTTATACATATACTGATAGTTGGTAAAAGTATTGTGTTTCAATCCTTTTTTCAGAACCACCCAAAGTTCATATATATCGTTAAGGCTAACCCTTGTTGCATCAGCACGTATGCCGTCGCTTACATCTCTTTGCACTTTTTTCTCTTTTTCTCGCAGTTCTTCAAGTGTTCCTGCATAGATATAATGTCTTTTGTGGTCTGATGTTCTCCATCTGTAACAGTAGATACCATCAGAACGCTGAGATTCATTCTCTTTTAAGACTCTTCCCTTCGAATCTTTTCTTCTTTCTGCCATTTATATTCTCCTTCCTTAACAGGCAGAAAAAGGATATATTACTGCAATTATAACATACCCTTTTCCCTTTTACTACATATTAAATTGAATAAGCCTTTGCGATGTATTCATCAAATTGACGTTTTTTGATAAGCTTTTTTCGGCCTACAAACAGTACAAAATTACAGTTGCTGTCATCTGTAAGCGCTCTCAGCTTGTGCTGACCAATACTGTAAAGTTCTGCAGCTTCTTCAATCGTCAGTGTCGGCTTATCATTAAGTCTTACTCTTTCTTTCATGTTTAACCTCCTAACGCTGTCCTTCAAACGAAAGACCCTTGCTTACATCTCTAAAAAACGCTTTCGGGCGTTGCAGAGATGCATATCTTTCTGCTTTTTCTTTCCGTGGCTGAACATCTGTTTAACCCTCTTTTTCTGCTACCGCTACATTTGCTTCCATAAGGGTAATACTAACCTTATGGAAGCCTGGGCCGGCTTCGCCTGGCGGGACAAAACCTTTTGAGAAGGTTTTTTACCCGCTCCCGCGGCATTGCCGGCCCCGGGCTCTTTAAGGCTGTTTATTCCATATAAAATCCCATCTGCTTTTACAGAAACTGCAGTTTTGCGCTGATTTTCCCCGTCCTTCAAAATCCGTGCAGATACTCTCTATGCAAAACCCTAAAGCGCTTTTCCATCCGATGTCCGCTATCGTTTTCTTTGCAGGTTACGTTGCAACTTTAACCTTATATGTATTGTAACAATAAAAAACCCCAAAATGCTTTCTCCGGAGAAACCCTGAACACTTTAAAATGTGGTATAATATAATTTAATGTGTTTTATCAGTATAACCCGCAATTTATGCGTATAATATATGTCCGGTCAGTGTGCACCCCGACCTTACCTGTATTTTAGAATATTTTTATAAGAAATCGGGTCCTTTTTTGGACCGACAAATAAGATTATTTATGATATAATTTTATTTTAATATATTGGACCGTATATATCTTTGACCTATATGCAGTACGGCAGTTTGTAAAAACAAGCATTTGTACAAAAAAAGAAAGCCCCGGAAATATTCCGTATGGAATACTTCCGGGGTTATTTCATTTTACAGTTGAATTATGCAAATCAGCATCACTTCAGTTCAATTTTAAATCCGATGGCATTTTCTTTTCTGTATGCAGAAATTTCGCCGCCGTGTTTGTTTACGATTTCCTTTGCCAGCGAAAGACCTATGCCAAAGCTGCCGTCGTAGGTTCTGGCCTTGTCGGCACGGTAAAAGCGGTCGAACAGTTTGTCCAGTTCCACATTGTCTGCATCTGTGTATGTATTTTCCTCCGTTATAATCGGATGTCGTTTTAAGCTGAGGTCAACGTGTATATCTCCGTCGGTGTCGCAATATTTTACGGCATTGTCCAGAAGTATGGACATAAGCTGGCGTATGAGTGCTTCGTCACCCTTGTAAGTTACATCGGGCTGCGCCATACAGTAGAGAATTTTGCTGTTTGATGCTGCAAGCTGAACAAATTCCGATGCAGTATCGTAAATCACGCCTGTCAGATTAAAATCTTTCCTCTCTATGGAATTATGCTCTTCATCCATACGGGAAAGAGAAACCAATCGGTTTATAAGCTGTGTCATACGCTGACCTTCGCTTCTTATATCGTCCAGCCATTCGCTTTTGCCCAGTTCTTCCTCCACAATATCCACATTGGACATTATAAGCGTAAGAGGTGTTTTCAGTTCGTGGTTTGCATCGGTGACAAACTGCTTTTGCCTGTCATAGCTTTCGGCAATAGGTGAAACCACCTTTTTTGACATAACCACAAATAGCATAAGCAGCACAATGCCGCTGCCCAGCAGAACAAAAAACGAAACAACCAGAAATCTGTAGGATACTGCACGGTTCATTTCTCCGTTTACAAAGACGATGGTTTTGCCCTCAAAATGGCTGAAAATTTTGTATCTGTAATCTGCCACCCAGCCACGCTCTTTATTTTTGTTCAGTGCCTTCTGTGCATACTCCACCGACTGCTGCTCATCAACTGAAAATACTGAATCGGTGTTTATCTTTATTATTTCGTTATAATCATCCAGCCATACGGTAAAAAAGCGGGTGCTGAACTTTGTTTCTTCGGTTATGATGTCAGGTTTGTTAAAAGGCCTATCCCTTGGAGGATTTCCTTTATTAAAATCGGGGAAAGCACCTCCGTTGCGGGATATTGCATCGGTCAGTGTGTCCATTGTGTCGTTCAGCTGTATCTGGTTTGTAACTGCAATGCCTGCAAATATGGCTGAAAAAACAATAAGGATGGAAACCGCACTGATTTTTATGAATTTCTTTCGCAGGGAATAAATCATTCCTTAACCTCCAGCACATATCCGCCGCTGCGGATAAATTTTATCTCGGCACCGCAGTCCAGTGCAGCCAGCTTTTTGCGCAGATTGGAGATATGTACCCAAACTACACTTGTATCAACATCGGTATCCCAGCCCCATATATGGCTTATCAGCTGTTCGGTGGATACCATATTGCCCTGTCGAAGGATAAGCATTTCCATTATCTGAAATTCTTTGCTGCTTAAAGACAGCAGGCTTTCTCCGCTGCCGAGCTGATAGGTGGAGCGGTTGAGCACAAGACCTTTGCACTCCACAATATCCGCCGTGTAGTTATCCTTTCGGCGCAGCATTGCTCGCACCCTTGCAAGCAGTTCCTGTGTGGAAAAAGGCTTTGGCAGATAATCATCCGCACCTGCATCCAGCCCTTCCACTCTTTGCTCAACCTCTGTTCTTGCAGTCAGAAACAGTACGGGAGTGGTTATTTTTTTGTTTCGTATATTTTTCAGCACCTCGATGCCGTCCATTACGGGCATCATAATATCCAGAATTATACCGTCGTATTCATCGGTCAGAGCATAATCAAGGGCGGCATCCCCGCTGGAGACACCGTCCACTGTGTACTTGTTCTTTTCAAAAATATAAACCAGACTTTTAAGCAGTCTTGGGTCATCTTCGGCAATAAGCAGTTTCATTAAATCACCCCGATAATATCATACTATCAACAGCTAAAAACAGACTAAAGAAGGTACTTGAATGTGTAATTATATTAAATGGATTTATTTGTTGATAATGTGTATATTCACCGAATTATCACAGAAAAATCTGCCTATTGCCGACTTTGTGATGACATATAAAAAAAGTAAAGCTATTCATACCTCAATGCTTCAATCGGGTCAAGTTTGCTTGCCTTGTTTGCAGGGTAGTATCCGAAAAACACACCTATGGCCATAGAAATTCCCACAACCAGAATTATACTTTCAACATCAGCCTTTGCCGAGTACCCCATAAAGCTGCAGGCAACCGCCCCCAGACCTGTGCCAAGCATAATGCCCAGTGCACCGCCCACAAGACAGATTACAACTGCCTCGATTATAAACTGCATCAGAATTGTGTTTTTTGGTGCACCAAGAGCTTTTCTTGTACCGATTTCCTTTGTTCTTTCAGTCACAGAAACCAGCATAATATTCATTACACCGATACCTCCCACCAGCAGGCTGATTGCCGCAATTGCACTTATGGCAAGGCTGACTGTATCCAGCATTTCCGTAAGTGTGCTTACCAGCGTTTCCATACTGCTGGCTGTGGCAGTCCAGCTGTCGTTAAGGGTGTAATAGCTGGCAAAGAATTCTTCTGCCACATCTATAAAAGAGGTTACATCTGTTCCTTCTGCGCTGACCACCGTAACGGAGGAATAGTTGTCATAGCTGCCGCTGATGATTTTTGCTGTGGAAAGGGGAATGTACATATCTGTAACCGTTTCTCCTGCCACAGCAGAAAGGGTTTCGTCTTCTGTGTACTCATACACCCCCACAATATAAAAGCTGTGGGGTGTGCCGTTTATCTTTATGCTGAGTTCTTTTCCCACTGCATTTACAGGGGAGATAGCCATATAATCCTCTGCAAAGGTATCGGCAATCATACACAGCTTTTTATCTGCATCGGCACTGTTTGAGATACTTCTTCCATACAGAATTACTGTTTCCTCTGCCTGAATATATTCATCGTTTACCCCCACCACAGTAAGCGATGTGCTGTCACTGCCTGTCTGATATGTGCCGCTGCCCGCATTTTCACTTATCTTTATATATCTCACTTTATCAGAAAATGCCGCTCTGAAATCCGCAAGCATAACATCGGTTATCAAATCGCTCTCATCAGGGCTTGACGGGCGGAACAGACGCATTCGCACATCTGATGATGTGTTTTCGTCATCGTCCTCCTTTTCGGCAACCGACACGGTTATATCACTTGCCCCAAACCCCGACATACTGTCTGTAATTGAACCGCTGAGGCTGTTGCCCACAGTTTCTATGGCAATAACCGAACCTATGCCTATAATAATTCCCAGCATTGTCAGCAAAGCGCGCATCTTGTTGGCTTTAAGGCTCTGCAACGCCATTAATATATTGTCAAGCATATTTACCGCCGCCCTTTCTGTCATCAGTAATCTCACCGTCAACAAGGGTGATTATTCTGTCACATTCAGCCGCAAGGGCAGGGCTGTGAGTGATGAGCACTATGGTTTTTCCGTGCTCCTTGTTGAGCGTATGGAAAATATCCATAACCGTGCGGCTGGTTGCACTGTCCAGCGCACCTGTAGGCTCGTCAGCCAGAATAATGGCAGGGTTATTGGCCATCGCCCTTGCAATTGCTACACGCTGTTTCTGTCCGCCGCTGAGTTCGTTTGGCTGGTGATTCATTCGTTCAGACATATTGACCATCTCCAGCAGCTGTTTTGCACGGGCATTGCGCTCCTTTTGCGGCACTTTTGCATACAGCATAGGCAGTTCCACATTTTTCAGTGCAGACTGCCTGCCTATAAGATTAAAGGTCTGAAATACAAAACCTACTTTTCGGTTGCGTATCTCGCTCAGGCTTTTGTCGTCCGCCCTTTGTATATCAACACCGTCAAGAATATAGCTGCCCTCTGTCGGGCGGTCAAGTGCACCTATAATGTTCATCAGCGTGGACTTGCCGCTGCCGCTTTCGCCTACAATAGCTACAAATTCACCCTCATAAACCGTAAGGTCTATGCCGTGGAGAATTTCCAGCTGATTCGGCTTTCCTATATAATAGCTTTTTCGGATACTTTTCATCTGAATGATAGGCTTTTTAAGTTTGAAATCATCAAAAGGAAAATCAGGTTTATCCATTATGGCATACCTCCGCCGTTACCGCCGGGGAACCCTCCGCCACTTGGCATATTAGGACGCTGACCGCCATTCTGGCCGTTGCCGCCAAAATCTCGGTTGCCGCCACCCATATTACCTGGTGCACCGCCGCCGTTTGGCATATTTCCGCCGCCCATAAGGCCGCCTAACAGACCGCCAAAGTTCTGCATCTGTGCCGCTTCTTCTCCGCTTACAGTTTCAATACCGATTGTAAGGTCTGCATAGCTGCGGATTACATCTCCCTCATTAAGCTGGTCAGAAGATATTTCAACATAGTAGTCATTGTTTTCTCCTACGGTTACATAAACCTTTTCAAACTCCATATCCACACCTTCACCGCTTGTGTGACGATAGATAAAACTGCCCTGTTCATCTTCGCCTATGGCATCTGCAGGTACAGTAAAGCAACCCTTTACTTCGGATATAATAATATCAACATCAGCGTTCATACCGATAAGCAATCCCTGCGCTGTTCCGTCAACAGTAACCTCTGCGCCAAAGCTGCCGCCCTGACTGGAAACAGGGTCAATCTGTGTAAGAGTGCCGCTGATATATCCTTCGGTTGCGTCACTGCGGATTTTGCACTTCATTCCGACAGAGACTGTGTTTATGTCAGCTTCCCCTACAGTAACCGATATTTTCAGGCTGTCTGTATCCTGAATTGTTGCAATTGTGCCGTTAACTGTGTTACCCACAACAGCATTAAGGTTTGTTACCTTTCCGCTGGTTTCGG
The DNA here is from genome assembly GCA_017442085.1 of Oscillospiraceae bacterium. GTDB lineage: Bacteria > Bacillota > Clostridia > Oscillospirales > Ruminococcaceae > RGIG3102. Next base: position 6,901 of record JAFSAW010000019.1, on the reverse strand, counting down.
CCTTGAGATTGCAGTTTTCCAGCTGTTCCTGCAAATCTTCCAGTGTGTCGTTTGTCTGGCTGTCCTCATAAGCTTCATAAGCCTGTTCCATGGCTTCCTTTGCCGCTTCTGCCTTCTGGTCAAGCTGCTGTTTGTCTGCAACAGCAGAATTGTAGGCAGAAACCGCATTGTTATAAGCAGATTCATAGCTTGAATAGTTTGCTGCATCCTTGGCGGTGTTCAGCTTATCCAGTGCTGTTTTTGTGTTTTCCTTTGCCTTGGCATAATCTGTAGCTGTCTGGCTGTTTGTAAAATCATCAGCCAATCCCTTTGCCGTGTCATATTTCGCCTGTGCTTCGGCTGTTTTGGCCTGTGCATCACTGTATGCTTTATTTGCCGCTTCCTTTGCTTCTTTCAAGGCAGTATCTTCTGGAGATGCGGTCAGGTCTGACGCAGCCTTTTCCGCCGCAACCTTTTTGTCTGCCTCATCACTCTTTGCCGCTGCAAGTTCACTTTCGGCATTGTTCATATCATTCACAAGCTTTGTGTATGTTTCTGTATATGTCTTGCCTGCCGCATCCTCGGCTTTTACCGCATTGTCATAGTCTGTCTGGAATGCTGCTATGCTGCTTTTTGCCGCTTTCAATTGCTTTTCCGCATTTACCATAGCATTGTAGGCGGCATCCAACGCTGTTTTGCTGTTATCGTATGCGTCGTCAGCATCCTCGTAAGCTTCAACAGCATCTTCATATTTTTCATACAGCTCTGCTGCTTTTTCGCTTAAAAGTTCCTGCTGTTCGGTTATTTTTTCGAGGATATCTGTATTGTCCAGCACAACAATAATATCGCCCTCCTGCACATAGTCACCCACAGCAGCATTTACCGTTTTGATTTTCGGTGCACTTGAATTCATACCTGCCGAGTAGCTTACTGTAGAGGTATTTGCACTCTCCACACTGCCTGTAACATTGACCGCCGTTTCCAGCCCGTCCCTTGACAATGTTGTTGTTCGGACAAAGCTGTATGTAGCTTCTTCAATTTCTTTCATATTATTGTTCAGACGCCACAGCGAAAACAGCAGTATCACCGCCAGCACTGTGACAACTGTAATAAATTTATACTTTTTGCATTTCGACAATAAACCTTTGAAAAATCTTTTTATTGGATTTTCTTTTTTAATTTCTGTTTCTGAATTGTTCATCTGTCAGACTTCTCCTTTCAATATCAGAAACAATTATATGTCTCCGCCTTAAAGACAGACTAAAGGTGTCGGGCTTTTATAAAATTTTTCAACAAAAAAGGACAAGAGTTTTATCTCTTGTCCTTAATTATTAACATATCCTTTTCTGCCAGTTTTCATAAACTGGGTGTAGTTTGGGTGTAGTGGTACAAAATATTTTGGAGAAATCATCAAAATTCACCCCATTATTGCCACCTAAACCACTTTATTCGCCAATTTTAAACCAATTATTTATCCAGCGGTTTCATTGTTGGGAACAGCAGTACGTCACGGATGCTGCTGGAGTCTGTAAGCAGCATAACAAGTCTGTCAAGGCCAAAGCCAAGGCCGCCTGTTGGTGCAAGGCCGTATTCGAGAGCTGTTACATAGTCGTAGTCAACCTGTGCTCTTGTGTTTGGTTCCAGAGCTTTGCGGTCTGCAACCTGTTTTTCAAAACGTGCGCGCTGGTCGATTGGGTCGTTGAGTTCGCTGAATGCGTTGCCGAATTCTGTTGCGTTGATAAAGTATTCAAAACGTTCTGTAAATGCAGGGTCTTCCGGTTTGCGTTTTGCAAGCGGAGAGATTTCTACAGGGTAGTCGTAGATAAATGTTGGCTGGATAAGCTTGTCTTCAACAAAAGCATCAAAGAATTCTGCAAGGATTGCGCCTTTGCTTGGAACTTCAGGCAGGTCAACATTGTGCTGTTTTGCAATTGCAATTGCTTCTTCGTCTGTTGCGATTGTGTCAAAGTCAACGCCGCTGTATTTTTTAACAGCTTCTTTCATTGTCATACGCTCCCAGTGACCAAGGTTGATTGTGTTGCCCTGATATGGAATTTCCAGTGTGCCGCAAACTTTGGAAGCAACTGTTTTCATCATATCTTCAACAAGGTCCATCATACCGTTGTAGTCTGTGTATGCCTGATAAAGCTCGATGGATGTAAATTCAGGGTTGTGCTTTGTGTCCATACCTTCGTTGCGGAAGATGCGGCCAACTTCGTAAACTTTGTCAAAGCCGCCAACGATAAGGCGTTTGAGATAAAGTTCTGTTTCGATACGCAGCACCATATCCATATCAAGTGTGTTGTGGTGTGTGTAGAAAGGACGTGCACTTGCACCGATTTCGATTGGGTTGAGGATTGGTGTGTCAACTTCAAGGAAGCCGCGGTTGTCAAGAAATTCGCGGAGTGTGCGCAGAATCTGGCTGCGTTTTACAAATGTATCCTTAACTTCAGGGTTTACGATAAGGTCAAGTTCTCTCTGACGGTAGCGTGTATCCTGGTCTTTAAGACCGTGGAATTTTTCAGGAAGCGGAAGCAAGGATTTGCTGAGCAGTTCGATTGCTTTTACACGGATGGAAACTTCGCCGTGTTTTGTGCGGAAAACCTCGCCTGTAACGCCTGCGATATCACCGATGTCCCATGTGCAAACTTCTTTAAAATAGTCAACGCCAAGAGCATCCTGACGCAGATAAAGCTGAATTTTGCCGCTGTTGTCTCTCAAATCCATAAATGCAGCTTTGCCCATAACACGTTTGGACATAATGCGGCCTGCAAGGCTTACTGTTTTAACTTCTACTGCTTCGTCGTCAAAGTTGTCCACTTCTGTTTTGGCATAGCTTGTAACATTGAACTTTGTTTTTGCAAATGGGTCCTGGCCTTTTTCCTGCAATGCTTTAAGCTTGTCGCGGCGAACCTGCAGAATTTCGCTTAAAGAAACTTCTGTTTCAACTGTTTCAATGTTTGGATTTTTCTGTTCCATTTTATTCTCCTTTTTATATTTATGTGAAATTGGTAAAAAACTGTTTTGTACAAACGGACCGTCTGCCCTGCGGACATACTAATCCATTATTAAATTATTGTACCACAAACAAAGCTTTGCCGCAATATATTTACATTACAAAAATAGGCTTATGGCGGCGGATAATATTGTATAAAAGCAAAAATACAAATTAAAAAGTCATTCCGAGCATAAGCGAAGAATCCCGTGCGTACAAGCCGTGAGATTCTTCGGAACAAAAGTTCCTCAGAATGACAGATTTTCAATTTATTGTAGCATCAGCTGCAAATGATTAACCCACTTTTACAATTGTAAGTTTCATTTTTGCGCCTGTTGGAAGCAGAACTTCTGCAACGTCGCCTTCTTTTTTGCCAACAAGTGCTGCACCGATTGGGCTTTCAAGGCTGATTTTGTTGTTGAACGGGTCAAATTCTGTTGCGCCAACAATGTCGTATTCTTCTTCAAAATCGTCTTCGTCCACAACAGTTACGTGGCTGCCAACGTTGATGCCGTTTGCGTGCACATCTTCTTTGTTTACAATTTTTGCGTGCTTGATTGTGTATTCAAGCTCGTTGATTTTCTGTTCAACAAGGCCCTGTTCGTTTTTAGCTTCGTCATATTCGCTGTTTTCGGAAAGGTCACCAAAGCCGCGTGCTACCTTGATTTTTTCTGCAATTTCTGCACGTTTTTCGCTTTTGAGGTAATCAAGTTCTTTAACAAGGTCATCATAACCTGCCTGTGTCAACAAAATTTCTTTACTCAATTTTACTATCTCCTTATCGTTAAAAAAGCTATGCCGTGTCTCAGATGGGGCATAGCTGTTTATCTTTAAAATGACATTATCATAGTATATAGATAAAAGCACAAAAAGTCAATAACTTTTGTGGATTTTTCCAACCAAAACACATATTTTTCATTTTTTACAGGTGTTTTCTGCCCGTACTGATAAATTATATGCTCTGTTTTCTGTTTTATGCCTGTCATAATGGCAAAAATGATAGTTTACCCGTGTAATTAAGTCAACAAAAAATATGTCATTCTGAAAAACGCAAGTGGCGAAGCATCTCCCGGTTTAATCGGTCTGCCGTCAGCCGCTGTACTGTGCAGACCGAGAGATTCTTCGCTGCGCTCAGAATGACAAATGGCGTGCTCAGAATGACATTTAACTTTTGTTATATTAAGTTGATATCTTTGAAATTTGCTTAACTGAATGACATTGGGTGTTTACCTTTTTAACCGTTTTTTACAGGTCTATTGTTACACCCGTAACATAGCTTTTGTTGCCGATATCTTCCAGCAGGTCACGGATTGTGTATACCCCTGCAAAATAGTCCAGCCCAACTTTTATATAGTCGGCACTCTGCTGGTTTGCCTTGCCAAGCAATTCTTCTATGGTGCTGTCGCAGAAAAAGCCCATCTCGTTGTTGCGCCACATTGCAACGTCCTGTATGGGTTCGGTGCAGGGCTGCATACGGCAGGCAATATAGCCTTTGGGGTGGCCAAGGCAAAGCTCGGCAATGCGGGTAAAGCTGTGTTTAAGCCTGCCCGGAGAATACAACGCCTTTTTAATCCAGCGATAGTCGCTGAACAGCTTTGTATATTCGCTGCGGTCATAGCATATATCCTGATAGGTTGCCTCCACCGCCTGCTTGAACAGTGTGACAATCTGGTCGAGATACATCTTTTTGATTTCGGGGATGTACTGTGCCGGGTTGGCGGCAGCTTCGCCGTACTGGCTGTGATAGAGATGACTGTCCAGACTGCTTTCAAACCAGCCGTGGCCAAAATCGCGGTTGTAGGGGTGGGCATAGGCTGTGGTGATATAGTTTACATACGGGTGCATAACACTGTCCAGGGAATAGTGGCACAAAAAGCCAAGGCAGTAGTCCTTCTGGGCATTTGTCTGGGCAAAGCGGAACATATTCTGCAGAAACAGGCCCGTTTTTTCGGTGTGCATACGACGCCCCAGGTCCGCCATTGAAAACTTGCGGAAGGGATTGTACATCTGATAAAAATACAGCAGGTCGGGGCCGCTGCAGCCAAGAACAAAAGCATGATAGCTGCGCGGTGTATAGCCCGCAATATTCAAAGCGCACTGACCGTTGTATTTGTGTGCATATCCGTCAGGCATAGTCCCGCCCTCCTTTTATAAATGATATATATAATATTATATATATTATGGGATAAAAAAACAAGAACATAAAACCAATGCTGGTATCATTCGCGGTTGCAGAAAATCAGTCTGCCCGCAGCCCTTGTGCTGTGCTGACAGAGAGATCCTTCGCTGACGCTCAGGATGACAGAAAAAATATATTCAAAATGACATACTTAACATAACAATATACCGCCGATAAAAAAAGGCAGCAAAAAAGGCCCACAGTTTTGCGGGCCCTCTTTGCCGGTTAAAAGTAAAAGGGAGTTGTGTTTACTCTTCGTCGTATTTAACGTTGATAAATTCTTTAGCTTCTGCGATTACTTTTTCTTCAAGATGTGCAGGAAGCTGTTCGTATCTTACAAATTCAAATGTAAACCAACCTGCACCTGCTGTAAGTGAGCGGATGTATGTTGTAAAGTTGGACATTTCACTCATTGGGCATTCTGCCAATACAGCCTGCATACCGTCTTCTGCAGGGTCAAGACCCAGAACACGGCCGCGGCGTTTGTTAACTTCGCCCATTACGTCGCCTGCGTTTGCGCTTGGAACATAAGCTGTAAGTGTGCCGAATGGTTCAAGAAGCACTGGGCTTGCTTTTGGCAGACCTGCTTTGTAGGCAAGTGTTGCAGCAAGTTTAAATGCCATTTCGCTGGAGTCAACTGCATGGTAGGAGCCGTCCATAAGTGTTGCTTTAAGACCAACTACAGGATAGCCTGCCAATACACCGTATTTGATTGCGCCCTGAAGACCTTTTTCAACTGCAGGGAAGTAGTTCTTTGGAACAGAACCGCCGAATACTTCTTCTTCAAAGATAAGTTCTTCGCCGTCGTGTGGTTCGAATGTGATTTTAACGTGACCGTACTGACCGTGACCGCCGGACTGTTTCTTGTGTTTACCTTCAACAAGTTCCACTTTTTTGCGGATTGTTTCGCGGTAAGCCACTCTTGCCTGGCTAAGTTCTGCTTCAACGCCGAATTTGCCTTTCATTTTTGCAAGCACAACATCAAGGTGCTGTTCGCCAAGACCTTTGATAAGCTGCTGGCTTGTTTCTACATCCTGACGGTAGCCAACTGTGCAGTCTTCTTCCATAATTCTCTGCAGGGAAGCGGAGATTTTTGCTTCTTCGCCTTTTTTCTTTGGCTTGATGCACATTTCAAGTGTTGGGTTAGGGAATTCGAATGCAGGATATTTATATTCGTTCTGTGGGTCACAGAGAATATCGCCTGTTTTTGCGTTTGCAAGTTTTGTTACTGCGCCGATGTCGCCTGCTTTGATGTATTCAGCGTCTATCTGTTTTTTGCCGCGAACAAAGAGAACTTTACCCATTCTTTCAGGTTCGCCTGTTGTTGTGTTAACAACGTTGGAGTCAGATTTAAGGTTGCCGCTGAGCACTTTAACAAAGCTCATTTTGCCAACGAACGGGTCTGCAACTGTTTTGAAAACAAGTGCTGCAACCTGGCTGTTTTCGTTGAATGGAAGTGTAACTTCTGTATCACCGATGAGAAGTTCTGTGCCTTCTGTGTCTTCCGGTGTTGGAACAAGGGCATAAAGTGTTTCAAGTGTAAGGTCAAGACCTTCCATAAGTGTGGAGGAACCGCACATAACAGGTGTGATTGTACCTGCCTTGAAGCCTGCTTTGATACCTTTGATGATTTCTGCTTTTGTAAACTGTTCGCCGCTGAAGTATTTTTCAAACAGTTCTTCGTCTGTTTCTGCAACAGCTTCCATCATGGAAGTTACAAGACCGTCAAGACGGTGGCCTGTTGCAGG
>JAFSAW010000018.1 GCA_017442085.1 Oscillospiraceae bacterium | reverse complement strand
GCTGAATTTCGCGCACTGTAAGGTCTGTTGCTATCTGACCGCGTTTTTGACCTTCGTCAATAATCTGTCTGATAACGTAATAGTAATATCTGTCCTGATTCTGCAGATGCTTGTCCCCTTTTGTAACAACCTGGGATGAATAAAGGGATGCAAGCAGCCCGATTGGAATTTCTTTTTCAATCATATCATGCACTGTGTAGCAAAGATACAGCAGCTTTTCGTAACTGTTCATATCATTGTCCAGTGTCTGCATAACTTCTTCGTATTTTGCATCAAAAACTTCTGACAGTGAAGACAACAGCTCGTCCTTGCTGCTGTAGTAATGATAAAAACTGCCTTTTGATGTGCCTGACGCTGCTATGATGTCGTCAATGGTAGTTTCGCTGTATCCTTTTTCGTGAAAAAGCTGCCATGCCACTTTGGTTATTTTAGCTTTTGTTGTGTTCATTCTTGCCATTGGCATACCTCTTACAGTAATTGATTTTATAAAATTATTTTACCATTTTGTTACAATAAAGTAAAGCTATTTAAAATGTTAATTATTTAACCAAATAATTTGAATTATAAATAATATACATTAAATATCATTATAAATAAAACTGTATCGGATAATACGATAAATTATCGCAATTTATTTTCTTGCGCAGTTACTTGTTCTGCCTGTGAGAATTTCCAGCCCGTGATGGAGATGAGGGAGAATATATTCCAGACATTCTGCAACAGCTTTTGGACTGCCCGGCATATTTACGATAAGGGTTTTTTCGCGGATGCCTGCTGCTGCACGGGTAAGCATTGCACGGCCTGTAATCTGCAGGCTGAACCAGCGCATAGCTTCCGGTATACCCGGTGCTTCGCGGTGAATGATTGCTTTTGTAGCTTCCGGCATTACATCACGTGGTGAAAATCCTGTGCCTCCTGTTGTGAGAATAAGGTCCGCACTGTTTTCGTCACAGATTTTTGCCATTGCTGCGCTGAGCATTTCCTTGTCGTCCGGCAGCAGAATTTTTTCAACAACATCGTAACCTGCTTCGGTTACAAATTTTTCGATAACAGGTGCACTTTTGTCTTCTCTTTCGCCTGCATAGCCTGTGTCGCTGGATGTGATGATTGCTACTTTAAATGGTGTATCTGACATTATATTTATCCTCCTATTTGAGACATATTTCTTAATTCACGGTTTTCCAGATTGTCTTTCTGGTCAAATTTGTGGCTTTTTGGTTTTTGTGCTATGCCCTGCAGCAAAACATCAAGCAGCTCTTTGTCCGTTTTGCCGCTGCGCAGGCAACCGGCAATGTGAACACCTGCTTCAAACTGCAGGCAGGTTTTGAGATAACCGTCGGCTGTGAGGCGCACACGGTTGCAGCTGTCGCAGAATTTGTGGCTTACCGCACTGATAAAACCGATTTTGCCTTTGAAGCCCTCCAGTGAATAGTGCACTGACGGACCATTGCCGCGCACTTCACTGCAGAATGTGAGCGGGCCGTATTTTTCTTCGATTATTTTTTTGAAATCGTCTTCGGTAAAAGAATCGCAGTCCACCCCTGCACCGATAGGCATAACCTCGATAAAGCGCACATCAGTATCATAATCCCTTGCAAATTCCACAAGAGAGAGGATATCCTCTTTAGATGCATTCATAGGAACTGTGTTGATTTTAAGGCGCACTTTGCCCTGTTTCTGTGCATATTTAATGCCGTTTATCACATTTACAAACTCATCACGGCGGGTTATCTGCGCATATTTTTCCCTGTCGGTTGTATCGAGACTTACAGTGATGGAATCCACTCCCGCACCTACAAGATTCTGATACTGTTCGGCAAGCAGAACACCGTTTGTGGTGATTGTAACACTTTCAATGCCGTCAACATCTTTAATCTGTTTAATCAGGTTGGCAACACCACGGCGCACCAACGGCTCGCCCCCTGTGATTTTAACTTTTTTAAGTCCCTGTGTGGCAAGAACACGGCACACACGGATAATCTCATCAAATGTGAGGATATCCCTGTGCATAAGTGTTTCCACGCCTTCTTCCGGCATACAGTAGACACAGCGCAGATTGCATCTGTCGGTGACAGAGATGCGTATATAATCTATTTTTCTGCCAAAATTGTCAATCATCTGATAAATTCTCCGCTTTTTCCGCCTGCCTTATATTCAAGGTGAACATCGGATATTTCCATACGTTTGTCTATAGCCTTGCACATATCATAAACTGTGAGCAGTGCAACGGAAACGCCTGTGAGAGCTTCCATCTCCACACCTGTCTGACCTTTGATTTTTACTGTGCACAGTGCTTTTATTGTATTTTCCGCCTCGTTAACTTCAAAATCAACAGAGCATTTGGACAAAAGCAGCGGATGACACATTGGAATAAGGTGCGGTGTCTGCTTTGCAGCCATAATGCCTGCAACACGGGCAACACCAAGCACATCACCTTTCTGTACTGTTTTGTTGACAACAGCTTCCATTACAGCGTCATTAACTTTTATTATACCGCTGGCAACTGCTGT
>JAFSAW010000017.1 GCA_017442085.1 Oscillospiraceae bacterium | reverse complement strand
GGCGAAGGCGTTAAAGTTGCAGAACTTGAAGGTATCCCAGGTGCTTCCGCTGCTATCGACAGAAGTGCTGGCTTCCACAACATTGCAGACACAAAACTTGATGTTGTAGCAAAACAGACAGCTAACTTTGACAGAACACAGGGCATGTCCGTAATGGAAAACATCCTTCAGGCTAACGGCGACATTCAGGCTGTATTTGCAGCAAATGACGAAATGGCTCTCGGCGCAGTTGAAGCTATCAGCGGCGCAGGCAAAAAAGTTATGGTAATGGGCTTTGACGCAACAGACGATGCTATCGAAGCTATCAAAGCAGGCAGAATGGCTGGTACAATTGCACAGCAGCCTGCACTTATCGGTTCCACAGCTGTAGAAAATGCAGTTAAACTTATCGGCGGCGAAAGCATTGCAAAAATTATTCCTGTTGAAGTTACACTTATCACAGCAGAAAACGCAAAATAATACGGAGGCACAGTTATGAAAGTATTGTGTATAGGCTCCATGAATCTGGATTTTGTTTACAGTGTTGACCACATTGTTCAGCCCGGTGAAACAGAAGCATCCTACAGCCTTGATGTATTTCTTGGCGGCAAAGGTATGAACCAGTCTGTCGCTCTTGCAAAAGCAGGTGCAGATACATATCATGCAGGCCTTATCGGCGATGACGGCAAAGTTTTCCTTGATGCCTGCAAAGAGCACAATGTAAATGGCAAACACATCAAAACAATTGATGTAAAAACAGGTAATGCAATTATCCAGAGAGATAAAAACGCACAGAACTGCATTCTTCTTTTCGGTGGCGCAAACCAGATGCTGACAGAAGAATATGTAGACGGTGTTCTCAACGATTTTGAAGCAGGAGATATTCTTCTGCTTCAGAACGAAGTAAATATGCTGCCTTATATTGTTGACAAAGCTTATGAAAGAGGTATGCAGATTGCCCTTAACCCTTCCCCATTCAACGAAAAACTTGATGATGTTGATATGAGCAAAATCGGCATTTTCCTGCTTAATGAAGTTGAAGGCGAACAGGTTACAGGTCTTAAAGACCCTGATGAAATTATCGCAAAATTGCTGGATATGTATCCAGATGCAAAAATTGTGCTTACTCTTGGCAAAGATGGCGCTGTTTATGCAGATAAAGACCAGAAACATTTTCAGCCTATCTTTAAAGTTCAGGCAGTTGATACAACAGCTGCAGGCGACACATTCAGCGGATATTTCCTTGCAGGTATAAGCGAAGGCATGGAAGTGCCAAAAGCACTTAAAATGGCTGCAAAAGCTTCCTCTATCGCTGTAACAAGACCAGGTGCAGTTCCTTCTATTCCTTTGAGAGCAGAAGTTGAAGCTGCTTTGGCAGAATAAATCTTATACATAACAATAAAATCCTCATCGGATAACCCGATGAGGATTTTTATTTAGGTTAAAATATAAAGACTTTTATATAATCTGCAATTAGTGGCATTTATGTTCCCCACAGCTGTGTTCACCGCAGTTGTGGCCTTCGCCGTGATGATGTTCACCGTGATGGTTGCACTGTACATTTGCATTAAAATTGAGTGTACCTGAAACAAATGCTTCAACTGCTTTGTCTGCTTCACCGTTTACGCCGCCAAACAGACGGATGCCCGCTGCTGCAAGTGCAGTTTTTGCACCGCCGCCGATGCCGCCGCAGATAAGCACATCTGCATTGAGTGCTGTAAGAATGCCTGCAAGAGCACCATGGCCGTGGCCGTTTGTATCTACAACCTGACTTGCAACAATTTTACCATCCTGTACATCATAAATTTTAAACTGCTCTGTATGTCCAAAGTGCTGAAACACCTTTCCGTTTTCGTAAGTCACTGCTATTCTCATAATATCGTCTCCTTTTGCCTTTCTGTGCATCTGACTGAATTTCTGTTTGTAACATATATCAAAACCGCACTGTGCATCGTTGCCGTCACACAGCTGAAAATCACCGCCCTCAATCTGCAGTGGCAATCCGTTGACGATTACATCTGCAAGTTTTTTACGTGCTGTTGCATAAATCTGCTGCACAGTAGTGCGTGCAACCTGCATAAACTCGCTGCACTGTTCCTGGGAAAACCCCTCGCCGTCTATAAGGCGGATAGTTTCGTACTCGTCAACATTAAGTATAACCGGCTGTTTGTTTTCGCTGTTTTCTGCAGGGATAAACTGCAGATTTTGCGGATAATGGCATACTTTGCGGCATTTGCGTGGTCTTGGCATATTGTTACTCCCTGTAAATTTATCTGTATAATATTATACGCAGGTTTATGACATATGTCAATTATTATTTTTGTCATATGTCATAAATAAATTATTTGTGACAATACTGATGACCTTAAATTTTATACTGTGTTGTCAATATTATGTTATTGATATATAATTGATTATATATAATCCGTTTAAAAGGAGATATATTTATGTCTCAGTATACAGAAAAAATTTATAAAACAGATTTAGGCACCATACACTATTGGATATCTTTTACAGACAAATCTGCACCCTGGCTTGTTATGCTGCCCGGACTTAGTGCCGACCACCGTCTGTTTGACAAACAGGTTGACGTATTGTGCCATAAATACAACTGTTTTTGCTGGGATGCCCCTGCCCACGGAAAATCCAGACCTTTTAAACTGCAGTTTTCTATGGATGATATGTGCATTTACCTGAATGACATATTTAAAACCGAAGATATAATCAATCCTGTTTTTATAGGACAATCTCTGGGCGGATATATTTCTCAATACTACATGGAGATGTTTCCGAACAGCGTAAACGGATTTATCTCTATAGACTCCTGTTCTTTAAAACGCAAATACTACACAAACTGGGAGTTATACCTGCTGAAACGCACCAAATGGATGTATATGTCTATTCCGTGGAAACTTCTTAAAAAATGGGGTGCATGGGGTACTGCAAAAAGCGAGTATGGCCGCCGGCTTATGTACAAATTTAT
>JAFSAW010000016.1 GCA_017442085.1 Oscillospiraceae bacterium | reverse complement strand
CTGATGAGGGAGCTGTCAGCGCAAGCTGACTGAGGGAGAGAATTTTAAAAGCAAAAGCATACTGTCTCTCCCACCGCCTCGCTGCACTCGGCACCTCCCTCGTCAGAGGGAGGCAGACAGCACCACTATCACCGTATACCACCAAAGCACTATGGGGTGGATGCACTCAAAAGTGGAAACGTTTCCACAATACAACAGCGGACAGGCACGGCAGGGGGCGCAATCCCTCCACCGCAGGCGGTCCCCCTCCCTTTACACAAGGGAGGCACAAAGCATATACAAACTGTTACACTGACAACCATTTGTCACTTTCAGCAGTTCTTTTGTCACCCTGAGCATCAGCGAAGGGTCTCACTGCAGGTGCAGAATTGCGGCTATGGATTGTAGGGGACGGCGTCCCCGACGTCCCGATTGCAAAGCTGATATTAAACCGAGCAGACCAAAGGCTCCTTCTGATGAGGGAGCTGTCAGCGCAAGCTGACTGAGGGAGAGAATTTTAAAAGCAAAAGCATACTGTCTCTCCCACCGCCTCGCTGCACTCGGCACCTCCCTCGTCAGAGGGAGGCAGACAAACTTTCTGTTTGCCATAATAGCATACGAAGATTAATCGGTGCAGACCGGGAGATTCTTCGGCGCAAGGCCTCAGAATGACAGAAATGACGGACAGTCGGTATATGCACACAAAAATGTTTATTCTTCCCTCGGAGGCCACGACTTCGGGGAATGATATAAAAATGCCGCGGCATTCTCTGCGGATGGTCATTCGTAAAGAATGTCCGGTAAAATTATCTCCCCGTAGTTAAAGTGGGGAAGAATTTTAAATGGGCGCAAAGCCCGATAAGGAAAGGAGTTTTTCACATTATGAAGAAAAACAAAATGATGAGACTGGCTTCCGGTCTTCTGGTAGCAGTCCTTATTACAACAAGCACAATCTCCGGCACTTTTGCAAAGTATACAACATCTGGTGAAGCAACAGATACAGCAAGAGTTGCTAAATTTGGTGTAGAAATTGTAGCCACAAACACAGCATTTAGCAATGCATACAAAGATGATGATTCCTTCGGTGTATGGGCAAAACCTGAAACAGATAATACTCTTACAGTTGTGTCAAGTACAGAAGCTGAAAAAGTAGTAGCACCAGGTACAGCAGGCTCTCTTGCATCTTTTGCAGTTACAGGTACACCTGAAGTTGATGTACAGGTTACATATGATGCAACACTTACACTTACAGGCTGGGAACTTGCAGATAGTTCCGAATATTGCCCAATTGAAATCACAGTTGGTGCAGAAACATTTAAAGTTGGTGACAATGCAACAGATTTAGCTGATTTGAAATCAAAAGTTGAAACAGCTATTGAAGGCAAGGCAGCTCTCTACCAAACAAACACAGACCTTTCTGCAGTGAACGATGACCTTACAGTGTCTTGGGCATGGGATTTTATTGGTAATAATAATGATAATGATACATATCTTGGTGATCAGGCAGCAGCAGGTAATGCGTCAAAAATCACTTTGACAGTTGATATGACTATCGATCAGGTTGACTAATACCCGCTACATATTAGTTAAATCTTAAACGGACATATATAAAACCGCTCTTGCTTGTCGTGGCAAAGCAAGGGCGGATATTCCGCTTTTTTTAAAACTCACACTTTGCAGCCTTTTGTCATTCTGAGGCCTTGTGCCAAAGAATCTCTCTGTTTTTGCAAGGCGGCCAAAACCGTCGGCACGGGCAGACCAATGGCTCCTTCTGATGAGGGAGCTGTCAGCGAAAGCTGACTGAGGGAGAGAATTTTGTAGACAAACAGACGGCCTCTCCCGCAGCACTGCTGCACAGGGCAACTTTCCTGTCAGAGCGAGGCACAGCAATCAAGAAGTGTGATTTTCAAAAAACGCGGAATGCACTTGTTTATCAAAACAGCAAAGGACCAAAGCTTATGAGCAACAGAGAAAAACGGGAAAAACAAAAACGCGGCATACTGTTCTGGTTTGTTTTTCTGCTGGCAGTCAGCGTAATTGCCACAAGCATTATTACAACAATGCTTATGGACAAATATTACTTTGACGCATCGGGTGCTATCGACATCAGCCCAAACAACCCCACAGCACAGCAGCAGCCATCAGATGCTGACGGACAACTGAATACAGACGGCACTCAGGATGCCACCGCACCGTCAACAACTCAGGGCATTGTGGCAAAACCTGGCTTTGAGGCAAGTGACGCCAGCGGTGTGTGGACAACCAACACCAAGGTGGATATTTTTAAATCCAGCTACACCAACAAGCAGGGGCAGCTTACCGTAAAAAGCAGCGACGGCGACAAGATTATCGCCCCGGGCACAAGCAACAGCTTTGTGTTCAAACTGGCAAACACAGGCAATGTTCCGCTGGACTTTGAACTTGACCTTGACGCCTATATTACCGAAGGCTACGAACTGCCTGTTCAGGTGAGACTGCACCGCTATGACAACACCTGGCTGCTTGGCGACAAGGACAACTGGATGTTTATCCCTCACCTTGACCAGTCAGGCGACAAGGGCACAATGGGCCCGGGCAAATATTTCTACTATACTTTAGAGTGGGAATGGCCTTTCAACAGCGACAGCAAGTATGATACATACCTTGGCAACGAGGCAAAATTTACCGAAGATATATCCCTGACCATTGTTATCAACACATCTGCACAGATAAGCGCAGATATCAATGCGGATATGGGTATTACCATTCCAAACACAGGCGACTCCTCAAGCCTTGTAATCTGGGGCACAGTGGCAGCACTCAGCCTTGTGATTATAGTGGGTATCCTCATCTTTATCATCCTGCTTAAACGCCGTGATGACGAAGAGGAAGAAGAAAACTCCGCTTTGGAGGACACACAGATTGAAGAAAGCAAAAAAGATTAATTTCAAAAGCGTTTTAAGGGTGGCTGTGCTGGCAGTCTGCGGCGGCATTCTTGGGCTTAATCTTTATACCGCCAATGCAAGCAAGCTGGTGGGCAACAAGCTGCCAATGCCGTTTGGATATGGCTGGGCAGTGGTGCTCAGCGGCAGTATGGAGCCTGCAATAAGCGTGGGTGATCTGATTATTGTCAGCGAAAACAGACCGTATACTGTGGGTGACACAGTGGTGTATCAGGACGGCAGTATGCTGGTGGTGCACCGTGTGACAGCCATTGACGGCGATATGGTGACAACCAAGGGCGATGCCAACAACACAGAAGACCTGCCAATAAGCAGCAGTGCGGTAAAAGGCACTGTGATATCGGTGGTGCCAAAGGTGGGCACACTTGTAAACTTTATCAAAACACCGACAGGCACAATAGCGCTGGTGGCGGCAGCAGTTGCAATGGTGGAACTGCCTTACCGCAGGGAAAAACAGAGAGACGACGAAGAACGGCAGAAAATTATCGACGAAATCAACCGTCTTAAAAATCAGTAAACCGAAAGAGAGGTGAACAGAATATGCGTAAAGACAAAAAAAGCAGAAAACCCGTTTATTACAATATCCCCATGACAATGGCGTGTGTTCTGTTCTGCCTTACATTGTTTACAACCCACTTTACAGGCGGGCTGTATGCAAGATACACAGCAACAGATACGGCAGACGATGCTGCCCGTGTGGCAAAGTTCAGCGTGAAACATCTGCTTAAAGAAAATGCAGAAGAACGAACACAGCTTAATGTTGTTATGGTGCCGGGACAGTACAAATATACAGTTGATGTAACCAACAACAGCGAAGTTGATGTAAACTGCACCATTACACTTGAAAACACAACAGACAACCTGCCTTTGCAGCTTAAAGTTTACAAGGAAGGTGCATCAGATGCCGAAATCGATGCGGCAACAGCAGTATACAGCGGAAACCTTGATGCCAACAGCGGCACAACAACTTATGTGCTGTGTGTGACATTCCCGCAGGAAAACGCAAACAGCTATATAAATATGCTGGACGTTGTGGAATTTTCCGTTCTCACAGAGCAGATTGACTAAACAGGAGAGGTACAATGGACGATAAGAAAAACAAAAAACGCAAATCGCCGCTGATAACTGCCCTGCTGGTGCTGCTGATTGTGGGCACAGTGGGTACAGTAGCGGCAAAATATGTGTTTTCAACCCAGATAGAAAACCTTTTCCGTGCAAAAGAGTTCTATTTTACAAGTGATACACTTACCGAAATCAGCAATCCCGAAACCGAAACAGGTACTGAATATACAATCAACTACGATGCCGAAAATATAGTTTTCAGCATCAGCAATGCGGCAGACGAGCTGCGATTTTCTGAAGACGATGTGGTGTACACCATAGACGTGAAGAAAAAAAGCGGCACAGACTGGACAGACTGCGGTGCGTCGGTAAGCTATACAACAGGCGGCACACTTGCAAAAGGCGGCGTAAACACTGCACAGATAACCGTAAGCGGCATACAGACAGGCGGCAGCGTAACAGATACATACAAAGTTACTGTAACAGCAACAATGGGCAAAAATCTTGAAAAAAGCATATATGGTTACAAAAAAGTGATGGCGGCAACTTTTGTGCCAAGCCAGCCGCAGCAGACAATCTATAAACATCTAAAAAAAGACACACTTTATGACGCATACGTTGTGCTGACAGTGTGGACAAAAGACCTTAAAGCAGCGGCACCGGATGGTGTGGATATTGCTTATCCTGCCGGCGGCGGCACGGTAAAACTTGTGCCTGACAACACCGATGCTATACTGCATGATGTTTATCTGGACGCAGGCGACAGCATAGCTTTCAGCGACAAAACCAACTTTGCAGAAGCTTATTCCAGCCGCAGCTACAGATTTTTTGTGACTGACGGTGATATAGACGATATTACAGCAGAACATTTTAAGGTAAATATAGGCAGCCACGATGCCTCTACAGCAACCCCGTAAAATTATGAAAAAAATATTAGGAAAGGAGGGGGCAGTATGAAAAAATTGATAAGTTTTAAACACGTTTTGTGCATTGTCCTCTCTGTTTGTATATTTGCAGGGCAGTTTGCGGCACCTTTGGCAGCAAGCGCACAGACCATTGACGGCACAGTGCTGCCTGTTGCAGAAGCCCCAACCCCTGCCCCAACTGTTGAACCAACAGCAGAGCCGACAGTTGAACCAACAGCAGAACCGACTGCAGAACCAACAGCAGAACCAACTGCTGAACCAACAGCTGAGCCAACAGTTGAACCAACGGCTGAACCAACAGTTGAGCCAACTGCAGAACCAACTGCGGAGCCGACAGCAGAGCCAACTGCAGAGCCGACTGCGGAACCAACAGTTGAGCCTACAGAAGAACTGACAGTGGAAACACAGACCACAGTTACCGAAACAGTGGCAGTGCCTGCGGCAAACGAGGGAGAACCGCTGCAGATTGCAGACAACGGTTCCCGTCTTATTGCGCCTGCGGGCACAACATATCAGTGGCAGAGCAGTGCTGACGGCACAAGCTTTGTTGATATTGCAGGTGCAACACAGAAACATTATGACCTTAAAGATGAGGATGACAACCTTTATTTCAGGGTTAAAGTGATCGGTGTGGAAAGCCAGCCTACAGTGCAGAAGGGCGAGGTTATAGTATTTGACCTTGCAAAAGGGCCTGTATCCATTGATGGTGTGGTCACAGGCAAGAAAGCTAATGGTGAAGACATAAATAAGTCTCATATCGGCAGCAATATTTATATTATCAAGCAGACCGATGGTGCAACACAGTCCACAACAAATGGTGTTACTATCCAAGGAAAATTTACTGGTGCAAACCGTAAGTTTGATATTACTCTTGATGGGATAAATATTATAAGTGATCCACAGACAAAACAACCAAATGTTGACCGTAGTGAGCCATATAAGGATGGCAATAAAATAAATATAAACATTATAGCAAACAGCAGCAACCTTAAAGATGTTGTTTTGCGTATTAAGGGTGAGAACAATTTAAGAAATCTTAACTATGATACGGCTGGTAGCAACTCAACACTTAAAATAACGGATATCAATGGTGATGGCGAAAAAGGTGATGGTGTTGACGGTGGCAAGCTTTATGTCCCTAAGAAGTTTAAAAATGATACAGAGCTGATGGATTATGTAAAAAGCACATCTGCCTATAATCATTGGAACTCAGGTATTGGCGGAGACGACGGTACAGGCAAAGTTACAGGGCTTGAAATTGCCGGTGGTTTTGTGCAGTCTGTAACAAGTTACGGTGACAACTGTTCAGCAATCGGCGGCGGCGGCAACGACTATTGTCATATGACAATCAGCGGCGGTAAAGTGCGTGCAATCTGTAACGGCACTGGTGCGGCAATTGGCGGCGGTATCGGCTGGAGAGAGGAGGGCGGTTCATCTAATATAAGCATTACCGGTGGTGAAGTATATGCCCACAACTACGGATACATCTATCTTGTGGGGGGGAATACTCCATATCCTGAAAAACCTGTAAGCGGAAACTACGAAACTCTTGGCGGTGTTGCAATAGGGGCCGGTAGTTCATTTAACGATTATGGGGCAGAAGGTATAGTTAATATAACCGGTGGTACTGTAGAAGCTTACGGTACATATGGCGTAGGCATCGGCGGCGGCAATAGTTTTAAAAACTATGGAGGCACAGGCAAAGTAACAATCAGCGGTACAGCAAATGTAACCACCAACGCTCTTGGCGGCGGTAACAGTTATGTTTCTTTTGGCGGCGAGGCTGAAATCAACCTTGACGGCGGCACAGTAACAGCCACAAGTACAGAAACAGGCATCGGCGGCGGCAACAGTGCTGCCGGCACAGGCGGCGAAGCAAATGTAAATGTGCGTGGCAATGTTGTGGCAAACCTCAGCGGCGGCATCGGTGGCGGCAACAGCGAGAACGGCAATGGCGGCGAAGCAACTATCACTGTTTATGGCGGCACACTCAACTGTACAGGCAATATCGGCGGTGGCAACGGCACACTTGGTACCAATGGCACTGCAGTGGGCGGCAAGGCAACTGTAAATGTACACGGCGGCACACTCAACTGCCAGGGCACCATCGGCGGCGGCACGGGCGGTGAAAACAACAATGGCGGCGAAGCCATTATCAATCTTACAAAACATTCAGATGTGCCTGATGCAGAAGGCACACTTTATGCAGCTTCTGTTGGCGGCGGCACAGGCGGCAAAAACGGCAACGGCGGCAAGGCAACAATTGATATAGACTGCGGCAAAATCGATACAGGCTCCATCGGCGGCGGCAAAGCTGGCGAAGGCGGCAGGATTGGTTATGCAACAGCGGATATCAGCGGCGGTGACATCAAGGGCCAGTTCATTATGGCAGGCGGCGGTACAAACCCGTGTGTATTCAATATGACAGGCGGTACACTGCACGATGTAAACGCAGCAGACAGCAAATATGCAATGAAAAACGGAGCTGCTGTTTATATGGACGACACTATCGGGCAGGTAACTATCGGCGGTGATGCAGTCATACGCAACTGTTCTGCCGAAAATGGCGGCGCAATATATATGACCGCAGGTTTATTTACAATGACAGGCGGTACAATCAGAGACTGTTATGCATCTGACAGCGGCGGTGCGGTTTATCTTGGCGGCGGCGCAGTAAAGATGGTTGACGGTGATATTATCCACAACACCGCACAGATTAACGGCGGCGGTTTTGCGGTTATTGACGGTAACTATACAATGTATGGCGGCAATGTTGACAACAACACTGCTGTGGAAAACAACGGCGGCGGCTTCTATGTTTCCTCTGAAAACAATGATGTTACGGTAGAGGTGCGCAGTGGCAGCATAAGCAGAAACAAATCAAAATTTGACGGCGGTGCATTCTCTGTTGTGGGTGACCCGCTTGGTACAAAACAGATAAATGTAACTATCGGTGTAAACAAGCAGCATTACACAGAAACTGTTAATTCCGGCGGCAAGAAAGAAATGACAAGAATAGACTGTGACCACGGCAACGGCAGCGATATAACAGGTGTGCTTCCGTGTCCGCACATCACAGGCAACCACGTTGGCGACAGCGGCGGTGCGGTGCACGTTAACGGCAACAGCAAAACAACCTTGAGCATTTTCTGTGTAGAAGAAGATGCAGCGGATAAAAACATTGCTGACGGCGAAAACCACTACAGTAACTTTATGAAGGTTGAAAGCGGCAAGGTTATAATATCTGCTTCAAATACTATGAATCCGGACGGCACAGACCAGAATGCCCTTTACGGCAATGTTAAAATTTTCGGCACTGTTTATGTAACAGGCGGTGACGTTGACATCTGGGGCGACATGACCAACCCGTATGTTGAAGAAATTATCACCGTTGACGTTGACACTGCAAAAGGTGACGACTTTGACGACTGGCGTGACAGTGAGTACGGTCTGATATACTATAAGCTGCGTTACTTTGAAAACTTCCAGGGCTCAGGTCAGTACCGTCAGGTGCTTATCTATAAGCAGAAAGACGGAACTTATGCAGGTAAGCATATAGAAGAGATTAAACCAAACTTCTACGAGCATCCGGGTTATACACTTCTTGGCTGGCATACCGACAAAGAAGGGCTTACACCAAATAAGGCCGCATCAGAAACGGCAGCTTCAGCAGAAGATGTAAACGGCTGGTACTATTCACAGAAACCAGACAGTACCCCTTACATTTACTTGTTTGACGGGGACTACCGCGGCGACCTTGTGCTTTATGCACAGTGGCAATCCAACGGCTATACAGTTTTTTATGACTCCAACACACCTGTTGGTGCAACAGTAAAGAACAAGGAACTTATGGAGCCTGAAGGCGGCTGGCCTGCAGCCTATGGCGACGAGTTCACGCTTGAAAAAAACAAATATATATATCCGGGCTACGATTTTACCGGATGGAACACCAGACCTGACGGCACAGGCACTGCCTACACCGACGTAGATCGTGTAAAAAACCTGTGTGTCAACGTGGGTGATACCATAACACTTTATGCACAGTGGCAGCTGTGTACACATACAGAATACGACAGCTATATATACACAGTTGAAGATACCGACAGCGACGGTGAAAGCGAAACACTGCGCCGTACCTGCCGGTGCGAAATGTACAGCGAAACAGCCAGAATTGCGGCAGCAGATGCAACATATACAGTTGTGTCTGACGGTCTTGGCGGATATACAGCAAAAGAACATCCTGCGGGAGTAGTTTACTCTCATCCTGCAAAATGGAACCCTGCTGTAAGCTATGGCAAATATCTGCGCGACAGCAACGGAGACTTTACCACAACACCTGACGGCTCTTACGGCGGTGCTGTGCCGGCAAATGCGGGTGAATATTATGCTTATATAACAGTTACCGACGGCAATGGCACAGAACATACAGCAAAAATGTCCTATACTGTCAAAAAGGCAACACAGCCTGCACCTGCGGCAGGAACAGTGGGTTATTCCGAAGTGGCGGGAGAACCGGATAAACTGAAAGCAAGCTCACAGCCTTCTTCTATCGAAGGTCAGGCAGGGTATGTATCCAAAGTGCAGTACCGTCTGCGCTATAAAGACAGCAACGGCAACGATGTGCCGAAAGACTGGCAGTACGAAGATGTTCTGACACTGACAGATGCGCTGACAAACTATTATATTGATGCACGTTATGCCGAAAGCGAAAACTATCTGGCGTCCGATTATACAACTGCAATCAAGACACACTTCTTTGCAGGCGGTTCTGTATATATAACTGTATATGACGGCGCAGGCACTGAAAACAATGTTGTTCTGGCAGACGGCGGCGACATAAATGTCAACGGCGCAAAACTTACTGTGTTTATCAAAGACGGATATTATCTGCCAAATGATTTTGATATTGACCACTATCAGATTAAAAAGGTTGATAAGGTTGATAACGAAGAAATTGACCATGAAACACAGACAATTGCAATAAGCAAAAAGCCTGAGGAATGTACAGCCACAAAGCTTGTTTATAATATTACAGGTATTCCACAGAATTGCCGTATCTACATCTGGCTTAAAAATGCCAATGAAATACCTGAGGTAACAGCATATATCGAGCCGAAACAGGTGTTTGGCGATGTAGAAAAAGACAGCGCAACAATTGCGGCAGATGCTTCATACACTGCATATTTTGAAGTGACAGGCTTTGATAAAGATGTGTACAATAAAGACAGCAAGCCACAGCTTAAGTTCAGCGGCAATGTGCCTGCAGGTACAACCGTTATTATGCAGGACAAGGCAAACGGTCAGTATTATTACAAAAACCTTGCAGCAGAAACTGATAACATCAAGCTGACAGAGTTTGTAAAAATGGGTTATGCTGACACAGAAGCAAACAGATATAATCCTGAAGCAGCAACACTGAAACTTCAGTTTGTTGTTGACTTCTCACAGACTGCGGCAGGTGCAGCCATCAATGATGGTTTTATAACAGGCATCAGCATGACAGCGGATACATCCGTGCAGCCAAATGCACCGGACGTTGTGGCAGGAGATGGCACAAACAAGGCAACAGCTGCAATCAAAGCGAGCAGAGAATATACATTTGCTCCTGATGACAGCAGCAGTTCAAACCTTACAAAAAGAGTTCATTTTAATAGTTCTGCCAGCGAAAATGCCGCCGAAACAAAATACAGCGGCAGAGAAGCAGCCATTGTAATTGATGCATCAAGCAACCTGCCAACAGATGCTTATCTGGAATATGTATATAAAAAGGCAACCACAGCGATTTATAAAAACAGTGAAAATCAGTTTATAATTCCGCTGGGCAGCGACACAGCAGGTGAAATCGATATTATGCTTAAATCAAGGATGTTCCCTGCAGAAGCGGCCGAATATGCAATGCCTGCACAGCTTGTTATGGCGCGTTCAGAGGCAGAAACTTCGGCAGCAAACGGCGATAAGCTGTATCCGACAGCGATAAATCTGACTTTCAGAAGCCTTGGCGACAAAACACCGTCTACAAAGGTTATTCTTGCGGAAACTGAAAGACTGTTTGAAAATGATGAAACAGTAAGATTTACAGTTGAAAGAAAGAACAGCGACAATCTTGAAGTCAAGGTTATCCTTAACTACAAGAACCCGCAGACAGGCAACTTTGCCGAAACAACCTGGAAAGAAAAACTTGCAAATATCACACCTGATGCAAATGGTATCAGCAGATATGAATTTGCAATAAATATGGGTGTTTATCCACCGGGTACATACTGCATATCAACACAGGTGCTTGACGGGCTTGTTGGCGTAAGAGAAGCCGAAACAAATGTTTACTTTATTGTAAAATAATCAGTACAGCAAAAAATAAGATGTCCTTGCGGACATCTTATTTTTATGTGGTATAGGTGGCCGGACCTGTGTGTTTGCTGTGGGTGTGCAGTATGCGATGAAACTGCTTTTTATAATGTACAGAATAGCTGCTTTGTAAAATTTGGATTACAAATAAAAACGGGAGAACATCTGTGGTGTTCTCCCGCTGTTTATATATTTATTCTGCCCAGTTAAGGCTTCTGCCCACTGCTTTCTGCCAGCCGCGGAACAGCTTTTCCCTGCGTTCGTTTTCCATATCAGGCACAAAGTTGCCGTCATACTGACGGGATGCAATAAGCTGCTGCTTATCCTGCCAGAAGCCTGTTGCCAGCCCAGCAAGATACGCTGCACCAAGGGCGGTTGTTTCCTTTACCTTTGGTCTGCGCACAGCCTTGTCCATAATATCAGCCTGAAACTGCATCAGGAACCCGTCACGGCTTGCACCGCCGTCGACGTTAAGGCACTGCAGCACAATGCCGCTGTCCTTTTCCATTGCACGCACCAGCTCGTAGGATTGATATGCAATACTTTCCTGTGCTGCACGGATAATGTGCTCACGGCGTGTGCCGCGGGTTATGCCCACAATGCAGCCGCGGGCGTACATATCCCAGTGTGGTGCACCAAGGCCTGTAAAGGCAGGCACAAGGTATACACCGCCTGTGTCTTCCACCTTGGCGGCATAGTATTCGGCGTCCTTGCTTTCGGTGATAAAGCGCATTTCGTCACGCAGCCACTGGATAACCGCACCGCCGATAAACACGCTGCCTTCAAGGGCATACTGCACCTTGCCGTCAATGCCTATGGCGATTGTTGTCACAAGGCCGCTGTCGGAAAAGCAGGGTTTTTCACCTGTATTCATCAGCAGAAAACAGCCTGTTCCGTAGGTGTTTTTTGCCATACCTTCTTCAAAACAGCCCTGGCCGAACAGTGCGGCCTGCTGGTCACCTGCAATGCCTGCAATCGGGATATCCACTCCCTGAATATTTACACTGCCGTAGATATGGCTGCTTGGCATAACCTGGGGCAGCATGGATTTTGGAATATCCAGCGCGTTGAGCAGGCGGTTGTCCCACTGCAGAGAGTTTATGTTGTACAGCATTGTACGGCTGGCATTGGTATAGTCGGTTATATGCACCTTGCCGTCTGTCAGTTTCCACACCAGCCAGGTGTCAACGGTGCCAAAAAGCAATTCGCCTTTTTCGGCCTTTTCCCTTGCACCTTCAACGTTGTCTAAAATCCACTTGATTTTTGTGCCGCTGAAATAAGCGTCTATAACCAGACCTGTGTTGGCTTTTATGTAGTCTGTCCAGCCGTCAGCCTTAAGTTTGTCGCAGATATCTGCTGTGCGGCGGCACTGCCACACAATAGCATTGTAAACAGGCTTGCCTGTGTTTTTGTCCCATACAATTGTGGTTTCGCGCTGGTTTGTGATACCTATAGCCGCAATTTCCTTTGGGGTTATGCCGCTTTTGGCAATAACTTCCATCATAACGGAATACTGGCTGGAATAAATTTCCATAGCATCGTGTTCAACCCAGCCGTCCTTTGGATAAATCTGGGTAAATTCCCGCTGGCTCATAGCCACAATGTTCTGGTCTTTGTCAAAAAGAATTGCGCGGGAAGATGTGGTGCCCTGGTCAAGAGCAAGAATGAATCTGGACATAAAAACACCTCTTGTAAGTAAGGATTTTTTGTTTGTTATATTAACAGTGAGCAATCGGATGAATGTTCTGAACAATAACAGCAAGTATGTTTTTGCAAAGGATATTTCCGGGGGTGGAACGGGGGCAGGCGCCCACTTATATAAAATATGTATTGTCGCCCTGTTTGCACATATTAAGCGGCGCGGTGTGTGCGGATTTGCACACGAAAGCGCCACACAGCAGCGACATTGCGGTGCATATTCCGCGTGGGGCGCTGCGTCGCAATCAGCGCGGCTTTTGGTCACTTTTGGCCTCAAAAGTGACATGCGAAGCATAATTATGCTTGTTAAAGCAAAGTAACGTTTTTTGTTATTTCATAAAATACGAAATAGCAAAAAATGCTGCAAACTGCACAAGGCACATTGCAAACAGAATCAGCTGAAAGCGGAATTTTTTATACTTGTGGCGAAACTGGTACATACCCACATATCCGCCGAAAGGCCCAAGCACACACCAGTAAAGCAGACGGCGTTCAGGTATGCGCATCTTGCCTTTTTTTGCCTTGTACTTGTCAACGCCAAACATTATAAAGGTGATGATGTTAACAATTATAAAGCCCCATAAAATAACATATTTAAGATTGATAAAATCCAACATAATAAGCCTTCTTTAAAATATAGATTTGCAAACAATTCTGCAGTGATGTTTCGGCAGATACTGCGGGAGAGCGCAAAAGCCCTCCCCTGCAGATGTCAAAAGTCATATTTACGGATGGAGGTGCAGCCCCCGCAGTCTGTAAAAAACACTATTCGTCCCTTGGGTCGATAAAGCCTTCGCCAAACACCTCGTCGGTGTTGGTAATCATTGTAAATGCCTTTTCGTCGGCAGCGTGTGCGGCTTTTCTTGCCTTTGGCAGCTCGTGTTTGCTCATGGCGCTGATAACCAGCTGTTTCGGCTGGCCGCTGTAGGCACCGCGCACATCGGCAATTGTCACGCCGCGTTCGGTGGTTGCAAAGATGCTGTTGGCAACTTCTTCGCCCTTTTCGGTGACAATCATCATCATCTTGCCCTTGTTGCCGCCGTACATAATCTGGTCAAGTATTTTTGCCGAAACAAACATTGCCACACAGCCGTAAAGTGCGGCGTCCACATTGCCAAGGAACACTATGCTTGCCCCAAGAATGATATAGTCGATGGTGGAGGTGATTGTGCCCACGGAAAAATGCGGTTTAAGTTTGCGGATGGAAAGGGTGATAAAGTCGCTGCCGCCGGTGGAAGAACCGCGCAGATAAACAACGCCAAGACCTGCGCCTATGCAAAGGCCTGCACAGATTGCCGCCAGCATAGGGTCACCCGTATATTTTGGAAAGTTTATGGTGATAACGTCAATGCAAACGGTGAGAATTGCCAGGGTTTTTACACTTTTAAGCAGAAACATATGCCCCAGAATTTTAAAGCTGAAGATAATCAGCGGGATGTTGAGCAGAAAAGTGATGGTACCGTTTGGCAGACCTGTAAGATAGGTGATGATAAGGGCAATACCGCTTACACCGCCCGATGCAAAGTCCTGCGGTATAATAAAACAGTTGATGCCGACTGCATAAAGGATACAGCCCACAAAG
The DNA here is from genome assembly GCA_017442085.1 of Oscillospiraceae bacterium. Lineage (GTDB taxonomy): Bacteria > Bacillota > Clostridia > Oscillospirales > Ruminococcaceae > RGIG3102. The sequence continues at coordinate 28,889 of JAFSAW010000016.1, read as the reverse complement.
TCAAAACCCAGGTCAGCCGCAAGGGTTTTTAAAGAATATTTTGTTTTCATAAATATAGCTCCGCTTCAGAAAAACTTAAAATAACCACTGATTCAATTTTATCATCTGCGCCAATTTTTGTATAGTGGATAAATGCTAAAATTCACAATATTATCTTTATTTATCCGCAAAAGTATGATATCATTACAAAAGTGGGGTATTGTGCCCCAAAACCATCTTGATACTACAAAAAACGGTTAAATCTGAAAGGAGACATCCTATGAGGTACTGCAAAAAATGTACAATGCCTGACACACGTCCCGGCATAATTTTTGACGAAAACGGCGTATGCACAGCCTGCAACCACTACGAAGCACGCAAAAATATTGACTGGGAAGCACGCTGGAAAGAATTTGAAGCCCTGTGCGACAAATACCGCGGCTGCAATGGCCCCGGCCAGTACGACTGCGCTATCGCAGCAAGCGGCGGCAAGGACAGTCACTTTCAGGTTTATATTATGAAAGAGGTTATGAAGATGAACCCTATCCTCTTTTCTGTGGAAGACAACTTCCCTATGACAGAGGCAGGCAGACATAACCTTAAAAACATCAGCGAAGCATTCGGCTGCCCTATCATCAGCTGCAAGCCTGATATCAGAACACAGAAAATTCTGATGAAAAATATGTTTGAAAAATACGGCAAGCCAACCTGGTATCTTGACAGACACATCTATACATTCCCGCTGCATATGGCGCTCAAGTTCAACACAATGCTGCTGGTTTACGGCGAAAACGTAAGCTTTGAATACGGCGGCTGTGACGACGAAGAAACTTACTCTGCACGCGGCCAGATTGAAAACGGCGTTGCAAGCGGCATGGATGAGGAAGAACTGCTGTCCTGGGGCATCGACCCTGCAGCACTGGCACTTACAAAGGCACCAAGCAAGGAAGACCTTGCACGTCTTGACCCTATGTATCTGTCCTACTTCCTGCCATGGAACAGCTATAAAAACTATCAGCTGGCAAAAAGCCGCGGCTTCCACGACCTTACACATGAGTGGGACCGTCAGCACCATGCCGAAAACTTTGACCAGATTGACAGCCGTGCATACCTTGTGCATTCCTGGCTTAAATATCCAAAATTCGGCCATGCAGCAGCAACCGACTATACAGCACGCTACATCCGTTACGGCATGCTGACAAGGGACGAAGCAAAGCAGATTATCAAGGAACGTGACCACAACCTTGACCCGCTTTCCGTGCGCGATTTCTGCGAATTTGTGGGTTATACTGAAACAGAATTCTGGCAGATTATTGATAAGTTCTACAACCGCGACATCTTTGAAAAAGACCACTGCGGCCGCTGGGTGCTTAAAAATCCAATCTGGGAAGAAAAAGAATAATAACAATTTTGTCATTCTGAAGGGCTTTGCCCTGAAGAATCTCTCGGTTTGTTCTGAATGCTGTCAGCCGCAGTCTGTGCCGGCAGCGAGATTCTTCGCATTCGCTCAGAATGACATTTTTGAATATGCGGCTCTGCATAAATGCTGCATATAAGCAGAAAGCACAGAAAGGAGCACTGCAATGAAAAACATCAATATGAAGAAAAACAGAACAATAGCCCGTATTGTCATTGTGGCAATTATCGTTGCTGCTTCTCTCTTTGGCAAAAATATGCTTAAGGATGTTCAGGTGATACGCAACTATGACAGACGCCCCGTGGCAGAAGATAACCTTGCGGCGCAGATAGAACAGCACATCGGCGCCGAAAACGTAAGCATCTACAGTTTCAGGGAAGTGGACGAAGTAAACGGAACGCCCGATTTTCTTATGGTCTGCTATCTTGTGGGTGACGAAGATAACTATACTGATATGGGATATGCCTTTTTCGACAAACAGGAGATAAACAAAAAAGTTGGTTTTTTAAATGTTGTCAGCGGTTACGATACAGTGCTGGACAAGGTGGAAACCGCCATGCTGGCCCGCGATGCAGAAAACAACTTTACTGTGTGTAGCTTCAATACGCTGGTGTACGGCAGCTGGACCTTCAATGTGCCGATGTTTATTCTGGCGCACAATGATGATATCACAAAGGCAGAACTGGTGCTGAACAGCGGGGACATAATAACTTATAGGGAAGATTATCACAAAGGCGTGTTTGAAATAGAGCCCGAACACCGCTGCAGCCTTGAAAGCGTAAATCTGTATGACACAGAGGGCAAAGCGGTTGCCCGATATATAAAATAAAGTAAAAGGGGTGTTTTAATGAACAACCAGAAATCAAAGAAAAATATCCTTATTGCCCTTGCAGCAGGGGTTATGGTGCTGGTGCTTACATTTTCTATGTTTGTGGGCAGGCTTGGCAGCATAAACGCGGAAACATCACACAAACCCGACAAAAGCTTTGCCGTTATCAATATTATCGGCACAATTCAGGCAGGCAACGAGGGCACTGCCCGCATAGGCTATGACCACAATGCCACACTTAAATATATAGACGAACTTATGGAAGACGAAACCAACACAGGCATCTTTCTTGATGTTGACAGCGGCGGCGGCACAGTGTACGAAAGTGACGAAATGTACCTTAAACTTATGGAGTACAAGGAAAAAACAGGCCGCCCCATACACGCTTATTTTAACGGCACAGCCTGCAGCGGCGCTTATTACATCTCCTGCGCGGCAGACTATATCAGCCAGAACCGCAACGGCTGGACAGGCAGTATCGGTGTTATCATCTCCACCACAAATTTAAGCGGCCTTTATGAAAAACTGGGCATTGAAGAGGTGCTTATTGTCAGCGGCGGCAACAAGGGCATGGGCAGTGCAGGCAGCGAAATGACCGACGAACACATTGCAATCTATCAGGCACTTGTGGACGAAGCCTATGACCAGTTTGTGGATATTGTTGCTCTGGGCAGAAATCTGACCGAAGAAAGAACAAGAGAAATTGCCGACGGCAGAATATACTCTGCTTTGCAGGCAGAAAAAATCGGCCTGATTGACAAGGTGCAGTCCTGCGAAGATGCCATAGCATATATGGAAGAAACTACAGACAGCGAAAAATATTATAAACAGCTTTACACACTTACCCCTTGGGAAGAACTTATGGCGGATATGGAAGCTGTTATGCCAAAAAGCGAAGCAGAAATTGCGGCCCAGCTGGTGGCAGATATCCACAGCGGCGTGCCGATGTATATTGTTTCACGTGCCTTTTGACGCCAAAAGGCACCAAAAGCGCCGCTGTTGGCAGGCAGCGGACCCCGCCGAACAATGTAATGAGTTGTCGCTTTTGTCCGGCACTTTCGCGTACAGGTCCGTACGCACCGCGCCGCGTTATCCGTGCAAACGGGGCGACAGTATTTTATTTATATCAGAAGGGGACACCCCTTCTTTCACAACCCCAAAATATCATTTCTTACAGGAAAAACTATGAACTTTACAACAAAACATTTTACACAGCTTACCACCGACGAGCTTTACGAGCTTTTAAAGCTGCGCTGTGCAGTTTTTGTGGTGGAACAGAACTGCCCTTATCTTGACACGGACGGCAAGGACAAAAATGCCTATCACGTTTTTGCAAAGGGCGAAGACGGCAGCATAAAAGCCTGCCTGCGCTTTTTTGAAAAGGACAGCGAAACCGCCTATATGGGCCGTGTTATCACTGTTGACCGCGGCACAGGCGTGGGTGCAAAGCTGCTTAAGGCCGGCATAGAAGCGGTAAAGGCAAACACAGACAAAAAGCAGATTTATCTGGAAGCCCAAAGCTATGCTGTGGGCTTTTACGAAAAAGCAGGCTTTGCGGTTATCGGCGAAGAATTTGACGAAGACGGCATTCCGCACAAGCCAATGATGTGCAGATTGTAGGCAAAGGCTGCACCTTTGTAATGCTTTTCTGGCAAATATAAATTTTAGCTGCTCACTTTCAGTGTGTTGACTGACAATACAAATATAAAGGAGAATTATTATGGAACAACAGAATAAAGACCGCATAATTCTCCACTGCGACTGCAACGGGTTTTATGCTTCGGTTTCCCTTTTGCCATATCCCGAATTAAAGGACAAACCCGTTGTGGTGGGCGGCAGCAGCGAAAACCGCCACGGCATTGTGCTGGCAAAAAACGAGGCGGCAAAGAAATACGGCATAAAAACCGCACAGACAATACAGTCGGCACAGCGCGCATGTCCCGACCTTATCATTCTGCCGCCACAGCGGGACAGATACGAATATTTCAGCAGAATTATCAACGAAATTTACAACAGCTACACCGACCTTGTAGAGCCCTTCGGCATTGACGAAAGCTGGCTGGATGTCACAAACAGCTATCACCTTTTTGCCAAAAACGGCAAAGAGCTGGCGGATATGATAAGACAGCGGGTGTATTACGAAACAGGCCTTACCATTTCGGTGGGGGTAAGCTTCAACAAGGTTTTTGCAAAGCTGGGCAGCGACTATAAAAAGCCGGATGCCACAACGGTTATCTCAAGGGAAAACTACAGGGATATTGTTTTTCCTTTAAAGGTGGAAGACCTGCTTTATGTGGGCAGAAATACTGCCGAAACACTGCACAGGCTGGGTATACGCACCATAGGCCAGCTGGCACAGGCGGATGCAGGTATGCTGCAGGACAAGCTGGGCAAACACGGCAGAGACCTGCACATCTACGCCAACGGTCTTGAAGACAGCCCCGTGCTGCCTTTTGATGCAAAAAGGGAGGTTAAGTCTGTTGGCAGCGGCAACACCTTTTACCGCGATATAGCAGGCCTTGACGATATCAGACCCGCACTTATGGTGCTTAGCGAACAGGTGGGTCTGCGCCTGCGAAAGCACGGGCTGTATGCCAACGGGGTGCAGATAACAATAAAAAATCCTGCCTTTGTCTCCTTTACAAGACAAAAACAGGTAAACTCTACAAATGTAAGTGACAATATATACAAAACAGCACTTGAGCTGCTGGTTAAAAACTGGAACGTAAAGATGCCCATAAGGGCGCTGACTGTTACCGCCCTTGACCTTACCGCAGAAAAGCGGGTGCAGCAGCTTAACCTTTTTGAAACTGCCGAAAGCCAGGACGACACAAAAAAGGAAAATCTGCAGAAGGCACTTGACAAACTGAAAGAAAAATACGGCAGGGACACTGTGCAGTCGGCATCGGTTATGAAAACCGACCTTTTTAAATAAATGTTATTTTTTTGTCTTGTCATTACAACAGTTACAATAATATAAACAATAAAATACCATTAATTTGTCAGAATTTACAATATACTTTATTCTGTTTTATGGTAAAATAAAAAAGATGGGGTTTTATAATATGACACAGATACAGACAGAAATAAAAGACCTGCTTGCCTCACTTGGGGTAAGCGATGTAGGCTTCTGCCACATGCAGACAGACGACGGCATCGGCGGCCTTGAAAATGCAGTAAGCATTGTGGTGCATCTGTCAGATGCTATCCTTGACGAAGTTGTGGACAAACCCACACATACATACTTTAACCACTACCGCAGTGTAAACGCCTTTATCGACCACTGTCTTTTAAGGGTTGGTCTGCTGCTGGACAGGCACGGCTATAAATACATCACCGTTGCATCCAGCCAGTCCATAAATGACGAAGGCTGGCACTACCGCGGCAGATACAGCCACAAAAAAATTGCCTGCCTCAGCGGCCTTGGCAATATGGGCAACAACGGTCTGTTTCTGCACAAGGACTTTGGCGCAAGGGTGCGCCTGGGCACATTGTTTACCGACTGTCAGTTTGAAAACCCAACCGAATATCCCAAAGATTTGTGCAGCCACTGCAACATCTGCAAGGAAAAATGCCCAAGCGGTGCCATAAGCGGCAAAAACTGGTCAACCGACCGCGAAAGCTATTTCAATGCGGCAAAATGCAGCGAGTTTATGAAAAGGGAATACAAAAACATCGGCAGAGGCGCAGTTTGCGGACTGTGCGTAAGCCACTGCCCATACGGAAAATAACACAAAGCTGTCACCTGCGGGCAGTTTTTGTCTGTGCAGTGATTTTTGGCACAGCAAACAGACAGAGAAGCCTCTCTGTCTTGAAAAAGTAAATAGCAGATATCTGTCTGTTATATATAAATTAACAATCAAAAAAATAAAAGTATATCACACACTTTTTCGGAGGAAAAAATGAAACAGAAAAAAGCGGTTTCCCTTGAAACATTTGTTGTTCTGGTTGTAATCATTGGCGGCCTCTGCCTTCTCGGCAACGTAATGGGCATCGGCAATATGTTCAACACAATTATGAACACAGCACACGACCTTCTTCTCAACACTTGTTTCTTTATCATGGCTATCTCTGTTGTTACAGGTGCTATCGCTTCCATCTTTGCAGAATTTGGCGTTATCGACCTTCTCAACAAACTTATCAGCCCACTTATGAGACCAATCTACGGTATGCCTGGCGCAGCTTCCCTTGGTATTGTTACAACATTCGTATCCGACAACGCAGCAATCCTTTCCACAGCTAAAAACGAAAGCTTTACAAAATTCTTCAAGGAATATCAGATTCCTGCACTGTGCAACCTTGGTACATCCTTTGGTATGGGTCTTATCCTTTGTACATATATGCTTGCTCTTCCACTTGAAGGCGCACTCACAGCATCACTCGTTGGTGTTCTCGGCGCTTGTGTAGGTTCTGTAGTATCTGTACGTCTTATGCTTCGTGCAACTAAAAAATACTACAAAGTTTCCAAAGAAGAAGCAAAAGCAGACCGCTCCATCAAAGGCGCACCAAAAATGGAAGAAGAACTCAAAACAGTTAACGGTTCCACACTCGAACGTGTTCTCAACGCACTTCTCGAAGGCGGTAAAACAGGTGTAGACATGGGCTTTGCTATTGTTCCTGGCGTTCTTGTTATCTGCACAGTTGTTATGATGCTTACATTCAACCCACCTGCAGCAGGCTTTACAGGCGCAGCATACGAAGGTGTTGGCCTCCTGCCAAAACTCGGCGCTCTTATCCAGCCTGTAACAAACGTGCTCTTCGGCTTCCGTGACCCAAGCAACATCGCATTCCCAATCACAGCTCTTGGTGCAACAGGCGCAGCAATGGGTCTTGTTCCAACAATGATTGCAGAAGGTGCAGCAGGTCTCAACGAAATCGCAGTATTTACAGCTATGGGTATGTGCTGGTCCGGTTACCTTTCCACACACATCTCCATGATGGACGCTCTTGACAAAAGACAGTTTATCAAAGATGCTCTCTTCAGCCACACAATCGGTGGTCTCTGTGCAGGTGTTGCAGCACACTACCTCTGCATGCTTTTCGGTATGCTTTAATCTTAAATCGGAAAACTGAATATAAAAACTAAAGGCGGTTTGTAAAAACCGCCTTTTCCTTTGCCAAAAAACAAACCGCAGCGGTCAGACTGCGGTTTTTGTATATGCGAAATATTATTTGTTGTCCTTATAATAGTCCTTGCTCAGGTTTATCAGACTGCGGAAAAACTCGATGGAATAGTTCTGCATATTCTGCGGGCTGTTTGCCGCTGCAGTTTCCAGCGTGATTTCTTCCGCTTTTCTGTCATACAGTGGCTTGCCGTCTGCTTCGCGCAGTCTGCCTGCTTCCACTGTAAGCTCAAGGTGACGGATAAACAGCTTAAGCATCTCGTCGTTGATAAGGGATATTTCGTTTTTGATTTCCTGAATATTCATATAAAATGGTACCTGCCTGGGATATTTGCTGATAATAATGATACTATATATCGGTGCAAAAATCAATGGATTATTATGTTTACTCTGCACAGAATTCTTCCAGAGTAATGTGATTTTCCATAATATATTTTGCCGCATCAACACCTACAAAACGGTAGTGCCAGGGCTCGTAGGTGATGCCTGTTATGGCTTCGGCACCTTTTGGATAGCGCAGGATAAAGCCATAGTCTGCACAGTGTTCGTACAGCCAGTCAAAGTGGTCTGTGTCTTCAAAATCGTGGGTAAGGTCGCTGTTGTAGTTGTACCAGGTGGAAGAAACAATATCTGCGGCAAGGCCTGTGCAGTGTTCGCTTGTGCCGGGGATTGCAACCCACTGGCTTGCTTCGCTGTAGGCTGTTGCATCGTCATAGCCCAGCGCCTTGTATTCGTTGACCTTGCGGTTGAAAAGGCTTACCTGATAGTCGTGGCTGCGGTAAGCGGAAACAAGGTACATATTGTAGCCTGCACTTCTTGCATCGGCAAGCATTTTTTCCAGTGCATCTGCGGCGCGCACGTCAAATTTGTTGTTAAGGGGGCTTACGCCTTCGTAGGATATTTCCCTTACGTCAGGCACATAGCCTTCCGGCATATAGCTCCACTGGTTAACCAGCATGGTGCTCCAGCTCTGCTGGGGTTTTGTGCCAACAGGTGTGGTGCTTGCAGGTTCTTCGGTTGGTACCGGTTCTGCAGTTGGTTCTGTGGTTGGTTCAGGTTCTTCGCTTGCAGCCGGCTGGTTTTCGTCGTCTGCATCGCTGCTGCCGTCAGACTCATCGGTATTGCTGTCAACAACACCTGCAGTGCCTATAGGATTGTCTGTGTTTTCGTCTTCGCCGTCAGTCATAAGATATGCAATGCCCTTTACTGCAAAAAACAGCACGGCGGCTGCCAGCACAATAAAAAGTGCCAGCAGGCTGAAAGCCTTTATTCTTTTTTTGCGCAGACGTTTTCTGCGGTTTTCCTGTCTTAATTTTTCTGCCTGTTCTCTTGTCATATTTACTCCATCTCTCCCATATTGTACATGGCAAGGGTTATTGCGCTTACTGCTGCGGTTTCACAGCGCAGTATGCGTTTGCCAAGGCTTATTGTCACGGCACCCTTTTCGGCAAAAAGGTCGCATTCCTTCTGGCTGAAACCGCCTTCGCTGCCAATGATGACACCAACGGTCTGCTTGTCGGAAAAATCAACTTCCTTAAGGGGCATATCCGCGTGTTCGTAGAAAAACAGGTTGATGTCGTTTTCTGCCATTTCGCCAAGCAGCTGCTTTACTGTCAGTGTGTCGCCTATTTCCATAGGTGTGCTGCGGCCGCACTGCTTGGCGGCTTCGGCACTTATTTTTGCAAGGCGTGCTTTTTTGCTGTCTTCCTTTTTGCTTTTCTGTGCCACGCAGAACTCGCTTACAAAGGGCACAAGCTTTCTTGCGCCAAGCTCGCAGGCTTTCTGCACAATAAACTCCAGCTTGTCGCTTTTTGGCAAAGCCATGTAGACAATAAGGTCTTTGGCTGGTTCTGCGGCATTTTTTGTTTTTTCAAGCACATCAAAGACAATCAGCTTTTCGCTGATATCCCTTGCAACAGCGCGGTAATCGTAGCCGTTGTTATCACAAAGTATTACCTCGTCACCGCTTTTTATGCGCATAACGCGGCAAAGATGCACCGCCTCGCTGTCGGTAACAGTGGCGGTGTTTTCGTTTATATCGGTTAAAAAATATCTGTGAGCCATAGTGTTAAAATGTAGGGGGACAATACCCGCATTGTCCGCAAAAGCAATAACAAAAGGGCAGATGCGGGCATCTGCCACTGTATAATTTTACTGTATATCTGCAGGCAGCTTTAAATCGATAATGCTGTCCACTGCCTTTTTGGCACTTTCATAGTCGGCATAGGTGCCGATTTTCTTTTTGTTGAACCCGTTTTCAAAAGGGTGGGCGTAAACGTAAAATTTTCTGCCCACCTGCTGTATTGAAAAATGGTCAATGTCAAAAGGTGTGCGGCGGTTGTTGACTTTTATAATCTGCAGAATGCTGTCGCTAATCATTCAAAGCTCCTTTTAAAAGGGTTTCCACATCGCCGTCAGCGGTAAATGTACCCTGAAAAATACCGGGTTTGCCGCCGCCTTTGCCGCCAAGGGCTGTGCAGATTGCTCTGCCCACCTTGTTTGTGTCGCATACAGAGGAGAAAAGGCAGATTTTGCTTGTGCCGTCAGTCTGTTTTGCCACAACGCAGGCGGTGGTGCATTTTTCGTTTATCTTGCTGCAAAGACGCTGAATTTCCACGCTGGAAAGCCCGTCCTTTGCCATAAAGCCAACATCACCTGCAGGCACGTCTTTAACCCAGAAGCTGAACAGCTCGTCCTTTGCGGCAGCCAGAGCAGCTTTCAGGCTTTCACACTCGGCTATTTTATCATTTACCTTGCTGCTTATTTCGTCGGTTTTTGCGCTTAAAGCATGGCTGATGTCAAGACACTGCGCGGTTTTGGCATAATAGTCTGCATAAACACGTTTGCCGCAGCCGAGAAAAATTCTTGTGCCGCCCTTGTAGTTCATGCTGTCCTTAACAGCCACCATCTGCACCTGACCTGTGGTTGCAAGATGTGTGCCGCAGCAGGCGCAAACGTCGGCTTCACCTGCGGTAACAATGCGCACAGGGCCTTCCAGTGCTTTTTTGCTGCGGTATTCCAGTTTGGATATATCGGGATAATCGGCTGTAACAGGCTGGTTTTTGATGATTATATCATTTGCCATATCAACAACGCGGTCGATATCTTCCTTTGTCAGCGGACCGCTGAAATCAAGTGACATATCCTTTTCGCTTAAATGAAAGCCCACATTGTCATAGCCGAAAAGGCTGTGCACAATGCCGCTGACAATATGTTCGCCAGTGTGCTGCTGCATCAGGTCAAAGCGGCGTTCAAAATCAATTTCGCCGTCAATCACTGTGCCGATTTCAATTGGTGTGCGGCTGTAGTGGCAGATAACGCCGTTTTTTTCGCGCACATCAAAAATTTCGGCGGTATTGCCGCCAAAGCGGATAACACCGTGGTCGCAGGGCTGGCCGCCGCCTTCGGGATAAAACAGGGTTTTGTCCAGCACAATGGCAAAATGGTCTTTGTTTTCAAAGCAGTCCACAACCTCTGCAGTAAATGTTGTGGCAAAGCTGTCGTTGTAGAATAATTTTTCGCATTGCATAAAAACTCCTTTTGCCTTTTAAAAGGCGGCAAACTTATACTTCGTATGTCACTTTTGACGCCAAAAGTGACCAAAAGCGCCGCTGATTGCACGCAGCGGACCCACGCAGCAAGGTACACGGCACGCTACCCTCGCATCGTTTAGTCTTTGGCTAAACCGCTTCGGGCTTAACGCCAGCCGCATTATTGATACAAGGGGGAGTGCCCCCTAAACAACCCCCCATCGGTTGTAATATTTACCAGTCAATTTCGCACTCTGTGATGGATTTTTCTTCGTTGAAAATTCTCACGTGGTTGATAAATGTCATCATAACGTCTGCTGTGTGTTCGTCAACAGGCATAATGTACTGTTTGTTTTCGCTGTAAACACGGCTTGCCATACGGCACTTTGTAAATGTTTCGTTGAAAAGAATTTCAACGGTGAAGAAATAGTCTTCGTCGTCAAAAGGAATGTCAAAGAACATCTTTGTGTCATCGTCCATATCCACCTCAAACTCATAGCGGTTAAGGTGTGTCTGTGTGATGATTGGCATATTGTAGTCAAGCAGACGGTAAAGACAAAGGCTGAAGATTGCATCGCCCTTTGGCATAAATGCCATTGTTTCGTCATAGCCGCCGCCAAACGGTGCCAGAATTTCATCATCGTATGCAAAAACCACGTCAAATTCCACGTTTGTCACGTCGTTTGCACGGCTTGTGCCTTCAATGGTTTCCACTTCTGTAACTGTTGCGGACACAATTTCTGCACTGCCGTTGTCAAGGAAAGGTGCAACACCAACGCTTTCGGCATAGCCAAGCATATCAAGGCCTTCGCCCTTTTCGGTGTACACCACAATTTCGTAGGTGTCAAATTCGTCCCACACACGTTTAAGCTGAAGGCTGTCGCCCTTTTTCAGCGCCTTTGCAGCTTTTACGTCCATATCGTTGCCCTGCAGGCTGATGGTGTATTTAAATGTTGTATTCTGCATATATAAACCTCGCAAAGTTATTTTTAATAAGGAAAGTTGTAGGTGAAGCTGTTGTGATAGCGCACGGTGTCAAAAAGATTGCCCAGCAGGCCAATGCCGCCCACAACAAAAACAAGGAAAAACAGAACCACCATCAGCACAAACACAATGGCACCTGCAATGCACAGAATTTTAAAGCCCTTGCGGATATGTTCGTCGTTTTTGTTGGTGGAATAAAGGTAGGCCAGAATGATAAATGCAATTATAAATCTGCCCACAAAACCTATTGATGACAATGCGAAAGTAAAGCTCATAATAATACCTTCTTTTTTGATTTTTTTATATTGTAAAACCGAATTTTGAAAATTCAGCGAAAAGTGACAATTATTCCATTATAAACTGATACAGCGGATGATTTTCGTCCATCTGGCACTCTCTGTCGCCTATAAGCTCCAGCTGATGTGCATCGCTGTCGGATATGTAAGGTGTGTCCTGGGTTATATATCCTGCATCTATAAGCCCCTGACGCTTTGACAGGTCGTGAATTTCCACACCGTCAAAATAAACATCTTCGGGGATTGTGCCAAGCACGCTGATAACCGAATAGCTGGGTTTGTCAATATGTGCATAATAGCACACGCCGCCCATACAGTGCACAATGTCGGCAATTTCGTAAACCGAATAGTTGCAGCCGCTTATCAGCAGGTGGTCTACAGTGCCCAGAATATTGTCGGTGTCGTCCATAATGTTCTGGTTGCCGTAATGCTCTGGCTGATTTGGAAATTTAAGGGTGTTTTCTTCTATGTGATAAGAAAAGTCCATAGCACTCTGCACATCTTTAAAGTAGCACAGCACGTGGATATCCTCGCTGGTGCAAAGCTCCATGCCGCAAAGGTATCTCACTCCGTACTGGGCGCAGGCTTTCGCCGCCGCCTCAATGTTGAGGCAGCTGTTGTGGTCACATACTGCAATTGCGCCAAGACCTGCCAGAAAGCTCATCCCCGCAATGTTTGCAGGGGTCATATCATCGCTTCCGCAGGGGGAAAGGCAGGAATGGATATGGAAATCGTACTTCATAATTATCCTCCGAATAATGTGGGGGAAAGGCATTGCATGGCATTTTTGACCGCCCAAAGCATAATGATGCTTTGCATGTCACTTTTGGCAGCAAAAGTGACCAAAACTGCCGCTGTTGGCAGGCAGCGGACCCCGCCGAACAGTGTATGACAAGGTCGCTTTTGTGTGGCGCTTACGTGTGCAGGTCCGCACACACCGCGCCGCGTTGTGTGTGCTGAAGGGGCGACAATTTTTTATTGTTTACAAGAAGGGGACACCCCTTCTTTCACAACCCCGATTTTTATTTGGAGGGCAAGCCCTCCAAGCCACCCAAATAATCCTTTGGGTTTATTTTACAAATCTGTCAATTTTTGCACGGAAAGCTGCATCTTCTTCTTTGGATACGTGGCTTTTTGCAATGTGGCCGTAAATTCTGCCGGCCCATTCGGACAGAGGGCCAAAAATTTTCAGCTTTGCAGGGTCCAGTTTTATGCGGTACATAAAGTGCAGGCCGATAAGGGAGAAATATTTAAGCCAGCTGAATTTTGGCGTAAAGTGGTCAAAGGGTTTTCTGCCCGTTGCGTCGCTGTCTTCGTGCAGCATCTTTTCGCACACATCGGCAATGCGCACATAGCTTGGCACTTCGGTCTGATTGTAGTGGCTGAGCATCATTTCCTCATCGATAGGGAACGGTGCATCCTCTGCGGTAAAGGTGGCTGCAAAATCTTCGTAATTGTCTATGTATCTGCAGTCCTTGTAGATAACAGGGTCATACTCCCATTCCACAGGGTAAGGGCGGATAACAAAACAGCTTTTGCCAGCAAAGTAAATTTCGGCAATAGATGTGGAAATCCAGCTGAAGATTGTGTCTGCCGCAACAATCCACTGTTTAACCGAATAGTCGGTGATAAGGTGAAAGTTTTTGTGTTTGGCTGCCATTTCGGCAAGGATAGGGCTGTTCCATTCGCTTGGGTGACGGCGGTATACAAACTCTGTGTTTTTGCCTTCTTCCGTCTGCAGAAATTTGTCCACCCATTCAAGTGTCTTGTTCATGCTCTTGCAGGCGGTAATGCGGAACTGGTCAAAGCTTACACCTGCAAGGTCGTTAAGCTCGGCTATTTCCTTGTCGGACATATATGCAACGGAAAAGCTGGAAACATACAGCGCAAGGCGCTTGTCTGGGTCAAGGCCGAATTCTGCGCAAAGTTCTTCCTTTTCCTTGTAATATCCCTTGAACTCGGGACGCAGAAAGTCCAGTGTAACTGCACCTGTTATGGTTGTGTTTTCTATCGGCACACCGTATTTTACAATGCGGTCACGGCTTTTTTCGCCCCAGCAGGTGTGCATTGCATAGGCGGCAGCTTCACCGCAGTTGAAGAAGGGGCTGTTTTCCTGTTCTTCACTGAGCACCTGCTCCCAGTGCAGATTTACCACCTTGTTGCACACGCCGACATTGTTGTAAACAAAGCTGTTTACCGTCTTGTTGTCATACATTGCGCTGGCAACCACCACCTTTGGTTTGTCCTCTTTGTAAAGGCGGCGTTCTTTTTTTGCAAGCAGCTGGCGGATTTCGGCAGTGTAGCCGCGGCGTTCCAGCTCTGCTTTAAGCAAGGTAATGCTTTCGTATTCTCTTACAATGTGTTCGTATAAAATCAAAAAATCCAAAGCCATAATGTTACCTCTGTATATAGGTTAAGGTTAAATGGCTCCACTTGTCAGGGGAGCTGTCAGCATAAGCTGACTGAGGGGCGGTCTCTCCCTCCGTCACCGTGGGTGACACCTCCCTCATCAGAGGGAGGCCGGTTTATCTGTTTTTAAACAGCATTTCGGTAAACACCGGCAGGCCGCTGTAAACATCAAGGTGAAAACCGTCAAAGAACAAATCTTCGCTGAAAGGGTTAACCTCGTTGTATTCAAAGTTGAGCACTTCTGTGTAAGGGCTTACAGTTTCGATAAAGGTGTTTATATGTTCGCCTATGCCCAGCGGCTCAATTACAAGGTCAACAAGTGACTGGTCTGCAGGGGGCATAACTGTGTACAGCTTTATGCCTCTTGCTCTGCACAGTTTGGCAAGGCTGATGTATCTTTCGATATCTGCACTGTCAAGGGCATAGTTTTCGCATACGGGATAGATTGTGTCCACGGCATATTCTTCAAGGTTTTTGCGGTAGGTGCGCTTTGTGCCGTCCTCGTGGTAATAATCTTCATCTGTCCATTCCTGGTGGTGAGGGCTTGCCACGTTTTCCACGCCCTGCAGCACCCAGCGCACGTTGCTTAGCATCTCCACGTTATAGTTGAAGTTGAGCATATATGCAAAGGGGTTTTCGGCAATGGTTTCAATGCTGCTCATTCTGTCCTTGTAGTAGCTTTCGTTAAGGGTGTAAAAGCTTACCTCAAAAAACACGGTGTGGATATTTTCGTTGCGCTCCAGCGCATATTCCAAAAGGTCCATGCTTTCGTTGAAGCTGGCGCCGCCAAAGGCAAGCTGACCAACCTTTTCGCCCACCAGTTTTTCCACAAGGTCCATATCAAAATGTGCCATACGGCTGTCGCCCAGCAGAATAACATCTTCCGGCTCTGCATTGTAGTTTCTCACGCGGACAATGGCACTGTCGCCGCTGTATTCGCTTTCTTTAAGTCCAAAGTAATTGTAGGGCTCAAAGTATATAAAAGCTGCAAAATATATAACTATCGGCAATAAAATTATCGCCAGTTTTCTTGCCAGTTTAACCATATTTTTTCCTTTCAAAAAAACATAATTCGCCACTTTATATTTTATCAAAATATAAGCGGTTTGTAAATAAGATACCGCAATGGTAATAATTGTTGTATTTTTATTATAATTGCGGTATAATGATATGGATAATAGGTAAATTATGCGTACTTATCAGCAAAGGACAATTCACACATAGAAAAGTGAGGAAATATATATGTCAAGAAAAGTTATGGTTACAGGAGCAGACGGCTTTATCGGCAGTCATCTTACACAGCAGCTTATCCGTGAAGGCTATGATGTTACAGCCTTCTGCCTTTACAACTCTTTTGGTCAGTGGGGCTGGCTGGATACACTGAGCAAGGAAGAAAAAGCTTCCATGAATGTTGTGCTGGGCGATGTGCGCGACCCAAACGGTGTGCGCGTTGCAATGAAAGGCCAGGACACAGTGTTCCACCTTGCAGCACTTATTGCAATTCCTTTCAGCTATCATTCTCCTGACACATACGTTGACACAAACGTAAAGGGCACACTGAACATTCTGCAGGCAGCACGTGACCTTGACACACGCCGTGTGCTTGTTACCTCCACAAGCGAGGTTTACGGCACAGCACAGTATGTGCCTATTGACGAAAAACATCCGTACCAGGGTCAGAGCCCATACTCCGCTACAAAAATCGGTGCAGACAGAATTGCCGAAAGCTTCTACCGTTCTTTCGAAACACCTGTTACAATCGTGCGTCCGTTCAATACATACGGTCCGCGCCAGTCTGCCCGTGCAGTTATCCCTACAATCATCACACAGCTTTTAAGCGGTGCCGAAGAAATCAAGCTTGGCAGCCTTACACCAACCCGTGACTTCAACTATGTAAAAGACACAGCAAACGGCTTTGTGACAATTGCAAACCACGACAATACAATCGGCAAAGAGCTCAATATCGCGACAGAAAAAGAAATCTCCATCGGGGACCTGGCAAACGAGCTTATCCGTCAGATAAATCCAAATGCACGCATCATCTGTGAAGAACAGCGCCTGCGCCCTGAAAAAAGCGAGGTTAACCGTCTGCTCGGCACAGCAAAACAGCTTAACAGTCTGACAGGCTGGCAGCCAAACTATACCTTTGAACAGGGTATTGCCGAAACTATCGACTGGATGCGTCAGAACCTTGACCGCTATAAACCTGAAATTTACAACGTTTAAAATGCCATTGTAAAGGTCACATTTTTATGACAGACAAATTTAAAAATTTAACCGTAAAATTAAAAAAACTTTGTGACAGTATAAGAAATAAGCCTGTATTGCTTTGCGGTATAGGCTGTTTCGCTTTATTCTGCCTTGCGTTTTTTGCAATATACTTTGTCCGCGTGGTGTACGAGCCTCAGTGGATTGGCCAGATAGGCGGCACACTTGTGCTGTTTGGCATCCTGATGGTTATCAGCGGCGGTGCACTGCTGGCAAAAAAATTCTGCAGAAACAACACCGCACTGTTTATGACAGTGCTCATCTTTGTCACAGGGGTGCTGTTCTGCTTTATCACACCGCCAAATCAGGTGCCGGACGAGCAAAGCCACTATCTGCGCAGCTATGCAATGGGCATGGGGGATTTTCACTTTGACGAGCAGCAGGAATGGCCAAACGACGTCTATCTGCTTATGGAAGCATTCCCTGTTGCTTACCGCAACGGCTACCCTGCCGAAAAGGGCTGCAGCATTCTTGACCGCTTTGATATGTATTTTGACGATATGGCAAGCGGCAGAAAGGGCGAGCCTATGGGCATTATAATCTTTCAGATTATCCCTTATCTTCCGCAGGCACTGGGCGTGTTTATCGGCCGCCTTTTCGGTGCCGATGCACTGTGGTGCTATTATCTTGCAAGGCTTGCAAACCTTGCCTTCTACACAGCCTGCTGCTATTTTGCACTGCGCTGGGCGGCACGCTTCCGCATGATGCTGTACGCCATTATGATTATGCCGCTGACAATGTTTGTGGTGTCCAGCTGCAACAACGACTGCATGCTGTTTGGCCTTATGTTCCTTGTCTTCGGCACGGTTTTAAGCGACAGCTTTGACAAAAAGAAAGCTATTGCCTTTATTGTTGCTTTTGCGGTTATGTGCACCAGCAAGATGAACTATATCGTGTTTATCCTGCTTCTGCTGCTTCTGCCAAAGGACCGCTGGAAAGTTAAAATCAAACGCTGGCAGTTTGTTGCCGCCGTGCTTGCAGTGTTCTTTATAATTTACGAAGGTATGGGGCTGCTGGTTGGCCTGCTGTCCAACTATGGAGTTATCGAACGCCCTATGAGCGATTCCAACCCTGCGGCACAGCTTATGTTTATCCTTTCAAATCCGCTGCGATATCTTGTTGTGTTCCTTGACACAATGCGCAACAACTCTTTCTTTATCTCCACAGGCGGTCTTTTTGGCTGGATTGATGTGGACATCAAGATTATCAGCACCTTTACACCGGTTGTACTGCTGCTTGCGGCATTCAAAAATGCACATCTGCTTAAAAAAGAAGATTTTAACCGTGTGGCGGTTTTCTTTATCACAGCACTGCTTACCTATGCAGTGTGTGCAACAGGGCTGTATCTTACCTGGACACCTGTTACACTGCCGCAGATTATCGGCCTGCAGATGAGATATTTTATCCCTGCATTTATGGGTCTTTTAATGCTTTTCAGCTGGTGGGCAAAAGGCTATATGAAAAACGGCGCAGAACTTTCTGCAGACAAAGCACCGCACAGCGACGAAATCCTTCTGAACACCTTTGCAAAGGGCGAACAGAGCACCGTGTGGATTGGCTATATCTTTGCGGTGACTGCAGCAGCACTGCTGTTTGCGGCATACTACTTCCCGTTGAAAGCAATTGTATTTGTGTCATAAAAAGGCTTTGCCTGTCACATCCAAAGGACAGCATCCTCACATGCAGTGTGAGAAATAGTTTATATATGGAGGCATATCAATGAGTCATCCTTTTATTCCGCTTTCAGTGCCTAACTTTGAAGGCAACGAAGAAAAATACGTTAACGATGCCGTAAAATCCACCTGGGTTTCCACAGGGGGCGGCTATGTTACAAAATTTGAAGAAGACCTTGCAGCATATGTTAAAATGCCCCGCGCTGTTGCAACAGCCAGCGGCACAGCTGCACTGCACCTTGCACTTATCGTAAGCGGTGTGGGCATGGGCCACGAAGTTCTTGTGCCTGCCCTTACATTTATTGCGGCAGTAAACCCTGTAAAATATGCAAATGCACAGCCAATTTTTGTGGACTGCGATGATTATCTCTGCATCGACCCTGCAAAAGTGCGTGAATTTCTCCGGACAAACTGTGAAATTGTTGACGGCAAAACCATCAACAAAACCACAGGCGCACAGGTAAAAGCCATTATGGCGGTGCACGTTTTCGGCAACCTTTGCGATATGGAAGCACTTATGGATATTGCACAGGAATACAACCTTACCCTTATCGAAGATGCAACCGAAGCCCTTGGCACCTACTGCAAAGAGGGCCGCTATGCAGGCAGATTTGCAGGCACCATCGGCGATATCGGCTGCTACAGCTTCAACGGCAACAAGATTATCACAACAGGCGGCGGCGGTATGCTGGTGTCTAACCACGACGACTGGGCAGCCCGCGCAAAACATCTTTCCACCCAGGCAAAAAGCGACGAGGTGCGTTTCTATCACGACGAAATCGGTTACAACTACCGCATGACAAACCTGCAGGCAGCCCTTGGTGTTGCACAGATGGAATGTCTTGAAAAATTTATCGGCGTAAAAGAACGCAACTATGATTTTTATGTGGAGGCAATCCACGGCAGAAACGGGCTGGAAATCCTGCCTTTCCGCAGCGATATCCGCAGCAACAAGTGGTTTTACTCCGTACTGCTTAAAGACTGTGCAAAATCCACCGACGACATCCTTAAAGGTATGAGCGAGGACAAAATTCAGACCCGACCAATCTGGGCACTTATCAGCGACCTTGAACCTTACAAAGACTGTCAGAGAACAGATTTAAGCAAGGCAAACTACTACTTTAAACGTGTTGTAAATATTCCGTGCACCACAAACCTGTCCCTTGACGATGCAAAAATCGTTGCGGACAGACTGCTGGAAATTACAAAATAAAAAGGACAATCACTATGCTTATTGACCAGCTTTTAATCAGCGAAGAAATATCCGTTCTGGATGCTATGAATCAGCTTGAAAAAACAGGCAGACAGATACTTGTTATCGCCCCCGAGCTCAAGCTCAAGGGGGTTGTTACCGATGCTGATATCCGCCGTCACATCATTCACGGCGGCAGTCTTGAGGACAAAATCAGCAAGGTTGCAAATTATAATCCAAAATATCTGGGTATTGCGCAGAAGGCTGATGCCACAGAATATATGATAAAAAAATCAATCTCCGCCCTGCCGCTGCTGGACAACGAGGGCAAAATCGTGGAGATTGCTTTCTATGACGAAAACACTGTAAAGGTGCAGAAATCCCTTGACCTGCCTGTTGTAATTATGGCAGGGGGCCTTGGCACACGCCTTTATCCATACACAAAAATTCTGCCGAAACCGCTGATTCCTGTGGGGGAAAAACCGATTATCGAACATATTATCGACCGTTTTCACTCCTTTGGCTGCAGTCAGTTTGACCTTGTGGTAAACCACAAAAAGCATATGATAAAGGCCTATTTCAACGAGCTTTGCAAGGACTATAATGTGGACTTTGTGGAGGAAGAAACCTTCCTTGGCACAGGCGGCGGTTTAAGCCTGCTTAAAGGCAAAATCGACACACCGTTTTTCCTTACCAACTGCGATGTGCTTATCGATGCCGACTACAACGACATCTACAAGTTCCACAAACAGCAGGGCAACATTATCACCGTTGTGTGCGCCTTCAAGCACGTTACAATCCCTTACGGCGTGTTTACCCTTAACGAAGACGGCGAAATCAAGGATATCACCGAAAAGCCTACAATGAACTTTCTGACCAATACAGGTATGTACATAGTGGACAAGCGTGTGGTGGACGAGCTGGAAGAAAACAAAAAATGCGGTTTCCCCGACATCATCGAAAAATACCGCAGTCTTGGCGAAAAGGTTGGCGTTTATCCCGTAAGCGAAAACAGCTGGATGGATATGGGCCAGCTGGAAGAACTGGAAGATATGCGCAGAAGACTGGAAAACAGATAAGATGTGATATTAAAAAAATAAAACCTGACGGAAATTCCGTCAGGTTTTTCTTTGTTATACGGTTTTATCATGCAAGGCTGTAGCCGTTAAATGTCCAGTATGCGCCGCCTTTTTCTGTGGAAAGTTTGTATTTAAAGGTTGCTTTGCCTATGTTTTTAAAAACAGGGTCGCCGCTGTCATCTGTCTCTTCCATAAGGTCAAAGGTCACTGTTGCTTCGCTGCCGTTGGAAGCATAGCTGCAGTTTTCTGCCATATAGTCAGCGTCAAGGCCTATGCCGTCAGGCACAATATAACTCTGTTTTTCCTTGTTGTAGAAATCATCGTCCATCAGTTCTTTTGCAGGGATATCCTTGTCAAAAATCTGTTTTGCAATAATTTCGCAGCGGGCAGGGATAAACTCTCTGCTGCCGTCAGCAAGCTGTGGTGCATAGCTGTAGTATGTAAAATCATCATCTTCCACCAATGCAAGATGCAGCATAAAATCTTCGTAGTCAAATTCTATTTTGCCTTTTTCAATATCATCAATGGATTTTACAAGGGCCTTTGTCAGCTCAACGGCTTCCACTTCAAATGGGTCAATGTTGCTTTTGTCTTCTGCCTGCTGGTCAGCAGGGGCTTCCTGTGGCGGCGGTGTTGGCAGCGGGCTGCTGTCAGGTGCCGGGGCTGGCTCTTTTTTCTTGCAGGCTGTCACAGGCAGTGCAAGGGCAAGCACAAGCAGAACGGAAAATAATTTTTTCATAAAGTCACCTCCAAAAATGATGGTTTGTAAAGTTTTTCTTTTAACCGGTTTATTTTTTAAGTTTTATACCTTGTTCAGCATTATTATATGTGTAATATGTGAAATAATCAAGTAAAAATTGTGTACAACATATGTACAGCTGTGCGCGGACTGCGTACACAGTGGCTGCATATTGTTGAATTTTTGCTGAAACAGGCTTTTTATTGCGCTGCAGTTGTGATACAATATAATAGAATATATATGTTTATATAAAAGGAGAAACATTATGTCAGTACTTATCATTGCCGAAGCAGGCGTTAACCACAACGGTTCCCTTGAACTTGCCAAAAAGATGGCAGATGTTGCAAAGGCCGCAGGTGCCGACATTGTAAAATATCAGACAGCAAAGCCAGAGCTTGTTGTAAGCCGCTTTGCACAGAAAGCCGAATATCAGAAAGAAAAAACAGGCGCAGACGAAAGCCAGCTTGAGATGATTAAAAAAATCCACTTTGGCTTTGATGCCCACCGTGAGCTTAAAGAATACTGCGACAGTATCGGCATTATGTATCTGTCCACACCTTTTGATATGGACAGCATCGATTTCCTTGCCGAAATGGATATGCCTGTGTGGAAAATTCCGTCAGGCGAAATTACAAACCTGCCTTATCTTGAAAAGGTGGCACAGCTTAAAAAGCCGATTGTTATGTCCACAGGTATGTGCGAAATTGAAGAAGTAAAGGCAAGCCTTGACGTGCTGTACAAAAACGGTGCAACCGATGTTACAATTCTCCACTGCAACACCGAGTACCCTACACCGCTTAAAGATGCCAACGTAAAGGCAATGCTTGACCTGCAGAAAAACTTTGGCACAAAAATCGGTTATTCCGACCATACCCTTGGCCTGGAAGCACCTCTTGCAGCAGTTGCACTTGGCGCAGAGGTTATCGAAAAGCACTTTACACTTGATAAAAATATGGAAGGCCCTGACCACGCCGCATCTATGAACCCTGACGAGCTGGTGGCACTGGTAAAGGCAATCCGCAACACCGAGCTTGTGCTGGGCAGCGGCGTAAAAACAGTTACCGAAAGCGAAGCCAAAAACAAGGACATCGCCCGCAAAAGCATTGTTGCCAAGGTGGAAATAAAAGCGGGAGAAACTTTTACTGCCGAAAACTTAACAGTAAAACGTCCCGGCAACGGCATAAGCCCTATGAAATGGTATGACGTTATAGGCCAGAGCGCAAAACGGGACTTTGAAGTGGACGAACTGATTGAGTTGTAGTTATAAGAGCTCTGCTCTTAACTCGTTATGCGTTGCATGGCACTTTTGGCAGCAAAAGTGCCCAAAACTGCCGCTGTTGGCAGGCAGCGGACCCCGCCGGACAAGGCACATTAAGGTCGCTGCTGTGTGGCGCTTCCGCAGACAAATCCGTCTGCACCGCGCCTCTTTGTTTGTATAAATCGGGCGACGATACATTATTGATATAAGGAGGGGACACCCCTCCGTTCCACCACCCCGATTTATAGTTGGAGGGCAAGCCCTCCAAGCCACCCAAAATATCTTTGGAGAAATTATGAAAAAAGTTTTTGTTGTAACCTCCACCCGTGCCGACTGGGGTTTGCTTAAACCCGTGTGTGTGCGGCTGGATAAAGAAGAAAGCATTCAGCTTGCTGTTGTTGCCACGGGCACACACCTTAAAGCTGAATACGGCAATACAATCGAAGAAATCCGCCGTGACGGTTTTGAGCCAAAATATATGGTGGATATCCTTAAATTCGGCAACGACGACAGGGCTGTGGCAAAAACAATTGCACACACCATCGAAGAATTTTCCACGCTGTTCAGCTATGACAGGCCTGACCTGCTGCTTGTGCTGGGTGACCGCTACGAGATGTTTGCCGTGTGCACAGCGGCATCTGCCCTTGGTGTGCCGATAGCACACATCAGCGGCGGCGATGTTACCATCGGCGCAAAGGACGATTTTTACCGCCACTGTATGACGGCTATGGCAAATATCCATTTTCCGTCCTGCGATGACAGTTATAACCGATTGCTGCGCCTTGGGCAGCAGCCTTCAACTGTGCACAATGTGGGCGGCCTTGGGGACGAAAACATCAAAAATGTGCCGCTGATGAGCCTTGAAGAGCTGGAAACCAGCCTTGAATTTGAAAATCTTAAACCGTTTCTGCTTATCACATACCACCCGGAAACACAGAAGGGCACCCCGACAGAGGATATGCAGAACCTTCTGGATGCGCTGGACCAAATCAGCGGTTACAATATGATTTTCACCAAGTCCAATGCAGATGCAGGGGGCGAAGCCATAAATGCCATGGTGGACAGCTGGTGCGAAAAACACAAAGAAAAGGCAAAGGCGTTTTTCTCACTTGGCCTTAAACGCTATCTGTCTGCTATGAGCCACTGTGCTGCAGTGGTGGGCAACAGCAGCAGCGGTGTGGTGGAAACACCAACCTTCAAAGTGCCCACAGTCAATATCGGCGACAGACAGAAAGGCCGCTATATTGCACAGAACGTCATCTGCACAAAAGATGACAAAGACAGCATTCTTGCGGGGCTTGCCAAAGCACTGTCCGCAGAGTTTGCACCAATCGCCGCCACGGCAAAAAGCCCGTATGACAAGGGCTGTGTGCCAAGTGCGGAAATAACAAGGATAATTGTGGAATATGTAAATTCCAATCACAATACAGTAAAAACATTTTATGACGGAGAATAAACTATGAAAGCTTTAATCGTTGGCCTTGGTTCCATGGGCAAAAGAAGAATAAGACTTTTAAAGGGCATCGACTCATCTATAGAAATTATCGGTGTCGACACCTGGGACGAAAGACGTGCCCAGGTTGAAGAAATGGGCCACAAGACCTTTGGCAGCATTGCCGAAGCAGCTGCAGAAAAACCTGACGTGGCATTTGTGTGCACAGCACCGCTGAGCCACTATACAATTCTCAAAGAACTGCTTACATACAAAATCAACTCTTTTACCGAACTCAACCTTGTAAAAGACGGCTACGAAGAACTTATGGCACTTGCAAAGGCAAATGACACAGTGCTTTTCCTTTCTTCAACAATGCTTTACCGCGGCGAAATCAACTTTATCCTTGACCAGGTTAAAAAGTTTGACAAGCCTGTAAGCTACATCTATCACATCGGTCAGTACCTGCCCGACTGGCACCCTTGGGAAAGCTACAAATACTTTTTTGTAGGCAACAAGCGCACCAACGGCTGCCGCGAAATCTTCGGCATCGAAATGCCATGGCTTATCGAAGCATTTGGCAAGGTGACAGATGTGTACAGCGTTTCCAACAAGGTGACAGACCTTGATATCGACTTTGACGACAGATATTTTGTGACACTCACACACGAAAACGGCGCACGCGGTGTGCTTTCCGTTGACGTTGTATGCCCAAAAGCTGTGCGCAACCTGGAAGTTTACGGCGAAGGCCTGCATCTTTTCTGGGAGGGTAACCCAAAGGCACTGTGGAAATTTAACAACGAGACAAAAGAAAAAGAATTTGTCAACACATATGTTACATTCGAACACGACAGCCGTTACAGCGACAATATTGTTGAAAACGCCTATGTGGACGAAATGCAGAACTTCCTCAACGTTGTAAAAGGCACTGAACAGCCAAAATACTCCTTTGAAAAGGACCTTTACACAATCAGCATTATGGATAAAATCGAGGGTATAGAATAATGAAAGTTTTGTTTGTGGGCATCGGCTCCATCGGCACACGCCATCTTAAAAACCTGACAGCAGCCTGTGCAGAACGCGGCATACAGCTGGAGGTTACTGCTTTGCGCAGCAGTCTCCGCGAACTGCCTGCAGAAACAAGCGCACTTATTGCAAAGCAGATTACACAGCTGGACGACACAGTTTACGACCTTGCATTTATCACAAACCCGACCAACCTGCACTACAATGCAGTAAAAGACCTTAAGGGCAAGGCAAAGTTTTTCTTTATCGAAAAACCGATATTTGAAGACTGTATCTACGATTTAAGCGAACTTGGCCTTGATGAAACAAACGCATACATCGCCTGCCCGATGCGCTACTGCGGTGCATATATGAAGCTTAAAGAAATTCTCAAAGACAAAAAGCCTTTCTCTGTGCGCATCATCTGTTCAAGCTATCTGCCTGGCTGGCGTCCAACCCAGGACTACCGCAAGGTTTACAGCGCAATACGTGCAATGGGCGGCGGCGTAACCATCGACCTTATTCACGAGCTGGACTATATGGTGGACCTGTTCGGCTTCCCGCAGGAAAGCTACAACTTCAAGGGCACCTACTCTGACCTTGAAATTGACAGCGACGACCTTTCTGTTTACATCGCACGCTATAAAGACAAGCTGTGCGAAGTGCATCTGGACTATTTCGGCCGCGAATACCGCCGCACCTGCGAGGTGTTTGTGAGCGAGGGAACAATCGAGGCAGAATTTGGCAAGGGCAGTGTAAAAATGCCCGACGGCACAGTTATCAACTGCAACGAAGAAGCAAACGCACGTTTTGTAAGAGAAATCAACTATGTGCTGGACATTATGGCAGGCAAGGCCGAAAACATCAACCCGCCGCAAAAGGCAAACAAGGTGCTTGCACTCACTTTAGGCAAGGAGATTTAATATATGAAAAAGGTTCTCATCACCATCTGCGGCCGTGCAGGCAGCAAGGGCTTTAAAAACAAAAATCTCAAGGTTTTTCTGGACAAACCACTGGTTTACTACACACTGGCTTCCGCCTTTGATTTTAAAGAAAGGGTAAAGGATGCGCAGGTGGATATCTGCCTTAACACCGACAGCGAAGACCTTATCAGCCTTGTGGGCGAAAAATATCCTGAAACCTGGATTATCCACCGCCCCGAAGAACTGTGCGGCGACGTTGTGCCAAAAATGGCAGTGTTCCAGCATTCGCTTAATTTTATGGAGCGCACACAGCGTGTGTTCTATGATTATCTTATCGACCTTGACATCACCAGCCCGCTGCGCCAGATTGACGATGTGCTTGGCATCTACGAAATGAAGATTAACAATCCGCAGGCAGGCCTTGTTTTCAGCGGCTGCCCAAGCCGCCGCAATCCGTTCTTCAATATGGTAAAGGCCGAAAAGGACGGCAGCGTAACAAAGGTTATCGAGGATGTGGTGTTTACAGCACGTCAGCAGGCACCTGCAATCTACGACCTTAATGCTTCAATGTATGTGTTCGAAACCGAATTTCTGCGCACCAACACAACAGGCATTCTGTGGGAAACCACCTGTATGCTCTATCTTATGAAAGATACTGCGGTGCTGGATATCGACAGCGAAGAAGATTTTGAAATGATGCAGCTTATCGGCGGATATCTGTTTACCAATGTGGACGGCTTTAAGGCAGTCAGAGATAAAATAAGATAAAAATATATACTGTAAGTATAAAATGTAAACGATATTACAAAACGGACGCTTTGCGGCGCGATTGTAATTAAGTTAACAAAAAATATGTCATTCTGAGGAACGTAAGTGACGAAGAATCTCCCGGTTTAATCAGACAAAGAGATTCTTCGCTTTGCTCAGAATGACATTTTACTTTGTTATATTAAACTGATATTTTTGAAATTCGCTTAACCCGACAACATCGCTTTACGGCGTCCGTTTAAGTTTTTAAAAAATATTTTTTGTGCTGCATTGTTTTTTGTAGTTTTGTGTAGTATATATAATAATGTGTAAATTGGTAATCACAGACTGCCGTCTGCGTACTGCAGGGAGAGAACTTTGTTCGCCCGTTAACCATATGTTATATTTATAAAATCAAAGGAGGGTAAAACAATGGAACTTACAATAATTGCTCTGTTCTGCGGTGCACTGCTTTTTTGCGTTGCCATGGATTTTTCCATTGTTTATGCTCTTTTTACAGGTCTTGGTCTGTTCTGGTTTTACGGCTTCAAAAAAGGTTTTGGCATAAAACAGCTGGGGCAGATGTCCTTTGCCGGTGTGTGGAAGGTTAAAAATATTCTCATCACCTTTATGCTCATCGGTATGCTCACAGCCATCTGGCGCACTGCAGGCACCATTCCGTTTATTGTCTGCACCGCTACACAGTTTATTACTCCGCAGATTTTTATTGCCATGACCTTTGTGCTCAACTGTATGGTTGCGCTGCTTATCGGCACCAGCTTTGGCACAGCGGCAACAATGGGGGTTATCTGTGTCACAATGGCGCACAGTATGGGCATCAATATTGTTCCCGTGTGCGGCGCAATGCTTTCGGGCACTTTTTTTGGCGACCGATGCTCGCCTGTTTCCACCAGTGCGCTGCTGGTGGCAGAACTGACAGACACCGATATTTTTGACAACATAAAAAATATGGCAAAAAGCTGTGCCGTGCCTTTTGTGCTTGCGGTGGCGGTTTATCTTGCTATGGGCTTTGTGTTTACGGGTGTGGGCGAAGTGCCTGACCTGTATGCACTTTTTGGCAGAGAGTTTGCACTCAGGTGGATAACCGTTATACCTGCGGCAATCATCATTGTGCTGTCCCTTTTTAAAATCCGTGTAAAAGCGGCTATGATAACCAGCATCATTGTGGCCTTGCCCATAGCGGTTATGGTTCAGGGTGTTGCAGCGGCAGAGCTGCCCGGCATTCTGTTCTGGGGTTACACCACGGCAGATGCACAGCTTGCCCCGATGCTCAACGGCGGCGGTGTTGTATCAATGCTGCGGGTGGCACTTATCGTGTGCGTGTCTTCGGCATATTCGGGTATATTTGAAAAAACAGGCCTGCTGGACGGCATAAAGCACAAAATCGAAGCAATATCCAGAAAAGCAACACCTTTTGCGGCAACCCTTGCTGCTGCGGTTGGGGCATCGGCAGTTGCCTGCAATCAGACACTGGCAATAATGCTTACCCATCAGCTTTGCGACAAAATCCACAGTGATAAAAGCACGTTTGCACTCGCACTGGAAGACACGGTTGTGGTCACAGCAGCACTTGTGCCGTGGTCAATCGCCAGCGGCGCACCGCTTGCATCGGTGGGCGGCCCTGTATCAGCAATTCCTTTTGCCTGCTTTTTGTACATTCTGCCACTGTGGCGAATGGTGTGGGATATGGCAGAGAAAAGAAAAAACAAGGCATAAGGCTGTTTTTTTAAAGCAAAATACAGCACTGTGCCTTGCATAAAAGGAAAAATATATTGTTTTATATAAAAAATACTTGACTTAAAGAGCGTTATAAGGTAAAATAAACATTACGGAATAAGCAGTATGCTCCGTCACGGCAAGTCTGGCCGCGTAAAATGCAGACAATAAGCGGATGTGGCGGAATAGGCAGACGCGCTAGATTCAGGTTCTAGTGACAGCAATGTCGTGTGGGTTCAAGTCCCTTCATCCGCACCAGGAAAGTGGCT
>JAFSAW010000015.1 GCA_017442085.1 Oscillospiraceae bacterium | reverse complement strand
GCTGCTTTGCGGGAGGGCACAGAGACCCTCCCCTACGGGCATAATATGTGCGGCGGTTTTGCAATCCCTCCACCGCAAGCGGTCCCCCTCCCTTTACACAAGAGAGGCTTGAAATTCTTCGCTGCGCTTTGAATAACAGTTAAACCACACATATGTAGGGGCGAACTGCGTTCGCCCGATATTTAACAGCAATAAATAAATATGCAAATACAAAACGGGCGAACACAGTTCGCCCCTACGTTTTTGTGATGAAAATTATTTTTCCAGCTCTATCTTTCCGTGCTCTTTTTCAAATTCTTTTATACAGTCACGGATTAAAATATTTATCTGACTGTTGGCTGTTCTGCCTTCATATTCTGCTACAAATTTAAGCTTATCCAATGTTTCTTCTTCAATTCTTGTTGTAAAATTTTTTATCGGCATAATAACCTCACAATGACTTCATTTTGACTTTATAATACAGTCAAAATATGTTACAATGTGATTATTGACACCTGTACGACACCTATCAGACGTCACATTATTTTTTAAGGAGAATTATTATGAAATATGAATTTGATACTGACTATAAAAAAATGTATTTAACAATGTTTAATGCGTCAACTGATGCAACCAATGAGCTGTTGAAACTTAATATAGGAAAAGCCAGCGCTATTCTTATTTCTGCACAGGCCGAATGTGAAAAAATGTTTATGACAGAAAATGACGACGAAAGCGAAGAATATGATGAATAAAGACAATCTGTTTTGCAGCGTTGGGGACGCCATCCCCTGCAGTGCTGCGCTCAAAATGACAGTGGGGAATGCCCGGAATAACATATTTTTGTACAAAACAAAAAGTTATCCACAAAGATTTTACTCTTTGTGGATAACTTTGCTTATCACTGCAAGTGATCAAAGTTCAATTTTGCCGTACAGGCCTGTGCCGCCAAAATCGCCAAGGTCGTCAACAAGTTTTGTTTCTCTTGTTTTCTGTACCTGTGGTGCAGCTTTTTCTTTTCTGTCACGGTTGCCGTTTCTGCGGTTGTTGCCGCCTTTGCGGTCGCCGCCTTTGTTGGCTTTGCGTGGGTTTGTCGGGTAGATAACAACCTTGCGGTTGCTGCCTTCGCCTTTGCTTTCGCTTTTTACGCCGCTGATTTCGCTTACTGTTGCGTGGATGATACGTCTTTCGTAAGGGTTCATTGGTTCAAAAGCATAGCTTCTGCCGCTTTTGTTAACCTTTGCAGCCATTTTCTTTGCAACTGCAACAAGGTCTTTTTCGCGTTTCTGACGGTAGTCAGCCACGTCAACAGAGATTTTTTCGTCGCTGTCTTCAAAGCGGTTGGATGCAAGGGAAGTAAGATAGCTGAGAGCTTCCATTGTTTCGCCCTTGCGGCCGATAAGGCAGCCGGCATCTTCGCCTACAATTTTGATGATATAGCCTGTCTGTGTTTTTACGATGCGGAAATCTGCTTCGTTTTCGTAGAACTGGCCGATAACGCTTTTGATAAATTCAACTGCGTATTTAACCTTTGCAGGTGCTGTTTCAAGGCTGATTTCTTCTGCTGTTGTTTCAGCTTCTGTTTCAGCTTCAGCTTTAACTTCTTCTTTAACAGCTTCCTGTTTTGGCTGTTCTTTTTTTGCTTCAGCCTTAACTTCAGCTTTTGGCTGTGGTTTTGGCTGTTTTTTGTTTTCTTTTTTAGCAGGTTTTTCTGCTTTTGGTTCTTCTTTTTTAACAGGTTTTGGTTCTTCAAAAAGTTCCTTTATGCTGAACTCTTCTTCAATTTCCACAACCTTAACCTTTGCAGGTTTTCTGAAGAAAAATCTTTTTTCAGGATACTCCAGCACTTCGCATGTAACCTGTTCTCTTGTGAGTGCAAGTTCTCTGAGAGCAAGGTCGATAGCTTCGTCAACTGTAGCTGCCTGTTTGATAACTTCTCTCATTATTTTGCTCCGTATGTTTCTCTTTCTTTTGCTCTTGCTTTTGCAAGGCGTGCTGCCTGTTCTTCTGTAAGTTCGTCTTCAAGCTCTGCTGTTGCACGTGCTTTTTCAAGGCGTTTTTTGCCAAGTTCAGCACTGGAAGCAGACATTTTGCCGTCAGCGCCAGGTGCAGCTTTTCTGTTGCCCTGTGCTTTTGCAGCCTTGCGGCGTTCTTTCATTTCTTCTTCAATTTTTGCCTTTTCTTTTTCAGGGTCAAAGAAGATGCGCAGAACAAGGTCTGTCAGGATGCCGAAGATGCTGGAGAAAATCCAGTAAACTGTAACACCTGCAGGCATTGCAAATGCAAAGTAACCAAACATAAGTGTTGTGTAGATAGGCATCCATCTCATTGGGCCTTCCATTTTCTGACCGTTGAGTTTCATCATGATAATCTGGCTTGCCAGCATGGAAACAACGGAGAGAATTGGGATAATCCAGATAAGGCCAGGGTCCTTGATGGATGGGATAACTGTAAGGTCAAGACCAAAGAAGGTCATGTTGATGTCCTGAATGTAAGCAATCTGGTCTGCAGAAAGAACGCTGCTGAAAGCTTCAGGGTTGTTTCTTACTGTTGTAAGGATTGAGGATTCAGGAGAGTACTGGGAGAATTTTACGCCCAGGTCTGTTGCGATTGTCTGGGATGCTGCAATTGCTTCTTTGGAAAGTTTAGCAATGTGTGTAAGTGGTTGGTAGATAACATTGATAAGACCAAAGAGAATTGGAAGCTGGATAAGCATTGGCAAGCAGCCTGCAGAAGCGGAAACACCGTTTTCCTGCTGAACACGTGCAAGTTCTTCCTGACGTTTCTGCATGTTGTTTGCATACTTTTTGTTGATGTCGTTGATCATTGGCTGGATAGCAGCCATTCTTATGCTGGATTTTTTCTGTTTCCAGGAAAGTGGGAACAGGATGATTTTTGTCACAAGTGTGAACAGCATAAGTGCAAGACCGTAGTTCATAACTACGTCGTAGATAAGTTTCAATAACCAACCAAGTGGTATTGCGATGATGTCAAAAATTGCGCCCATAATTCCTCCGAGCTGTCGTTGCTGTTTTTATGATAAACAGCATTTTGTTTTTATTTGTTTGTCCACCTGTTTTTTGGCGGAACAGGGTCATAGCCGCCTTTGCACAAAGGGTTGCAGCGCAGTATGCGCCATGTGCCCAGCACAAGCCCTTTTATCACCCCGTGGATTTCGATTGCCTGCATCATATACTCGCTGCAGGTGGGGACAAAGCGGCAGTTGGTGCCCATCAGGGGCGAGATACACGCCTTGTAAAATTTAATCGGCAATATAAAGAGTTTCTTTATCATTGTATTTTATTCCTGCTTTGTCCAACAGTGTTTTAAGCTGTGCCTGTACCTGCTGCTGCTTTACATAAGGTGTTTTGCCGCGGGGCACCAGAATGATATCCACACTTTGTGTCATATCAATATCCAAAGCCCTTACAGATGCACGCAAAAGGCGGCGTGCGCGGTTGCGTTTTACCGCATTGCCAATCTTTTTGCTGCTGGTAACGCCAAAACGTGTAAAGCCGTAGCGGTTTTTGATAATATACACCACAACAAGACTGCCGACATAACCGGCACCTCTGCGGTAGGCACGCAAAAACTCTTTGTTTTTGTTTACTGCTTTTAATTTCATCTTTCAACTTCTTTCTTGTGTGCCTTGTACCTTATATACATTTATACATTTTTAAATATCCGCAGGTCTGTGCTCTGCGCCGCGCCGGCAAAGCCCGCGGCGGGCACGGGTGCCCGCAGATGTGCGCAGCACATAGGCGCAGGGGATAAATAGAAAATAAGACCACCCATTTGCCAGCCGAATATGGCTTTTGCACCGGTGGTCCTTTTAACTGTATTATAAGGATTTGGAACAACAATTTTGTTTAACGATTAATTAAACAGCTAATTTTGCTCTGCCTTTTTTTCTTCTTGCAGCGATAACTTTTCTGCCGTTTTTGGATGCCATTCTGCCCAAGAAACCGTGAACTTTAGCGCGGGAGCGTTTTTTTGGCTGGTAAGTTCTTTTCATTGTTTTCTTCCTCCTGTTAGTTTTTTTATATGCAAACAGCGCCTTTTGCGCCGCTGCCGACTGATTGGGTGCAGGGCATACTACTCCCTGCAAGGTAACAGTATATAATAATTAAAGGGGGCTTGTCAAGCACAAAATTTTGAAAAAATGTTTATATATCACGGGTTTTCCACATTTTTGGCAGATATTGTTGAAAAGTGAGAAAGCTTTACAATATATATTGATTTCAACTTAAAAAATTTTTATTTTTTCTTTTATATATTCTGTTATTTTAATATTTCTGTTCCAGTGTCTGTACTGTATATGTTCTGTATATTATATATTTATATTATTATATCTTTTATATATATTGTAATGCCCGAAACTTTGTGCTATAATTATATGGTTAATAGTAGTATCCGAAAGTGTGCCCCAAAGTTTTGGGTGCAGGGGAAGGGTGCAAAATTTTTTTAGGTTTAAAAACAACTTTATATATACAGGAGATATTTAATGAATTCATACGCAGAAGTTTTTGAAGCGGTTAAAGAGCACTGCCGCGTGGCAGTTGTTGATGCTTCCTTCAAGCTTTTTATCGAACCGCTGGAGCTTAAATGCATCGAAGAAAACACCGCAATAATCTACACCAACAGCGAATGGGCAAAGGGCATTGTGGAAGAACGCTTTACGGGGGCAATAAGAAAAGGCTTTGAAAAAATTCTTGGCTTTACAATTATCCCTAAATTTGAGGTTAAAAAAGAGGACAGCCCTACTGCAGAACCTATCAACGGCGGCCATTATGCGCTGACCTTTGAAACCTTTATTGTAGGTTCTTCCAACAAGTTTGCACACGCTGCAGCACTGGCAGTTGCACAGAACCCTGCCCGTGCATACAACCCGCTGTTCATCTACGGCGAAAGCGGGCTGGGCAAAACCCATCTGCTCAAGGCTATCCAGTACGAAATACAGCGCAACAAGCCAAATGCACAGATTATCTATGTTGACGGCGAAACCTTTACAAACGAGATTGTAAATGCAATCAAGGAAAACAACACAAAGGCTTTCCACGACAAATACCGTCAGGTTGATGTGCTGCTGGTGGACGATATCCAGTTTATTGCAGGCAGAGAGCGCACACAGGAAGAATTTTTCCACACCTTCAATGCACTGCACAGTGCAGGCAAGCAGATTGTGCTGGTTTCTGACCGTCCTGCAAAGGAAATCAAAAATCTGGAGGACAGGCTTAAAACCCGTTTCGAGTGGGGGCTTACCGCTGATATCCAGCCGCCTGACTTTGAAACACGCTGTGCAATCATCAAGCGCAAAAGCGACCTGCTGAGGCTTGATATCCACAACGATGCTGTGGAATTTATTGCAAGCAAGGTTAAAAGCAATATCCGTCAGCTTGAAGGCGTGGTTAAAAAGCTGGACGCACTTAAACGTCTGGAAAACAAGGTGCCAAACCTTATAAACGCACAGCTGGCAGTTAAAGACCTGCTGGACGACGAAATGCCTGTGCCGCTGACCATCGAAAAAATTATCGAGGAAGTAAGCCGCAGCTATGCAGTTAACCCTGCAGAGATAAAGGGCAAAAAGAGAACACAGAACATTGCCGAAGCCAGAAAGATGTGTATGTACATTGTGCGCCAGGTTTGCGAGCTCAGTATGGAAGACATCGGCAAGGAATTTGGCGGCCGTGACCACAGCACAGTTGTTTACAGCATAAGCAACGTGGAAGAAAAGATGGCAAAAGACAGTTTTTACCGTTCAAACATCGAAGATATTATAAAGAATGTAAAAACAGGAAATTAAAATATATAAAGGGTTTTACCCTTAACCCTTTTATGCTTCGCATGTCACTTTTGAGACCAAAAGTGACCAAAAGTCGCGCTGATTGCGACGCAGCGCCCCACGCGGAATATGTACCGCAAGGTCTTGATTGTGTGGCGCTTTCGCAGACAGGTCCGTCTGCACCGCGCCGCCTTGTTTGTGAAAACAGGGCGACAGTACATATTTGATACAAGGGGGCTCCTGCCCCCGTTCCACCCCCGGAAGTATCAGATATATATAAAGTTATCAACAAAGTTTTTACATTTAAACAGCCACTTTTCAACATTTTAAACAGCGGCAAAAGTTATCATTTTTATTTCAACAACTTTTCAACATAAATTGTTTAAAAACTTTTGGCAAAAAAACGGCTTGTTAAAAGGCTTTTCAAGGTTTTTAACATTTGCCGGCCCTCTACTACTACTACTGTTTATAAGACAGTATGTTTTGAAATTTTTTTGATTTTTAATAAAAAACGAAATATAAAAAATGCCATTGAATGTGGAAAACCCATTTTGGCAAGGAAAGGACATAAAAGATGAAGATTATCTGCGACAAAAACACTCTGAATGAAGCTATCCAGACAGTTTCCCGTGCAGTTGCCGTTAAAAGCAATCTTGCATCTATCGAAGGTATTCTGTTTGTGGCGGAAAACGGCACACTTACCCTGACAGGCTATGACTTTGAAATGGGCATCAAGACAACCTTTGAATGTGATGTGGAAATGGAAGGCGACATTGTTTTGTCTGCTAATCTGCTGGGCAACATTGTAAGAAAATCCACTGATGACCAGATTTCCATTGAATGCGACGACAGAATGAACTGCAAAATCAGAAGCGGTATGACAGAATACAATATCAAGGGTATCGACAGCACTGACTATCCTGATTTCCCTACACCTGCACAGGACAACAGCATAAAAATTGAAAACCGTCTGTTCTGCGAAATGGTGGACTATGTTATCTATGCTGTAAGCCAGGACGAAAAACGCCCTGCACACACAGGTGTGCTGGTTAAGCTGGAAAACCGCAAGCTGACAATGGTTGCACTGGACGGCTACCGCCTTGCAGTGTGCGAAAGAGAAGTGGACTTTGAAGGCAACTTCAGTATGATTGTGCCTGCAAAGGCTATGAACGAAGTGAGAAAAATTGTTGGCGACACAGACGGCAAGCTGACAATTTTTGCAAACAGAAGATATATCATCTTTAATGCAAAGGAATTTATTGTGCTTTCCCGCCTGCTTGAAGGTGAATTTCTTGATTACAACAAGGCTATCCCAAAAACATTCTCTATAAAAGCAACTGCAAAAACCAGAGAATTTATCAATGTTATCGACCGCGTAAGTCTGATTATTACAGAGAGACTTAAAAACCCTGTTAAGCTGAATGTAAACGAAGATTTTATCAGCGTTAAATGTTCAACAGAAATCGGTGCGGTTTATGACGAAGTTGCCGCAGAAATTGAAGGCGGCGAGCTGGAAATTGGCTTTAACAACAAATATCTGCTGGATGCACTTAAGGCAAGCAGAAAGGAAGAACTTGTGTTCTGCTTTACAGGCAGTCTTTCCCCTTGTGTTATCAAGCCAAAGGACAGCGATGATTTCACATATCTTGTATTGCCAGTGAGGTTTAAAAATGACTGATGTAATAGTAAAACCACCTTTTATAAAGCTTGACCAGTTTTTGAAATTTGCCAACGTTATATACAGCGGCGGCGAAGCAAAAACAGTTATACTTGAAGGCATGGTGGAAGTTAACGGTGAAGTTTGCACAATGCGCGGCAAAAAACTGTACGACGGCTATGTGGTAAGCTTTAACGGTGAAGATTTTAAGGTTTGTATAAGTGAATAACTGTTGTGTTAAAAGCATAGAGCTGGAAAATTACAGAAATATAAAGCATACAAAGCTGGAATTCTGTGACGGGATAAATGTTGTGACGGGTGAAAACGGTCAGGGCAAAACCAACCTGATTGAAAGCATCTGGCTGCTGACGGGGGGCAAAAGTTTCCGCGGCAGCAAGGATAAGGATATGATAAACAAGGACTGCAGTTTTGCAAGAATTGTTGCCATAACCGCCGACGACAGCTATGAAAACAAGATTGAACTGCTGATTGCCGACACCGAAGGCAAAAAGGGAAGATATGCAAAGTTTAATGACGGTGCACAGAAAAGGGCAGTTTCCATTGTGGGCAAATTTTATGCGGTGGTGTTCTGCCCCCAGCATCTCACCCTTGTAAGCGGCAGCCCCAGCATGAGAAGAAAATTTGTGGACGGGGCAATCTGCCAGATATATCCGGGATATATAAAAACCTTTAAAACCTTTGAAAAATATCTGGAACAGAAAAACAGCCTGCTGAAAAACTGTAATAAATATCCTGTGGCAGAGTTTAAAAGCACATTGGATATATACAACCGAAATATTGCAGCTTTAAGCTTTGAAATTTATAAAAAAAGAAAAGAATATATTGATTTGCTGGCGGTAAAGGCAAAGGAATATTACAGTAAAATTTCCAGCGGCAGAGAGAGCATTGAGTTTAAATATCTGCCTTTTGCAGAAAAGGAAGAAGATTTTTACAGCCTGCTTTGCCAGAGCATTGATGCTGACAAAAGGGCAGGATTTTCCACCTGCGGCGTGCAGCGTGAAGATGTGGAAATTTACATTGACGGCGAAAGCGCAAAGGAATTTGCCAGCCAGGGCCAGCAGAGAAGCATTGTGCTGAGTATGAAGCTGGCGGAAAGCGATATTCTTAAAGAGATATGCGAGATAAACCCTGTTATTCTGCTTGATGATGTTTTGAGCGAGCTGGATTTTAAAAGGCAGGAATATCTTTTGGAAAATATCGAGGGCAAGCAGGTGTTTATATCATCCTGTGACGAAAACCGCATAAACCTTGCCAGCAGCAGAAAATATCTGGTTAAAAACGGAGAGATAGAATGTATATAGATATCGCAACCGATTTTTTGATTGATGAAGAAGATATTATAGGTATATTTGACCTTGACAACACCACAGCCGCAGGCAAGCACACCATAAATTTTCTGAACGAAAAACAGAAAGAGGGCAAGGTGACATATCTTATCAAGGATATTCCAAAAAGCTTTGTGGTGACAAAAAACGGCGAAGTTTTTGTGGTGGAACTGAGCAGTCAGATTTTACGTAAACGACTGGAAATTAAATAGTTTATATTTGATATATTTTGCGAACAGATAAAAGTGAGCAATTATATATTTATTTTAATAAAAACAGCAAGTCTGTTTTTGCTTTAGCAAAATGAAAAAAGGTGTCTGAGGATGAGCAAAGCGAAGCTTTGGTGTATCCGAGTTCTTTTTTCAAAGACGTTGCGGCTGTGAAAAGAGAAGGGGCGACGGAGCCGAAGCGCTGCCAGTGGCAGATTAAGAGAGGCGGAGGAAGAGAAAGCCACAAGCAACAAGGTGGCGCTCCAAGCCGCCGAAGTTGCGACGATTGCTTTCTTGGCCCGCAGGGGCTGCCTGCCACAGCGGCGCTTTTGGTCACTTTGAGCGGTCAAAGTGACGTCCAAAGGACAAAAACTTTGGTACTTTAGTTTGAAAGTACAAAAAAGGAGAAAACAATGGCACAGTTAGAAAATAAAGTTGAAACCAGTTACGGCGGAGAGCAGATACAGGTTCTGGAAGGTCTTGAAGCTGTAAGAAAACGCCCGGGTATGTACATCGGTTCCACAGGGCCTGCAGGTCTGCATCATCTTGTATATGAGATTGTGGACAACAGTATTGACGAAGCTCTGGCAGGTTACTGCGACAATATTGAGGTTTCGATTTTAGAGGACAATATAATAGAAGTTAAGGACAACGGCCGCGGTATCCCTGTTGGCATTCAGCCAAAGCTGGGTATTCCTGCTGTTACTGTTGTATTTACCATTCTGCACGCAGGCGGCAAGTTTGGCGGCGAAAGCAGCGGCTACAAGGTGTCGGGCGGTCTGCACGGCGTTGGTGCAAGTGTTGTTAATGCTTTGAGCGAATGGCTTACAGTTGAAGTAAGAAACGGCGAGGGCATATATCAGCAAAGCTTTAAGCGCGGTGTGGCAGACGGCGACCTGCAGCGTGTGGGCGATACAGACGAAAAGGGCACAACAGTGCGCTTTAAGGCTGATGATCAGATGTTTGAAACCTGCGAATATGAATATGAAATTCTGCTTACACGTTTGAGAGAACAGGCATTTCTTAATGCAGGGGTGCGCATTACCATAGCTGACAAGCGAAACAGTGAAGAAGAAATTGGCGAAGTGCTTTACTACGAAGGCGGTATCAAAAGCTTTGTAGAATACTACAACCGCAACAAAACTGCCCTGCACGAAGCTATCCATATAAAAACAGCCACCGAAAACAGCATTGCCGAGGTTGCAATTCAGTACAATGACAGCTATAACGAGGATATTGTAAGCTTTGCAAACAACATCCACACACCTGACGGCGGCACCCACGAAACAGGCTTTAAAAATGCAATGACAAGGGTGTTCAACGACTTTGGCCGTGCAAAAGGCTATATCAAGGAAAAGGACGATAACCTTAGCGGCAACGACGTGCGCGAAGGGCTGACAGCAATTATCAGCATAAAGGTTACCGAAGCACAGTTTGAAGGTCAGACAAAGGCAAAACTTGGCAACACCGAAATTAAAGGTCTGGTTGAAAAGCTGGTTTATGAAAAGCTGAACGACTTTATGGAAGAAAACCCTGCAATTGCAAAGGTTATCTACGAAAAGGCACTGAGTGCACAGCGCGCAAGGGAAGCTGCAAGAAAGGCAAGAGAACTTGTAAGAAGAAAATCTGCCCTTGACAGTGTGCGTATGCCGGGCAAACTGGCAGACTGTTCCAGCAAGGACCCTTCCATCTGCGAATTGTACATTGTCGAAGGTGACTCTGCAGGCGGCAGTGCAAAGAACGGACGTGACAGGGAATATCAGGCTATTCTGCCGCTCTGGGGCAAGATGATAAACGTTGAAAAGGCAAGACTGGACAAGGTTTACGGTAACGAAAAACTGGTGCCGGTTGTGCAGGCACTGGGCTGCGGTATCGGCGAAGAACTTGATTTAAGCAAAATCCGCTATCATAAAGTTGTTATAATGGCCGATGCTGACGTTGACGGCCAGCATATCAGAACACTTCTGCTGACATTCTTCTTCCGTTTTATGCGCCCTGTTATCGAAGCAGGCTATGTATACATCGCTATGCCGCCGCTTTACAAGGTGACAAAAGGCAAGCAGATAAGATATGCCTATGACGATGATGAAAGAGATGCAATTATTGAAGAATTTGGCAACGGCTATAAAATAGGCCGTTTTAAAGGTCTTGGTGAAATGAACCCTGACCAGCTTTGGGAAACAACCCTTAACCCTGACAACCGCGTTATGATGCGCGTGAGCATTGAAGATGCAAGAAAGGCTGACGAAACCTTTACAATTCTTATGGGCGACAAGGTTGAACCAAGAAAAGAATTTATCGAAAAGAATGCCAAATACGTAAGCAATCTTGATGTTTAAAGGGCGTTGCCCTTTTATGATACTGTAGGCGAACGCAGTTCGCCTTTACAGATTAAAAGTGAGCAGAAATACATTTGTATGAATAATAACAGCAAGTCTGTTTTTGCTTTGGCAAAATGAAAAAAGGTGTCTGAGGATGAGCAAAATCGAAGATTTTGGTGTATCCGAGTTCTTTTTTCAAAGACCTTGCGGCTGTGAAAAGTCAGCGAGGGCGACGGAGCCGCAGCGCTGCCAGTGGCAGATACAGCGAGGCGGAGGAAGAGAAAGCCACAAGCAACAAGGTGGCGCTCCAAGCCGCCGCAGTTGCGCCGATTGCTTTCTTGGC
>JAFSAW010000014.1 GCA_017442085.1 Oscillospiraceae bacterium | reverse complement strand
GCTGTTTGATTTTGCTTTCATCCTCTGTGCCTCTGTTTTTAAGGCGGCGTTCAAGCTCTTCCAGGGATGGTGGTGCAAGGAAGATTGTAAGGCAGTCCGGATAAACCTTTTTAACATTCTGTGCGCCTTCAACTTCAATTACCAGTATAACAACTCTGCCTGCTTTTACCTTGTCCTCAATCTGCTGTTTGAGTGTGCCGTAGTAGTTGCCGCAGTAGTTTGTGTATTCAAGAAACTCGTTGTTTTCCAGTTTTGTTTCAAATTCTTCCGTTGTAAGGAATATATAGTCCACACCGTCAGTTTCGATAGGACGGCGCTGTCTTGTTGTTGCAGAAACCGAAAGGATAAATCTTTCGTCCATACTTAAAATCTTTTTAACAACGGTGTCCTTGCCGCAGCCTGAAGGGCCGGAAATAACAACGATGCTTTTATCAATATTATTCATCTTCTGTCTCCATAAATTTAATAAGATTGTCACTTGCCTGACCAAATATTCTTTCGGCTGAAAATGCACACAGGATGATGTGTTCACAGTCGGTCACCACAACCGTTTTGGTTTTTCGGCCAAAAGTTGCATCGATAAGGCGATTTTCGGTTTTTGCTTTGGTAATCATACGTTTTACCGGTGCAGATTCCGGGCTTAACGCTGCAACAATTTTGTCAGGATTTATCATACTGCCAAAGCCTATATTCATCATTGCCATACCAAAACCTCTTATTCCATATTCTGGATCTGTTCTCTGATTTTTTCAATTTCAGATTTTATATCAACAACCCTTCTGGTAACTTCCAGGTCATTTGATTTTGAGCCGATTGTGTTTGCTTCGCGGTTGAGTTCCTGTGTGAGGAAGTCAAGTTTTCTGCCCTGACGCGCATCACCGTTGAGAATATCTCGGTACTGTGCAATGTGGCTGCGAAGACGTACAGTTTCTTCGTCAACTGCAACTTTATCGGCAAAGATTGCTGCTTCTGTCAAAATTCTCTGGCTGTCAATCTGTGTATCCTGCAGGATTGTCTGCAGTTTCTGATAAAGTCTGTCCTGATATTTCTGTGTGCGCAACGGTGCAATTGTTTCAATTTCACCCACAATATTTTCAATTGCAGCAAGACGGCCCATAACATCATCATAAAGCTTTTCGCCTTCTGCTTTTTTCATTTTTACAAATTCTTCCAGAGCCATAGCCACAACACTGCTTACATCGGCAGCAAGCTGTTCGGCATCTTCTTCGCTTTTGTTCTGTGTAAGCACACCCTCGTAACGGGAAATTGCATTTACATCACAGGGCTTTTCAAGGCCAAGTTCTTCACTGATGGCACAAAGAGCTTCGTAATAGCTTTTTGCCAGTGCAACATCAGCTTCAACAACTGTGTCGCTCTGTTCCACAGTTTTGATTGTCAGTGACATTTCCACTTTACCGCGGCTTACTGTTTCGTTAATCTGTTTTTTGATTTTGTCATCAAGAAAGGAAAAGAAGCGGGACATTCTGCTGGAATATTCAAAATATCTGTGGTTAACAGATTTGATTTCCACGGTGATATCCTTGCCGTTGAGGACAGCATTTCCCTTTCCGTATCCGGTCATACTGTATACCATTTTATTACCTCCGAAAGATAATAGCATTTATTTAATTAAATATATAATTCACCTATTATCTTAATATTAAATTATACATAAAAACCATAGTCTTTGTCAATTAAATACACTGCCGAAAGTCATCTCTGTATGTCATGGTTAGCTGCGATATATGCACAAAAAAAGCCCTTATATTTTTGAATATAAGGACTGATTTTATTTAAGCAATTGTATGGTTTTGTTTTACATTAAGGGCAAAATAATGCACTATTGTCCCCTGTTCAAACTGTGCCACAACTTTGTAAATGTACTCTCCTTCTTCTACAGGAGTTGTCATTCCGTAGCGTTTTTCATTGTACACTTCCGGTTCGGTTGCCTTGCTTTCGTAAAGTGTTATATTTTTTGCCTGTGTTGAAAACTCTATAAGAATAGGCATATCCGGCAAAACTTCATAAACAATAAGCGGTACATCAATACTGGAAACGAATGGTGATTTTACAGTTTTTGTAGTGTAAGACCATTCATAACCCGCCCTTGGCACATTTGTAATAACATTGTAGCCTGTTGTAACACTTATTATCGGCAACGAAACTTCCGGATTTTTTGCATCAATAGAGTCTTTGATAAAAATTGATATATATCCTGACAATATGAGCATTACCACTGCAAGAATATATCTGCGTATTTTTCTTTTATGAATTCGGTTCATCTTTGACTTCTTCTCCTTTCGGTGTCAGAGTCATTGCATCTTTATCAGCAATAATCTTTTTTGCAGCAAGACGCTTGTCCATATTTTCGGACAAAAGACTGTAGATAACGGCAAATGTAGGTACACCCGCAACCATACCGACAAACCCAAACATACCGCCGCCGATTGTAATTGCAACAAGCACCCAGATTGGTGCAAGACCTGTTGAGTCTCCAAGAATTTTCGGCCCCAGAATGTTGCCGTCAAACTGCTGCAGGGCAAGCACGAAAATAGCAAATATAAGGGCATCCCACGGACTTACCATAAGCAGAATGAGAATTGACGGAATAGCACCGATAAACGGACCAAAGAAAGGAATAATATTTGTTATACCTACGATAACACCAAGCAGAATTGCATACGGGGAGTAAATAAACAATGTACCTACAAAACACATTATCCCTATGATAATACTGTCAATAATTTTGCCGTTGATGAATTTTGAGAACATCAGATTTGCTCTCTGACCTATTTCAATAACACG
>JAFSAW010000013.1 GCA_017442085.1 Oscillospiraceae bacterium | reverse complement strand
GTAGAACCGTATCTTGAACAGTGTCTTGAAAGTATTGTTAATCAGACTTTTGCAGAATTAGAAATTATATGTGTAAACGACGGTTCTACAGATAACAGTGCTGATATACTTAATAGGTATGCAGAAAAAGACAGCAGGATAAAGATTTTTACAAACGAACAATCCTGCGGTCCGCTTACTGCACGCAAAATCGGTGTGGATGCAGCTATTGGTGAATTTATTATGTTTGCCGACTCAGATGATTATCTTGACTTGAATGCGTGTCAGCTGTTGTATGAAAAGATAAAAGAATACGATGTTGATATGCTTCAGTTTTCATCAAAAGTAATCAATTGTGCAAATATTGATGAAAAGAGAATAAAACATCTGAATGACAACAGGTTAAAACCATATGATACGTTGTTAAAAGGAACAGAAGTATTTAAAGCCTGTATTATAGAAAATAAATTCAGTTATACTTTGTGGAACAAAATTTATAAAGCCAAACTTTGCAAAACAGCGTTCAACGATATAACTGCAAGCTATATGCCTGTTGGTGAAGATTTATATATTTTCTTTGCCCTTACATATTATGCCGAAAGCTATTATGGATGGCAGGGAATACCTTTGTATAATTATTGCTACGGACGTGGTGTTACAGGCAATGATGATTATACACTGGAAAAATTTGAAAGACATTGCTATCAGGCAGAAGCTGTAAAAGCTATGGATGATTTTTGCGCAGACAAAAATTATGAGATTCCGGGATGTAAAGAATTTTTAAGAAAATATTATGAAAACTGGAAAGATGCCTGTGTTATTGCCTGGCGTAAGCATATATCAAAAGAACTGTCAGCAGAAGCTTTGAATGTTATGTATAAACATTGGGGTGAAAAAGAAATTGTATC
Source organism: Oscillospiraceae bacterium (assembly GCA_017442085.1). Lineage (GTDB taxonomy): Bacteria > Bacillota > Clostridia > Oscillospirales > Ruminococcaceae > RGIG3102. Next base: position 6,250 of record JAFSAW010000013.1, on the reverse strand, counting down.
CCTTATGTATAATAAGTATGACAAAGAAAGAGAAGATGTTGCGCTGAAGATAGGCAGTTTAAGCGCAAAAAAACTTGCGGATAAAACTGTTAAGACAGTAGCATTTTATTATTCAAGATATTCGGTTGGCGGTACAGAAAGAGTAATGTCCTTGCTTATGCCGATGTTTGTTGAGATGGGTTACAGTGTTGTTCTGATAACTGAAGAACAGCCAACCGAAAATGACTTTCCTTTGCACAAAGATGTAAAGCGTGTATATATCGAAAGTGCAGACAGCAAAAATTTTGCAAAACGTCTTGACAGCTGGGAAACAGTTGTGGAAGAAAACAGTATTGACCTTATACTTTATAATGCCTGGGGTTCTGTAAAACTGTTGTGGGATTTACTTTATCTTAAAGCAAAAGGTGTTTCGGTGGTTGTGCACGCCCACAGTGTATTTTCCTACAGACTTCTGTCTATGGATGAAAGATTCTTCAATATGACACCTGTGTTTGCACTGCTTGACGGTGTTGTAACACTTTCCAATGTGGACAGACTGTTCTGGGGTGCATATAATCCAAACACATATTACATTCCAAACCCCGTTTCTCCGGAACTGTTTAATGTGTCAAAATCTGATTTTGACAATAAAGCTGTAATCTGGATAGGAAGAACAACATATGAAAAAAATCCGGAACAGCCTTTTGAAATAATGCGCAAAGTCAAAGCACAGATACCTGATGCAAAAATGTATCTGCTGGGTGACTTTGACGATGCAAAGTGGAAAGAAAAAGCACATAAATATGGCTTGGATGATAATATTATATTTACAGGATTTGTATCAAATGTTAATGATTATCTGGCTAAAAGTTCTGTCCATCTTATGACATCCAGCTTTGAAGGTTTTCCTATGTCACTGCTTGAAGCGAAGGCTCATGGCATACCTACTGTTATGTACGAACTGCCGCACCTTGAGCTTGGCACAAAAGATGCAGGTACTTTATATGTGGATACAATGGACAGCGCAGCGGCAGCTGATGAAATTATCAAGCTGCTTGAAGATAAAGAATATTGGACAATGTTCAGCTGTAAAGCAAATGAATGTGCTGAAAGTTTTAAAAATTATGATTATAAATCTGCATGGCAGGCTGTTGTTGAAGGCATAACACCGCAGAAAGCAGGAAATGATATTTCGGATGATTTGGTAAAAACCATTGTAAATCACTATAAATTGGGTATAAAAACTATAAAAGGCAGGAACACAGCAAAAACCGGGACATTTAAATCTCAGGTTATGGCTGCTGTTCAGTGTGCAAAAGAAAAGGGTGTTGTATATACAGTAAAACTTTTCTTTAAAAAGATTGTTGGTTAAAAAGTAAAACAAAAAAGGAGTTGTTATGTCGGTGAAAATTAAAGTTAAAATAGACAATAAAAGCGAAGCACTTCATATGCCGGCAGTGGCATTGAGGGGTCTGGTGCTGTTTCCTGAAAATCTTATAAGCTTTGATGTAGGCAGAGCAAAATCTGTAAAAGCTGTTGAAGCTGCTATGAAAGATAACAGACTTATCTATCTTGTTCCTCAGATGGATTTTGAAATTGAAGAACCAAAAGCAGAAGACTTGTACGGAATTGGTGTTGTTGCTGAGGTGCGTCAGATACTGAAGCTTCACGACAATGTTATAAAGGTGCTGGTGGAAACACAATATCGTGCAAAGACAGTGGAAATTTCTGACAGTGAGTTCCTTCAGGCTACAGTGGAGGCATATCCTCTCAGAAAAATCCGTCCGCAGAATGCTGATAAAGTAGAAGCACTTATCCGCACAATCAAGGATTCCTTTGACAGATATCTTACTGTTTCTCCTAAAATTTCTAAAGAGATTATAGGCAACGTTTTTCTTATTGATGATGCAAATGAACTTTGTGAATATATAGCAAGCAATATCATTTTTAAAGTGGAAGATAAAATGAATGTTCTGGGCGAAAATTCTGTGGAAAAACGTCTCAGTTTTGTTCTCAACTTCCTTAACAGTGAATATCAGATTCAGAAAATAGAAAATGAAATCAAACAGAAGGTTCAGGTTGATATTGATAAGAGTCAGAAAGAGTATTATCTGCGTCAGCAGATGAAAACTATTTCCGAAGAGCTTGATGAAAGTGAAAACCTGCAGAAGGAAAGCGAAGAATACAAGGAAAGGCTTTTGGCTTTACACCTGAAAAAAGAAAACGAAGAAAAGCTTTTAAAGGAAATAAACCGTCTTGAACGTATGTCATCTATGTCTCAGGAAGCAACAGTTTCCCGCACATATATCGAAACCTGCCTTGATATTCCTTGGAATGCAGCATCAAAGGAACAGATAAATGTGCTTAAAGCAAAAGCTGTTCTGGACAAAGGCCATTACGGAATGACAAGCGTTAAAGACAAAGTGCTTGAAATTCTGTCGGTGCGCAAACTCAGCGGCAATACAAAAGGGCAGATACTCTGTCTTGTGGGCCCTCCTGGTGTAGGTAAAACAAGTATTGCATCTTCCATTGCGGAATGTCTTGGCAGAAATTTTGTGCGCATATCTTTAGGCGGTGTCCGTGATGAAGCAGAAATCCGCGGTCACAGACGTACATATGTCGGTGCTTTGCCAGGTAAAATTGTAAATGCACTTATAAGTGCAAAAACAAAAAATCCTGTTATTCTTCTGGATGAAATAGATAAGATGAGCGGTGACTTTAAAGGTGACCCTGCATCTGCTTTGCTGGAAGTTCTTGACAGTGAACAGAACCACAATTTTAAAGACCATTATATTGATATGTCCATAGATTTAAGCGAAGTATGCTTTATTGCTACAGCAAACAACTATGCAGGGATACCGGCACCGCTGCTTGATCGTATGGATATCATTGAACTTTCCAGTTATACAAGGGAAGAAAAATTTAACATCGCTAAAAAACATCTCATTCCAAAACAGCTGGAAAAGAATGGTATGAAACAGTATGTTAAATTTACAGACAGCGGTCTTTACTATATTATTGACAGTTACACCAAAGAAGCAGGCGTACGTAACCTTGAAAGAACAATTGTGGATATCCTGCGCAAATCTGCAAAAATGATTACAACTGAAGGTGTGGAAAAAATTTCCGTTACAAAAGCATTGGTATCCAAACTGCTTGGTGCGGAAAAATATCACCCAAATCCTACATTGCTCAGCGACAATATCGGTGTTGCAAATGGTCTTGCATGGACATCGGTGGGTGGCGAAATGCTTCCGATTGAGGTTACTGTTATTCCTAACGGAGCAGGCAGACTGGAGCTTACAGGCAGTCTTGGCGAAGTTATGAAAGAATCCTGCAAAATTGCATTGAGCTATATAAGAAGCAATGCCGAAAAGTACAATATTACACACGATTTTTCAAAAATAGATATACATATTCATGCGCCTGAAGGTGCTGTACCAAAAGACGGTCCGTCTGCCGGTATAACATTGACAACAGCCCTTATTTCTGTGCTTACACAGCGCAAGGTAAAAGGTACAGTGGCTATGACAGGTGAAGTTACTTTACAGGGCAGAGTGCTTGCAATAGGCGGTCTTAAAGAAAAATCCATGGCTGCTTACAGAGAAGGCATTAAAACTGTAATTATGCCTTTTGACAACATCAAAAATCTTGAAGATGTTGATGCAAAGGTTAAAGAATGTGTTGAATTTGTACCTGTAAAAACTATTGATGAAGCTTTGGCAGTTAATCTGCATAAATAAGGAGACAGCTATGATTATAAAGAAAGCAGAATTTGTAACCTCTTACGGTTTGCAGGCTCAGCTGCCAAAAGGCACAAAAAAGGAAATAGTTATGTCCGGCCGCAGTAATGTTGGCAAATCAAGCCTTATAAATAAAGTATGCAACCGCAAAAATCTTGCAAGAACTTCTGCACAGCCGGGCAAAACAGTTACTGTAAATTTTTACGATGTAAATGATTTTCATATGGTTGACCTGCCTGGTTACGGTTTTGCCAAGGTTGGAGACAAGGACAGAAAACGCTGGGGCAAACTTATTGACGGTTATTTTGAAAGTGACCGTGACCTGCGCCTTGTTGTTCAGCTGCTTGACTGCCGCCACGAACCAAGCAAGGATGACTATACAATGCTGGATTATCTTACAGTGAGAGAAATCCCGTTTATTATCGCACTTACAAAAGCCGACAAACTTAACAAAACCGAATCCGAAAAAGTTGTTGCAAAATTTGAAGAACTTTGTTCCAATTTCAATTATTATAAGATTGTTCTTACCAGTTCAGACAAAGGCACAGGTATTGAGGAACTTAAAGATATTTTTGAAGAAGTTCTTGAAGATTACGATGATGAAATTTCTGACGAAGAATAAAACTGCTGTATAAGAGGGGAAAATGTCTTACAAAGAATTCAGTTATTACTACGATTATTTTAACTATACCGCTGATTATGACCTTGTAGCAGAAAAAATACACAGCTGGGCATCGGCAGAAAAACTTGACGGCAAAATTGCCTGCGACCTTGGCTGTGGCACGGGAGAACTTGCAATACGTCTCAGTGAAAAAGGCTGGGATGTTATTGCTGTTGACTGCAGTGAAGAAATGCTTGATGTTTTTATGGACAAAAGGGAAGAATTGGGGTATTATAATATTCTCATCTTAAATCAGGATATTACCAAGCTTGATATGTATGGTACGGTTGACCTGTTTACCTGTACATTTGATACAGTAAACCATCTTGACGGTGCTGACAGTGTACAGAAACTTTTTGACAAAGTAAGCCTGTTTATGCATCCTGATGGGGTGTTTATCTTTGATATGAATACAGAGTACAAACACCGCAACATTCTTGGCAATAACACATTTAATTTTGATGAAGAAGAGGCCGATTGTATATGGCAGAATACTTTGGACGAAGCAAACAAACGTACAAAGGTATCTATAAACATAAAAGACAAGCAATCGGGCGAAGAATATTCCGAAGCATTTTACGAATGTTTTTACAGTCTTGAAGCAATTGAAGGTATGCTGAAAAAAGCAGGACTTAAAATCTGCAGAATAGTTGACGGTGAAAATTACAGTGAAATAAACGAAGAAAGTCAGCGATATTTATTTATGGTTAAAAAGGAGCAATAAAATGGCTAAACTTGTTAGAGCAATTTCAGATATGGGCGGTGTTGTAATTGCTGCCCTTGATTCTACAGATATTGTCAGCGAAATGGAAAGAATACACAAGCCTTCCGCTGTTGTAAGTGCAGCACTTGGCCGACTGCTTACAGCAAGTCAGCTTATGGGTGCAATGCTTAAAAGCAGAGATGATTCAGTTACACTCCGCATCAAAGCAGACGGCCCTATTGGCGGCATCACTGTTGGCTGTGACGGCGTGGGCAACTGCAAGGGTTTTGTGCAGAATAATATAGTGGAAATTCCACTGCGTGCTGACGGCAAGCTTGATGTGGGCACAGCAGTAGGCAAAAACGGTCATCTTTATGTAATTAAAGATATAGGTATGAAAGAACCTTATGTTGGCAATATTCCACTTGTTTCAGGTGAAATTGCCGAAGATATAACAGCATATTATGCTTATTCTGAACAGATTCCTACAGTGTGCGGTCTTGGTGTGCTTGTAAATCCTGACCTTACAATCAAACGTGCAGGCGGTTATCTTATTCAGCTTCTTCCTGGTGCAACAGATGAAGAAATCACAATGCTTGAAAATAACCTTAAAAATGTTCCAAGTATAACAAAATTCTTCGAACAGGGCAAAGATGTTTATGATGTAATAAACACACTGCTTGATGGTTTTAACCCTAATGTTCTTGATGAAGATACAGTGCAGTATCATTGTGACTGTAACAGGGAAAGAGTGGAAAAAGCACTTATCAGTATTGGTATCAAAGACCTGCAGGAAATCTACGATGAAGAAGAACAGATAGAAATGGGCTGTCAGTACTGTGATAAAAAATATTATTTTACAAAAAATGATATTGGTAAAATGATAAAGAGACTTAGCAAATAAACGTATTATAATAATGTAAATTGTAATTATTGCTTTGTAAAAAATATTTTTTAAATTTTACTAAAAAACAGTTGACAAAGTGGAGAGTACGTGTTATTATATTAAAGCTGTCAAGAGTTAAGGGAGCATAGCTCAGCTGGGAGAGCATCTGCCTTACAAGCAGAGGGTCACAGGTTCGAGCCCTGTTGTTCCCACCAGAATTCTTGACAGTTAATAAGCGGGTTTAGCTCATCTGGTAGAGCGCCACCTTGCCAAGGTGG
>JAFSAW010000012.1 GCA_017442085.1 Oscillospiraceae bacterium | reverse complement strand
GTGGCGGAAATGGCAAGCTATTTTGGCATACAAAGCTGGTTTCATAAAAATGTTACCGAGCTTTCGGGCGGTCAGAAACAACTGTTAAACCTTGCATCTGTTATGGCAATGCAGCCCGAGGTGCTTATATTGGACGAACCTACCAGCCAGCTTGACCCTATCGCCGCGACAGATTTACTTAATACTGTGCGCAAAATAAACCTTGAACTGGGCACAACCGTTATTATCACGGAACATCGCCTTGAAGAAGTTTTTCACGCCGCTGACAGGGTTGTGCTTATGGAAAAAGGCAGAATTATTGCCTGCGACAGTCCACGAAATATCGGCGAATCTTTAGGCAGCACCGATAGCGATTTGTTCTGTACCTTGCCATCCACAATGCAGATACGCTACCGTGTGGGGGGCAATCTCCCGTATCCGCTGACCGTCCGTGAAGGCAGACAGTGGCTGTCCGATACATTTAAAAATGTAGAAATCAAATACGACAGTATAGATACCGCTATGGCGAGCGAAGAAACCGAAAATCCTGTCCTTGAACTTAAAGAGGTGTGGTTCCGTTATGAAAAGGATATGCCCGATGTGCTTAAAGGTGTAAACCTCAAACTTAAAGAAGCAAAAATCCACGCCATTGTGGGCGGCAACGGCACGGGCAAATCCACAGCACTGAAAACAATCTGCGGTATCTGCAAAGCATATCGCGGTAAAGTAAAGATTTTTGGAAAAGAAATCGGCAAATACAAATCATCAGAACTTTTTGAAAACTGTCTTGCAATGCTGCCCCAGGACCCTAAAAGTCTGTTTGTGAAAAAGACAGTGCAGGAAGACCTGGAAGAAATGTTCAGCGGCAAAAAACTGACAAAAGAAGAAATTGAACAAAAGGTCAGCGATGTTGCCAAACTGTGCAGAATAGAACATTTCCTTGACAGCCATCCTTATGACCTTTCGGGCGGGGAACAGCAGCGTGCGGCACTTGCAAAGGTGCTTTTATGCAACCCGAAAATTCTGCTGCTGGACGAGCCTACAAAGGCAATCGACAACAGCTTCAAGGCGAAATTTGCCGAAATACTCAAAGACCTGACAGCAGGCGGTGTGACTGTGCTTATGGTAAGCCATGATGTTGAATTCTGTGCAAAAACTGCTGATGAAGTATCAATGTTCTTTGACGGCGGCATCACAACCACCAACACGCCAAACCGCTTCTTCTCACAAAACAGCTTCTACACAACAGCAGCAAATCGAATGAGCCGACATATCTTTAAAAATGCGGTTAATAACGAGGATGTAATAGAACTATGCAAAAAGAACTTAACTCAAACAAATTAAACAACAAAGGTCTTATAGCCTGCATAATTGCCCTGGTGCTTATACCAATAACAATTTTTGTTGCGTGGAATTTTTTTGACCGCAACTACTTTGTGACAAGCCTTCTGATTATCGTATATTCAATGGTGCCGTTTTTTGTTATGTTTGAAAAACGCAAACCGCAGGCAAGGGAACTTGTTACCATTGCGGTTATGTGCGCTATAGCAGTTGCAAGCCGTGCCGCATTTATCTGGCTTGACCACTTTAAGCCTATGGCGGCAATTATCATCATTACGGGTATCGCCCTTGGTGCAGAGGCAGGCTTTCTGACAGGTTCACTGTCTGTTGTGGTTTCCAATATGATTTTCGGTCACGGTCCGTGGACTCCGTGGCAGATGCTTGCTTTTGGTCTTGTGGGTTTTGTGGCAGGTGTTCTTTATCGCTTTGGTGTGCTTGATAAAAACAACAGAACAAAGCTTGCTGTATTTGGCTTTGTGATAATTATGTTCCTTATAGGCCCCATACTTGATACGGCATCGCTTTTTCTTGTGGCGGCAGAACTGACAAAACCATATATCATCGCCACATATATCAGCGGTCTGCCTGTAAATGCAATCCACGCCACGGCCACAGCGCTGACACTTTATTTCTTTTCACAGCCGCTGTTTGAAAAACTTGACCGCTTAAAGACAAAATACGGAATGATGGAGGGATAGTCTTGAAATTTGACAGCTATCATCCTGCTATAAATTTTATATTTTTCACAAGTGTTATTGCATTCAGCTTTATGTTTACACAGCCCGTCTTTCTGCTGACGGGATATGTATGTGCATTTATCTATTCCAGCTACCTTGGCAGATGGAAAGCGCTGATACTGAATATACTTGTGTTTGTATTCATAATTGTATACGCCTTTTATTATTCGGGCTACAACCATTTTGGCGTTACAAACCTTGCCTTTAACTTTATCGGCAATGCCATAACACTGGAAAGTGTTTACTATGGATTTGTGCGCGGCATACATATCGCAAGCGGTGCAATGTGGTTTTACTGCACTGTAAAGATTGTTTCAAGTGACAAAGTAATCTATCTCTTGGGCAGAATCTGGCCACGGTTATCTCTTTTTGTATCCATTTTTCTGAGATTCACTCCGCAAATCGTGGTCAGATTCAGCCGTGTAAACAAGGCACAGACATCTATAGGCAGAGGTGTCGGTCAGGGCAATATATTTGCGAAAATCAGAAATGCCATCCGTGTATGTTCCATTGTCATCACCTGGAGTCTGGAAAACTTTGTGGAAAGCGGTATGAGTATGAAAAGCCGCGGTTATACGCTTAAAGGCAGAACAGCATATTCACTCTACCGTTTTGACAACCGCGACAGAGGCGTGGTCATCACAATGTTTTTCTGTCTCACTGTCATTGCAATGGGCATAATGCTGGACCAGACAAAAATGCTGATAAATCCTCACCTTGTTATGAACCCGATAACAGCTTTAAGCTATGTATTCTATGGGGTTTATGCATTTTACTGTCTGATGCCCATGACCTTGCAGATATATGCAACTGCAAAAAGTGATTTCAGCAAAAACAAAGCATTTGAAGATGCAATGTATACTAATTAAGGAGAATTGTTATGAAAGAAAACAGCTTCTGCTATTACAAAAACACATCCTGCGGATATTTCCCTTGTCACAAAGTGGAAAATGACGAGGATTTCAACTGTATGTTCTGTTACTGTCCGCTGTATGCACTTGGGGATAAATGCGGCGGCAACTTCCGATATATCGAAATGGGCATAAAGGACTGCTCACAGTGCCTTATCCCACACAGTGAAAACGGATATCAGTATATCAACTCCAAATTTTTTGAAATCGTTGAACTTGCAAAGAAGAAGGATTAATAAAATGACAATCAGCGAACTTATTGAAAAAATAAAACCACTTGACAGATATGCAATGGAAATGGCGGAAAGCTATCAGCAATCCCTTGCCAAGCCACCCAAAAGCCTTGGCAGACTGGAAGATTTATCAGTTCAGCTTGCCGGCATAACAGGCAAGGTGCACAACACGTTCGATAAAAAGCATATTCTCGTTTTTGCAGCAGATAATGGTGTGGTGGAGGAAGGCGTTTCCTCTGCGCCACAGTCGGTTACTTTGCAGCAGACAATAAATCTCACGCGTGCAAAAACGGGGGCATCTGTGCTGGCAAAGCATTTCGGTAACAGCATTACAGTATGTGATGTGGGGGTAAATGCAGATATAACCGAGCCGGCGGTGCTGAACCGCAAAATTGCATACGGAACAGACAATATCGCCAAAGGTCCTGCTATGACACGAGCTGAGGCAGAAAAGGCGGTACTTATCGGTGCACAGCTTGTATCTGATACCGACAGCGATATTTACGGCATAGGCGAAATGGGTATCGGCAACACAACCACATCATCGGCAGTGCTGTCTGTGCTGCTTGGTGCTGATACCGATGCGGTTACAGGCCGTGGCGGCGGTATAACCGATGACAGTTTTGCAAAGAAAAAAGCGGTTATAAAGCAGGCTATAGAAATAAATAAACCGGATAAAAACGATGTTATTGATGTGCTGTGCAAGGTGGGCGGGTTTGACATTGCCGCCATGTGCGGTGCATTTCTCGCTTGTGCCGCAAACAGAAAGCCTGTTGTAATAGACGGCTTTATCTCTGCGGTTGCGGCTTTGTGTGCATATAAACTGTGCCCGACGGCAAGAGATTATTTTATCCCAAGCCACGCTTCCTACGAAATCGGCTACAAACTTGCTATGGACGAAATGGGCCTGCAGCCAATGCTTCTGCTTGGTATGCGCCTTGGAGAAGGCAGCGGATGCCCCCTTGCATTTGAAATTGCAGATGCTGCCTGCGCAGTTATCAACAATATGGCAACTTTTGAAAATGCAGGGATAAATGACGATTACCTTGCCGAAATCCGCAAGGGTGATAAATTCTCTGTGGAGGCAAAATAATGATTGTTTTTATCTGCGGCGGCTCAAAAAGCGGCAAAAGTCACCTTGCGCAGGATATGGCAAAAGCGCTCTGCAGGGATAATCCGCTTTATTACATAGCAACAATGATACCGTCGGATAACGAAGATAAAGAAAAAATCCGTCTGCACCTTGAAGACCGTGACGGTATGGGCTTTGAAACTGTGGAGTGCGGCAGAAATATATCTTCCGTTATCGACATGTCAGATATAAGAGGCACATTTCTGCTGGACAGCGTGACCGCATTGCTTGCCAACGAGATGTACGGCAACTTTGAAAATACAGGTGCTGATGCCAATGCCTCAGACAGATGCATAAAAGATGTAAAAGAACTTGCGGAAACTGTGGAAAATATTGTTATTGTCAGCGACTATATATTTTCTGATGCTGAAAACTATGATAAAAGCACAGAATTTTTCCGCAAAGCTTTGGCAGCAATCGGCAGCAGCATTGCCGCATATGCCGATATTGTTATGGAGATGAATTACGGCATACCAACCATTCACAAAGGAAAACAGATTTATGAAACAGTTTTTTAACGCATTTATAATGTGCCAGTCAATGTTCTGTGCCATACCCTGCCCGTTGAAGATATGGGATGAAACCGCAAGGGATAAGCAGATTTTGTTCCTGCCGCTGATAGGCGCAGAAATTGGTGTGCTGTGGTTTACAATAGCAAAACTGTGTATGTTTTTAAATATCCCTCACTTTTTAACAGCATTTATTCTTGCGGGTTATCCTTTTGTAATTTCGGGGTATATCCACCTTGACGGCTTTATGGATGTTACCGATGCGGTGAAATCCTGCCGCAGTCTTGAAAAGCGCCGTGAAATTTTAAAGGACTCCCGCGTGGGTGCATTTGCGGTGATGGGCTGTGTTCTGCTTGTTACAGGTCAGTTTGCGGCATTTGCATCAATGGATTTTAACGGTATTACCGCACTTGTATTTATACCGGTTGTCAGCCGTCTGGGCTCTGCACTTGCACTTAACGCTTTGAAAAAGATAAATCAGAGCCAATATATCGGCTTTGCAAAAAACAAAAAGCATATTGCAGTTTTGATAATTTTATTTGCTGTAACTGCTGCGTGCAGTTATATATCTTGCAAAAACTATGTATTTGCGGTTTTGGGTGTCGTTTTGGGATACCTTTTTGCGTTGCATAAAGGTTATAAAAATCTTGACGGCGTAAATGGAGATGTGGCAGGTTATGCCCTTACTGTATCAGAATTCTGCGGCATAATTGTTCTTGCTTTGCTTTAGGAGAAAACTATGAAACTTATAATAGGCGGCGCATATCAGGGCAAAACCGAATATGCAAAAAACTTGTTTGGGTTATCAGATAAGGATATTTTTGTGTGCGAAAATACAGAGATTGATTTTTCAAAAAGGTGTATAGACAATCTTGAGAAGTTTACATTTGCCTGTGTAAAAAAGGATATTGATGCAGTTGAATGCTTTAAACGTCACAGTGAAAAGTGGCAGAACAGTATAATTATCTGTCAGGACATCTTCTGCGGTGTTGTACCAATGGGTGCAGAAAACCGGAAATGGAGGCAGGAAACCGGCAGACTTTGTCAGTATCTTTCAAAAGAAGCGGAAAGTGTTGTGCGTATATTTTGCGGATTGGAGCAGAAGCTGAAATGAAAATTTATCTTATCCGTCATGGCAAAACCACAGCCAACGAAAAACACCTTTACTGCGGCAGCACTGATTTGCCTTTGTCAGAAATCGGTAAGGAAGAACTAAAGCATATTAAATATGATATAGATGTTAAAAACACTGTTTTTGTTACAAGCGGTATGCAACGTACCGAAGAAACACTGAAAATACTGTTTGAAGATGTTGGACACGTCACTGACAGCCGTTTTAAAGAAATAGACTTTGGTATTTTTGAGATGAAGAGTTATAATGAGTTAAAGGATACTGCCGAATATCAGCAGTGGATTAACGGAGACAACCATACCAATGTTGCACCAAAAGGCGAAAGCGGGGCACAGATGGAAAAACGTGTGCTTGCGGCGTTAAGAGATGTTGCTGCAAGCGATAAAGACACTGTGATTATCACCCACGGCGGTGTTATTGCATCTGTTATGGCAAACTTATTTAATAACGAAAACAAAAACAGATATCAGTGGCAGCCAAAGTGCGGACACGGATATCTGTTAGAAAACAATAAATATTATATTCTGTAAACTATGAAATTTTTAACCAACCTTATTGCAAACAAAGACTGCCTGCAGGATTACTGCGACAGAGAAAAACTGAATAATTTTCTGAAAGAAACTAATCTTGACGGCTTTGAAGTTATCTGCGCGGGAGACTATCCGCAGGAAATAGACAGCAGCAGGGTTATTGGCCTGCATCTGCCGTTTTTCAATGCCTGGATGGATTTGTACAAGGGCGATTTTGCTGCCCTTGATGAAGAATACGGCGGCAGAAAAGTGTGGCAGCAGTTTTACGGCGGAGACAGCTTTGATGCCGTATACAGACAGATTGAAAATCAGCTGGATTTTGCACAGCAGCTTGGTGCCGAGTATGTGGTAATGCACGTTGTGGAAATCGGCACAACCGAGACACTGACAGGGCAGTTTAAATACTATAACAAAGAGGTTATTGATGCTTTGTGTGATGTGGCAAACAGACTGTTTAGAAACAAAAAATACACCTTTGCACTGCTGCTGGAAAATCTGTGGTGGCAGGGCTTTGATTTCACAGACCCGCAGCTTACAAAATATATGCTGAATAAAATCGAGTATCAAAACAAAGGTATAATGCTGGATATCGGCCATCTTATGCACACTGATAAAGATTTGCAAAGCTGGGAAGATGGGGCGGAATATATCCGCAAAATGCTGGATAAACATGGTGACCTGCTGTGCTTTGTAAAAGGAGTGCATCTCCACGGCACACTCGAAGGCGCTTTTGCAAAAGAGTTCTACAAAAATGGTGTGGATATAAAGGAAGACTTCTGGCAGCGCTTTGCCCAGGCTTACGACTATGTGATGAAGGTTGATGCACACAGACCGTTTGCCCACAAAAGTGTTAAAGGTATCATCAGTAAAATTAACCCTGATTATGTGGTGTATGAGTTCAGTGATAAAAGAATGGATGAAAGAAAAGATTCGGTTAAATTGCAGAATTCGTTTTTGGACAGATGATTGTAATAAACAAAAATGCTCCTGAAGCTATCAGGAGCGTTTTTTACGTGTTATATATAATCCGGGTTTGTAGTGGATTTTAAATCATTTTACTTACCAAAATAAGTATACATTCAATTCACCCAGTCAATCCTAGGCAAAAGCCGTGTTTTCGCTATTCTATGAATTTCCTTACCAAAACAACAATCCCTGCCTTTAGCCAAGCCAAAGCTAGCCAAAAGCAGGGATTATTTAATTTTCCCATTGACGAGGGAATGAATGGTGGAGGCGACGGGGGTCGAACCCGTGTCCAAAAAGCTATTCATGACGGTATCTACAAGTTTAGTTTATCTACAACATTCCCTTACATACAAGCCGATAAACAGGCTGTATGCTTGGTAGCTTCATAAATGCGTGACGTGCCGCAAAGCTTAGGCTCGTTCACGGGCTCTATCTGCGTGACGCCATGACCCCTGCCGATAGAAAACAGGGCATGACGGCTGCTTAATTAAGCAGCTACTAATTCGTTACGATTAGCGTTTATTTTTTCGGGGCGATTAAAGTGCTGCCCCACCACTACCTGCTGCCCTCACTGCAAACTCCCTGTCGAAGCCAATACGCCCCCATATATAAACAGCATTTGCTGTTTGTGACAAGTGTTGTGTGAAGATTAATGTCTGTTAAAATCTTTCATAGCTCGGTCGATATTGCGTTTTGCATCGCGTTTTGCGGCGTCTTCGCGCTTATCGTACAGTTTTTTACCTTTGCACAGCCCAAGTTCCATCTTTACACGCGGACCTTTGTAATAAAGGGAAAGGGGAACAAGGGTAAGCCCGTCCTGCTTGATTTTACCAAGCAGTTTGTTGATTTCCTTTTTGTGCAGAAGCAGCTTGCGCACACGGAACGGGTCGCGGTTGAAGATGTTGCCTTTTTCGTATGGGCTTATGTGCATGCCGTATACAAAAACTTCGCCGTTCTGTATATCTGCCCAGGATTCTTTTAAGTTTACAGAACCGTTGCGGATAGATTTGATTTCGGTGCCGAAAAGTTCGATGCCGCACTCATATGTTTCCAGTACAAAGTATTCGTGTCTTGCGGCTCTGTTGACTGTAATTGACATAAATCCATCCCCTTTCTGTAAAATTGGTGTAGATTATATATTATAATATTTATTGTCTTTTGTCAATAAATACGCCATTTTGTGACAGATGTCAGCTGCGTTCTGCCTTGTTGTAGGATTATTCATATTTTTTGCCTACAACATACATTGGAATAAACAAACCGCACAGGAATATCAGTAAAAATACAAAATCTGCATATATCCATGTCCTTGGTGCAAATATGTCGGTCAAAATATACATCAAAGGAAGTATAATCAAAGATAAAGCTGACCATATACGTCCTACATTCAGTATGTGCGGCCAGTTGGAATTGTTAAAGGTCATAAATGGAACATTCATTCTGAAAAATCCGTCACTGTAGGTGGATATACGATTCTGGTCGTAATATGCAGGCAGTTTCTCTTTTGCAAAGATAAAAAAATAAATACCGGCAATAAAGGCAATTACTTCAAATGTAAGTATGTCATTATTCAGCAGTCCTCTTGCACTGACCAGCACAAGTTCCATAAGCACAGCAACTGCAAGAATAGTGATAACAGCAATATTATGCTTTTTAATCTGAACACTGCGCTGATGGCTGTCATCAGAAAAAATAATGGCTGTTTTTACAACGTTTTCCATTTGAGTGACCGGCATATCCTTTTCTGCCCGTTTGCACAAAAGCAGTTCAGTAACCGAAATATCTAAAATTTCTGATAACGGCATAAGCATTGCTGTGTCTGGCAGGTTTGTACCAGTCTCCCATTTGCTGACAGCCTTTGCCGATATAAACAGTTTTTCTGCAAGCTCTTTTTGAGTATAGCCTTTTTCTTTGCGAAGCTGTGCCACAAAGCTGCCAAATTTTTCCTTATCTATTTCGTACATAGTATTATCACCTCACAGAATATAATAAAATACCTCCTTAAATACCGCAACCGATTTTAAGTCGACTGCCTGAAAAAATGGGGTATTACAGTGTATGCCATAAATATTTCACACATTTACAGTGTCGGGTGTGTTATAATAAAACTATAAATATACTTGCAAAGGAGTTTTGTTATGGCATTCAGTATGGTATTTATTCTTGGCGGTATAGCGGTTGTGGCAGTTATTGTGGGAATCACCATTGCCGTAATCAAAAATCACCTTGATTAGAATATTATAAACAGAAACCTGCAGAGATTATATGTCCCTGCAGGCTTTTTTATTCGGTTTCAATACCCATAAATTCTGCAATAGCACATGCCGTGATATCCTGCTGATCAATGTCACTGATAGCCGCTTCTCCGTCACCGTCCTGCTTGCCGTAACAGCCAAACTGGGCGTGGTTGCCGCCGTCTATTACAATTTCAGCTGTATCATCTGGCAGGTTTGAAAAATATTCACTGTATTTTTCCATATTAAGCACTTTATCTTCGCTGCCGTAAACAGAAAGAACATCAACATTGTTATCGCTCAAATCCGCAGTAGAGTAGGAGGCCAGCAGGATAAGTCCGTCAATATCCCTGTCTGTTTTTTCAAGCCAGCTTGCAGCCATACTGCCGCCAAGTGAATGACCGCCAACATACCATTTTTCCGCATCGGCAATTCTTTCAACAGCTTTGTCAGCAGCATTGATGTCCATAACTGCAAGGTTAAAGGGCATTTCGGTTATTATGCAGGCAATACCGTTCTGTGCAAGACGGTACATAAGTGGTGCATAGGCAGTATATTCCACCTTGCCGCCGGGATAAAAGATAAACCCTGCTTTTGTATCATCTGGACGGAAGATAATCATATCATCGGTTATTTCCATCTGAACATTGTCATCTGCAAACTGTTCTGTCTGCTGTATAACTGCTGCTGCCTGCTCATCGGCACGGTAATAGTCGCTGGCATACAAACCAAAAGCGACACAGCAAACAGCTAAAATCAAAGCAGAAAATATCACTGCTTTCTTAAAACCTTTTTTCATAAAATCACCTTTAAAATGCAGGAGAGGTTAAATCTCCTGCATTGCTGTTTATCAGTTGTATTCTTCGTCGTTCATTTTTAAGTAAAGCGGTTTGCCGTCAGAGGTGTAAATATCAGACTGTGCACCGCCGCCGTATATGTTGTTATCTACAGGCTCACCGTTGTCTGCAATGGTAACATCATCCAGAACATTGCGGTAGATAAGCCCCATATTGTCCTTGAATTCAAGATATATGCAGATATTGCTGTTGTAAGGTACATCAAAATTTTCTTCAAATTCTGCAAATCCCATCACCCAGTCATCAGCTAGAGGCGCATAGTTGTCATAAGGTTCCACGGGTTCGCCTCTGCTTGAATGCACACCGGTCCATTCAACATCTTTGCGATACACTTCCTTGCCGTCAATTTTGGCAACCAGCTGTGCGCTTTTAAGTGTAAAATCTTCTGCAGGGTAGAATATGTCCACGTTTATATCCTGGCTGTATTTTCTTGTGGCAACGCCGTTATCTCTAAGGCTTGATACCGTGCCGCCTGCATGGGCACTTATCTGCGGCAGCATATCATCTTTAGGGTCAGCATACCAGTTAAGCTGCTGGGTGCGGATTGTTCCGTTGTCATTCATATGTACGGCTGTCACACGGCTGTTGCAGAACACAGGCACTTCGATATCTGCAATATATTTCCCGTTTTCCAGAGACATAGGATATTCATCATCGTTGCAGATAACAGAAACTTTTGTTATATCAGGATTATATTCTTTTGGAATTATAAAGCATGACAGTGTTGCGGTAAAATTTTCTGTGTCAATGGACGAGATATCATATCCGCCTTCGGTAACAAGATTTCCAGCCTGTTCCAGTTCGTAACGTACACTGCTGCCGATATTGCTGATATTGCTTTGAATTATATTGTAATAATTTGATAGGTTATTGTTTGTTTTTTCAATTTCTCTCTGCAGCCCGCCAATTATGAAAAAGCAGACAATAAGCAGAATACAGGTGAGAATATTTGTTATATAAAGCAATTTGTTTTTCACTGTTTGCGCCCTCCTTTAACTTTATATACACTGAATTTTCTTTATTTTAACATAAAAAAGTGTATAATTAAAGTTGTCAAAACTTAAAATAAATTGCAGGTTAAGTCTGGCTTAAGTGATAAGTGATACAATAATACTATTATCATAAGAAGTTGATGTTTTGAAAGGAGTTTTGCATGGATAAATATGCTAAAAAAATCATATCACTGGTTATGGTATGTGCAGTGGTTGTGGTTTCGCTTGCGGGCTGCAGCAACAGCGCAGATAATCCGCAGGCAGAAAGTGACAAAATATATTACAAAAATGAAACCCACATCATTCTGTCCGACAGCGGTGTTACGGCGAACGGAGAAGAGATAGATACAGAAGGAAAAGTGTATCTGTCCAACGATGTTGTTTATTATGAAGATAAAGACGTTTATGAAAGCGGAAACCCTTATGGAGAGGGAACAGATGCAGATAAGCATACAGCAGACGAAGCAGAGGCAACTACTGTTGTAAATATCACCGAGGCAGGTTTTTATCGCCTGAGCGGAAAGCTTGGTCAGGGACAGATACGTGTTGACCTTGGTAAAGATGCAGATGAAGATGAAAACGCGGTTGTTACGCTGGTATTGGATGGCCTTGATATCAACTGCGATGTTGCACCTGCTGTGGTTTTTATGAATGTATATGAATGTGACAACAGCTGGGATGCCGAAACTGCAACAAGTGTTGTTGACACATCTGATGCAGGAGCCAACGTGATTATAGCTGACGGCAGCATAAATAATATCGAAGGCGCATATGTTGCAAAAATTTACAAAGACAAAGATGGCGAAAAGAAGCTGTGGAAACAGGACGGCGCAGTTTATTCCTATATGTCAATGAATATTGAGGGAGAAAAAGACGGCACGGGCATTCTCAATATCACAGCAGACAATGAAGGCCTTGGTACAGAACTTCATCTTGCAATCAATGGCGGCAACATCAATATCTATTCGGAAAATGATGGTATAAATACCAATGAAGACGGTGTATCAGTAACCACAATAAATGGTGGCAATGTGCATATCGTTGCAGGTCTGGGTGCAGAAGGTGACGGTATTGACAGCAATGGCTGGCTGGTTATCAATGGAGGAACTGTTGTTTCTGCAGCAAAACCTGCTTCTGATTCAGGTCTGGACAGCGATATGGGCAGTTATATCAACGGTGGGACAGTTGTGGCACTGGGCAGCACTATGAACTGGGCAGAAAGTGATTCTGCACAGGTTACGATGAATCTGCAGTTTGCAGAATATAAAGAAAGCGGCAGTGCAATTATCGTTACAAAAGAAGACGGCAGTGTGGTTTTTGCTTATAATCCGTCGGAAGATGAAGCTCTTGGCGGCAATGCAAGAGAGTTTATGGGTGCTGTTATTTCCTGCCCTGAATTTGCGCTGGAAGAAACTTACAATGTATACGTTGGCAGCCCGTCAGAAACAGAAGATACCATTGCAGGTGTTGAAATCAACGGAATATATGACGTTTCTTCAATTACCTCTGTAAATGCAGTGCAGCAGGGGTATACAGGCAGTGACATTATGATGCACCCGGGCGGTTTTGGAGGAAAACGCCCTGAAATGCCAAAAGATGAAATACCTGCGATGAAAGAGGGAGAAATGTTTGACCCCGAAAAGATGAAACCAAAATTTGAAAACGGTCAGATACCAGCCGAAGAAGACGGAAATCCTGTTGGTTTTGGCGGGGAAGGAAGGTTTGATTTTGACCCGTCAAAGTTGCCTGAAGATATACAGTTTCCTTCTGAAGAAAGCGGGCAGCCACCGCAGATACCGGATAAAGGTACACCGCCGTGGAATGCAAATGGCGAAAATGTTGCAGACAAAAAACTTTTGAATACGCTGTTTTATATGCAGGATAAGGTGAACAACTTTTCAGGGGTGGCCGATTACATCTCTTAGGTGCCAAAAATATGCTCTGTTTGAAAATACAGAGCATATTTTTTGATTTTTTTAATATGGATTTTTGTTTCAAGTGTTAATGGCACTACAAAAAAAATAAAAAAAATATGTTAAAATTTCATTGAAAATATTGATTTTTTAATACAAAGTGATATACTATAAAAAGGGAGTTTTGTTGCAAATCCCGGTTCCCAACTTTGTTTATATTTTAAATAAAATACTCAATTAAAAAAGAGGAGAAAGTTTATGAAAAAAATTTACGAAGGTAAAACAAAAGACGTTTACAGCCTTGAAAACGGCAATGTATTGCTCAAATTTAAAGATGACTGCACAGGTAAAGACGGTGTGTTTGATCCGGGCGAAAATGCAGTAGGTCTTACAATTGAAGGTATCGGCAAAGCTAACCTTGAAACATCTGTTTACTACTTCAACCTTCTCAAAGAAGCAGGCATCAAAACACATTATGTAAATGCTAATGTTGAAGCAGCAGAAATGGAAGTTCTTCCTGCAAAAGTTTTTGGTCAGGGTCTTGAAATCATCTGCCGCCTTGTTGCAACAGGCAGCTTTATCCGCAGATACGGTGAATATATTGCAGACGGCACTCCTCTTGAAGGCGGTTATGTTGAATGTACATTCAAAAATGACGCAAAAGGCGACCCACTTGTAACAAGCGAAGGTCTTGCAGCTCTTGGCGTTATGACACAGGAAATGTTCGACAGCATGAAAGAACAGACACTCAAAATCACAAAAGTTGTTGCTGATGACCTTAAATCCATCGGTCTTGACCTTTGGGATATCAAATTTGAATTTGGTTACAACAACGGCGAAGTTATC
>JAFSAW010000011.1 GCA_017442085.1 Oscillospiraceae bacterium | reverse complement strand
CTCCAACGGTAATATAATCCCGATATGGCAATCCGGCTGCAATTTCAGACTCCTTTGCAGGAACATCATTCATTCCGGCTACAAGCTCCTTCAATGGCATAGAAGAAATTACATAATCACCGGCAATCTGAAACTCCTGCCCATCCTTCTCATAAGTCAGATTCTCTATACAATAATCGTTGTTTACCTGCAGTTTCACTACCTTGGCATTTTTTATTATGATACCGCCTAATGTCTCAATTTCAGCCGCCGTGCTTTCCCACAACTGTCCCGGTCCGAATTTCGGATATTGAAATTGTTCAATCAGAGATGTTTCTACCTTTCGGTTCTTTTTCCTAAAAATGCTACCGAAAATATCACGTAGGACTGCCGGAATTGATAACCCTTTGACACGTTGTTCGCCCCAGGAGGCATCAATTTCAGACGGATGTCTGCCCCACAGATTCTGCGTATAGTGCTCGAAAAACATGGAATAGAGCTTTTTCCCAAAGCGATTGATATAGAAATTTTCCAAATTCTCTTCCGGAAGCTTATGCAGTAAGGAACACAGATAGCTCCACCCCACCTGCAATGTAGTTCGCAATCCCATATTGCGGAATGTAGTCCATTCCAGCCGTATCGGATACGCATAAAATTTCTCTTCAAAATAAATTCTGGAAATTCTCCGGCGGTTTAACATAACTCTGTCTGTCAGTTCCGGATCCGGGCCACCCTGCCTTAGTTCAACCTGGCGTTCCAATAAAATATCATCTTTTGCGGGTTTTCCCTGCTCTGGCATCATTTTTTCCCACCAGCTGTTAACTCTGGCATCTTTTGAAAAAAAGCGATGTCCTCCGAGATCCATCCGGTTTCCTTTATAAACAACCGTTTTGGAAATCCCACCGATACAATCGCTCTGCTCCAAAACAGTTACCTCATATTCACGGGAACGAGAAAGTAATTCATAGGCAGCAGTAAGGCCTGCCGGTCCTGCTCCAATAATTAGTACTTTTTCCATCGTTCAGTGCCCCCAAAAATTTGTCTCGTCGCTACGGAAACAGCAGATACGCCGCCGTTGCCAGTACACAATGTCCCCACAGTACTCCCTTCTCTAACAAATGCATTTCTTTATTACACAAGCCGCATCCCATTACAAGGAAAAACAAAGCGGTGTATATGTAGCGGAAATTCATTGTCCAAGGATGTGCATATTGAAAAGCAAACACTACAAAGCTTGCCAGAAGTGCTACAAAGCCTGCCGAAACCAGAAGCTTGTACTCCGGTAAACTTGTACGCTGAAACAGTGCCAGAATCGTTCTGTAAAGCAAAAGCAATGTAGCCGCTGCGCAGGACCAAATCAGCAAACGTCCCATCCACACAGCAAACCGGCTTTCCAGAGAAAGGATGCCTTCATCGAGTCCCATGGTAAGCAAAATCTGCCCCCATACATTACTGTACTCCTTCGGTCTGTCCCATTGAATCCGGACCGACAGAATTTGTGTCAGGGAAGGAAGCCCCAAGCGCTGCCACAGCGAGCAATCCCCTATATAATATGGGCTTGCAGTTCCATGATTCGGTACATATTGCATCGGTGTCCGAAAAAGAATCCAGTTTCGAAGCACATAGCTCATTCCCAGTGGGACAGATACCACACCAAAAATCGCAAACTGCTTGATTAATTCCACAACCTTTTCCTTTTTCTTAATTCTGCAAATTAACTGATAAAGAAAAACACAGGCAATTGCTACTGCCACAAGTACCCCTGAGGTTTTTGTCAGCATAGTCAGCGCAAGTGCCACTGCCAGCTTCACAATCGTACTTGTCCTTGGTTTTTTTATCCACAGGATTAGCTGTTCCACTGTAATTACCTGAAGTAAGGTCATCAAACAATCGTTGTTAATCTCGGTTCCAATCCAGTACAAAGACGGTCCGAAGGAAAGAAACGCAGTCAGTGTAATCAGCTTTTTTCCTGTAACCTCCAGATGGGTCAAAATACGATACCCCACATATACCGTGCAGCAGGCAAACAGCGTATTCACCAGCTGTACAATCTCAAAAATTGAGCCTATATTCACCCCGGGTCTATAAAACAGCAGAAAAATAATAGCTCCTACGATATGAAACAGCGGCGGATGATAGAACTGCCCTGCTGTTACCGGATTCTGCATAATTAGTGCACGATATTTATAAACATACTGAATATATGACAAATGTCCATAACCAAATTGCTCCCAGTTTGAAATTTGTCCTAAATCATGGGGTGAAATATTATACGGTACCCGAATGGCGTAAAGCAGCTTCAGCAACGAACCCGCCAGCAAAATTACCATGCAAATGTTTATTTCCTTCCGACGACTGTCAAATAAAGCTTGAATAGACTTTTTAATCTCCATTTTTCAATACTCCGAATTCATCCTGTAACTCTTTTCTTCCGATTACGGCACGCAGCGCACGATAAGCCACAAAAAAAGGAATAAAAATCTTGAAACGATATAGGAATGGCCTGTCTGTTTTGTAGTAATCCATGCTTGGAAAAAGCCTCGCTGATAGATAACGTACTCTTG
>JAFSAW010000010.1 GCA_017442085.1 Oscillospiraceae bacterium | reverse complement strand
TCCTGTACCTGTATTCAGATTTGAAGGACCGGACGTGATAGAGTTTGAACAGAACGGCTGGACAGTGAGTGCAAAGGTAAAAGAAGGCGCAGAAGCATCAGGCACATACAGTTACACAGTAACACCGGAGATAGAAGTTGCAGAAGGCATCACAGAAACACTTAAGGCAGTGAAGGTGAAGGTTAAGGTAGGAACAACAGTACCTGCACTGAGCTTTGACAGGAAGAGTGTGACAGTGAGCGGCACAGGAGAGGACAGTGCGGCAATAACAGCAAAAGCAAATGACGCAGAATGTCCTGCACCGGTAAGATACGAAATCAATGCAGACACAAAAGACAAGAAGGTGAAGGCAGAAGCCGAAAAGGTAGTATTTGAAGCAGAAGGCTGGAATATTACAGCAGGACTTGACCTTAACAATCTGCCGAAGAATGCAAGTTACAAGTACAAGGTAACAGGCTATGTAGAGAATGCAGACGGCAGTGAAACAGCCCTTAAGACAGCAAGCTTAACAGTAAAGGTATCCACACCTGCAGCGAAGCTGACACTGAGCAAAACAAGTGTAAGTCTTAACAGAGATATACTTGAAGGATATGAAATAGAGCCGACAGTACCGGAAGGTTATGTAATAGAAGAAGTAACAGTAGGTACAAACAGCAAGGCAGGAGAAGGCCTTAAAGTAGAGTGGAAAGAAGGCATAATCAAAACAGAAATAGCAGATGGTGCAATCTCCACAAACAAAGGCAAAACATATGATTATCCGATAACAGCAAGGGTAAAAATAGATAAAGATGGAGTAGAAACATCAACAGAGCTGAAAGCTACCGTAAAGATAAAGGTAATCAGTGGTGACAGAAAACTCAGCACAAAGGCAAGCGGCAGCATAGACCTTGCAGTGAGAGAAAAAGGCATAACCTATACAATAACAGGCGGCAGTGGCTTCAACTATGGTGCAGAAATGCTGGAAGGTAAAGCAGTAAGTCTTGTGGGTACATACAAAGACGGAGAAGCAACAAAACCTATAAGCAATCTGTTTGAAGCAGGAGAAGTGGAATACAATGAAAAAGGGCAGCCTGTAGTAACAGTAAAAGCCAAGGCAGATGCAGATCTTAAGAACAGCACAACCTATAAATATCAGCTGGTAACAGAGATAGAAGGAATAGGCGAAGTTGTAAGCAGTACAATGAGTGTAAAGACAAAGCAGAGCAGTCTTAAACTTAATGCGAGCGGCGACCTGACAATCTATCACAAGCACGAAGAGGGCAGAATAACAGTGACAGTAACAGGCCCTGCAGGAGCAGCGATAGCAGAAAACGGCATACAGATAAACACAGCCAAAACAGCATCGGTGCTTAATAATGCGGTAGAATTCAAAGATGCAGCAGATAACGGTGACGGCACATGGACAATCGATTACGAAGTGACAAGGGCATCACTGCTTAAAAACGGCAAATCCTACAAACTTGTACTGTCAGTAACCCCAGAAGGCAATGCGACAAACAAAGCACCGCAGACACTTAATGTTACTCTCAAAGTTAAACGTTAAGACAAAATAAAAACTGACCACTATTCAGTGGTCAGTTTTTTATATTGGTAAGATATGTAATTATTTTTTGAACATTTTTACAGCCTGAATAATCAGTGT
Source organism: Oscillospiraceae bacterium (assembly GCA_017442085.1). GTDB lineage: Bacteria > Bacillota > Clostridia > Oscillospirales > Ruminococcaceae > RGIG3102. Next base: position 5,134 of record JAFSAW010000010.1, on the reverse strand, counting down.
AGGTTAACGAACTGGGGAACATCGACTGTGTGATTTATGAAGAATCAAAAGAGGAAGGCTGTGCAGAGTGCGAAGAACTGAAAAAACAGCTTGATGTGAAAATACAGTTTAAGGAAGGCTATTGGCAGGATGTGCAGAGGCTGACAGCGGAAAAGGAACGTCTGGAAACTGCCCTTAAGCACGAGCAGGAAGCCTGCGATGCACACATTGATGAAAATGTGGAACTTGTTGCCATGGTGGACAGGCTGCAGACGGAAAACAAAAGCCTTAAAGAACAGCTGGAAGCTGCAGAAACAAACGAAGAACTGTATGCCAAGCTGACGGCGGCAAACAGAGCCTTGAGCGAACAGCACCGCCTTAACAGCGAGCTTGTTAAAGAAATTATTCCGTTAAGGGATAAAATTGCAGAAATCAGAAAAATTGCAGGGGGATAAGGGATGAAAGATATTGATAAAATCAAAGTTGTATTTATAACAGCGTTTACAGCGGTACACGGGTGGCTTGGAGCACTTGCTGTACCTTTTTATTTGCTCGTATTTACAAACATCATAGACTATGCAACAGGCATCTATGCAGCGGTTTGCCGCGGCGAGCGCGTTTCCAGCGAAATTGGTTTTCGCGGTATTGCCAAAAAAGTCTGTATGTGGCTGTTGGTCCTTGTTGATATGATAGTGGACTATATAATTATTTCTCTCAGCACAACACTGCATATCGAACTTGGATTTAATCATATTGTGGCAATCGCAGTGGTGTTCTGGCTCTTGGCAAACGAGCTTATATCATTGCTTGAGAATATACACGATATAGGCGTGGATGTGCCGTGGCTTATAAAAATTGTGGAACTGATAAAAGAAAAGACAGAGGAAACAATTGATGTTGAATCAGTGGGCAAGCAGGACGGTGAGAAAGAAACGCTGAAAGAGTAAAAATATATAATATGCTGAAATGATAGAACCGCCCGGGGATAATTTCCCTGGGCGGTTTTTTACTGTGTCAATTCTGTGTCATTACTGTGTCAATTTTGATGATTTTTAAGAACTTTTGAAACCTTTTGAAACTCTTTGCGAATAAAGAAAAACCCAGTAAAATAGCGGTTTTTTGGCTATTTGTCTGGGTTTTTCATTTGTTTAAAAATGGTGGAGGCGACGCATAGCACACGATTTACTCGTCCAAAACCATATGGATTGGCTTGGAGAAATGAGCTTTGAGGGCAGGATGCCAAGGACACACAAAAAAGCTTTTTTGCGGCCAAATGGTATATATTTTTTATCACCTTTAGCTGTCGGCGCGTTAATGACGGGTGCCGCTATACCGACACCACCTATTATTGAGACAGTGAACAAAACTGTTAAAATAGGCGGCAAATATAAAATAGTACACAGCAAACATTGCCGAATTGATAAATTCAGCAGTGTCTGTAAAAACCAATTTATCCGCTGCCGTCTATAACAGCAAAATATCAATTTTACAGTATATTCAGCAATGTTCGTTTGTTATTATATAGGGCTGTGTTATTGATTATATTGTGACCAAGAGGATAGCAATGGCCGAGAGTGTGGCAAAAAAGCTTTGTCTTGCTGGAGAGGAGAGTGGCGTTGGATTCGTTGATTCCCGCAAAAAAAACACGCGTAAACACGTCAAAAAACACGTGGCTTTGTCGGCACTTTTCCCTTGTGGAACAAGGGGGAATACGTAAAACACGTGAAATCTGTAATTGGAGTAAGTAGACTAAAATATATGTAGATGGATTGGAGTGGGATGAACTTTATAGTGAGAAAATGAAATAATATGTTGGTAACTTCAATTTTCTCTAAAGTAGTTATTGTGAGCGAAAAGACGGCATCTGCATAGAAACTATCATTAGGCTTTTCTAAAAACAGATTTAAACGTTGTTTAATATTTATCTTTGCTATATAATAAAAACAAAAAAACCATCCCAAAGGATGGTTTAAAGTATCGTCTAAACGATGGCCATAAAGGCATTTAAGCTTACGCTTTATTTTAACTCGTAGTGTCATTCTAATCAGTACTAATTAGAGTACCTTCAGTATAGAGTTTGCAAGAGCAAAAAGAAAGAACCTTATTATCCGTGACCTCGACCAGCTGATTCAGGAAAAACTGGATGCGATGCTGATAATGAATCCAAACAGAATTGATTATTACGAAAGATATCGTGAAATAATTGAAAGCTATAACGGAGAACAGGACAGAGCATCTATTGAAAAGACCTTTGATGACTTAATGAAAATGGTTGATAATATGACTGTTGAAGAGCAGCGTTATGTACGAGAAGGTTTCTCAAGTGATGAAGAACTTTCGATGTATGATATGTTGTTCTCTGAAAACCTTACGGCTAAAGATATCAAAGCTATCAAAAAGGTTGCTGTTGATTTGTTGCAGAAAATCAAAGATAAAATCTCAGAACTTGACCACTGGACTGATAAACAGGAAACAAAAGCAGCTGTAGATATACTTATTCGTGATACTCTCTGGGCGGAACTCCCTGAATGTTATGATGACCGCAGCATTGATTTCTACAGAGAAAAAATATACGAATATGTATATACACGCTATAAAGAAGTTGCGTAAAAACAAATAACCCAAAAGACAAATCCCCCCAGGTACATCGCTGTACTTGGGGGATTTAATTTGTTGCAAAACAAAAGAGCAACAAATCATCGAAATGGAATGTCGCTCCTATTTGTGATTATTAAATTGTTCTGTAAAATTCTGCTGTACTGCAGGTTCTTCGGTTTTAATGCTGTTAACTTCCTGCCGTGTAAAAATGTGTTCTTTCAGCAGTTTTGTTTCAAGCATAGGTGTTTCATTGATTGTTATCACAACATCATTTTCACGTACAATTACACTTTCCACAAACAGCAGAATTAGTTCTCTGGTGTGTTTAAGCCTGTTTGATACAAACATTTCCTTTGCACGTACAAAAGCCTGCTCAATTTTATCATTGGCAATCATTTTTTCACTTATCTGCAGTTTCAAACTGCTGATTTGTTGTTTGAGCACATCCTGATCAAATTCCACTTTATTTAGTGCATCTACAAGACTGACGTTGCCTGTGTTGGCAATAACGTTTATCAGGTTCTGTTTCTTTTTATCAGTAGCTGAAAATTCTTTTTCCAACGCTTTCAGCAAGCCAATATGGTTGCTTTCGGTAGCAGCAACATAGGATGTGAATTCTTCTTTAACCCTTGCAAGCTGTTCGGGTGAAAATACAAGGTCTGCAAGCAACTTCAGAACAACAGTTTCAAGTTTAGGCTTGTTAACTTCTTTATTGCGGCAAACTATATTTGTGTGGCTGTGTTTATTGCAACAGCGGTAAGTAACGTGAAACTTTTTATCCCTGCTGGAACGGTGTCTGTTGCCTGAATAACTGGCGCCACAGCTTCCGCATTTGATAATTCCACTCAGCAGATAAAATGTGAAAAATGTTTAAAAAGTTATATAATTTGATTGACAAATTATATAACTTGGGTTACAATTTTTTTCAGAAAAGGAGGATGAAGATATGGGAAAATCGGTTTACAGCATTGTACTTGATGATGATGTTATAAAGATGATAGATATAATGGCGGCACAGCACGGTACCAGCCGTTCAAATATGATAAACCGCATCCTTGCACAGCAGATAAGTGTGCCGACTGCGGAGACGATGATAAACGACATATACAGTTCCATCGACCGTTTTTTTGCAGGGCATTCATCCCTTGCACTGGCACTCCAGAACGGCGGCAGTATGATAAATATGCGTTCCGCACTGCAGTACAAATACAACCCAAGTGTAAAATACGTTGTGGAAATTTACGAAAACAGTGCATACCTTGGACAGTTAAAGGTATCTGTACGCAGTCAGAAACCGCAGCTGCTGAATATTTTTGAACAGTTTTTTACCCTGTGGGCGGCACTGGAGATGAACTGCTGTGGTATAAATGAAGATGAATTTGCCATTGAACAGGGCAGATACAGCCGTCTTATCCGTCTGTGTGACAACTGCAACTATACAGGTTACGGCGACAGCATTGCAGGATATATAAATCTGCTTGACAAAGCGATGAAGGAGTTTTTTGCCTGCTATGCAGTATCTCCTGCACTGGCGGCAGAAAATGTACAGCGTATCTACCTTGCAGATCTCACCAATAATATTTCAAGGTTATAGGAGGGAATTATGAACACAAACAAACTTACACAGAAATCTATAGAAACACTGCAGAATGCACAAAGCATTGCTGTGGCACACGGCAACCAGACATTGCAGCAGGAACATCTGCTGTTCAGCCTTATCGGACCGCAGGACAGCCTCAACCGTCAGCTGCTGCACAAAATGGGTGTGGATGTACAGGCTTTTGCCGACAATGTGCAGACAAAAATCAATCAGCTGCCAAAGGTAAGCGGCAGCCGTGAAGCGGACAGAATCTATATCTCTGCCGAAACCGACAGGGCACTCAACACAGCGGAACAGACAGCGGAACAGATGAAGGACGAATATGTTTCGGTTGAACATATTATGCTGGGTCTCATTGATACAGCGGCAGGTGCAGTAAAGGAACTTTTCCGCATATACAATATTGACCGAAACCGTTTTCTCTCTGCACTGCAGGAGGTGCGCGGCAACACAAGGGTGACCACCGACAACCCTGAAGGCACATATGACAGCCTTGCAAAGTACGGTCAGGATCTTGTAGCACTTGCAAAAGCACAGAAACTTGACCCTGTTATCGGACGTGACAGCGAAATCCGCAACGTTGTCCGCATTCTTTCACGAAAGACAAAAAACAACCCTGTCCTTATCGGTGAACCGGGCGTGGGCAAAACTGCCATTGCAGAGGGACTTGCACTGAGGATTGTACGCGGTGACGTACCTGCAAATCTCCGTGACAGAAAGATTTTCAGTCTGGATATGGGTGCACTTGTAGCAGGCGCAAAATACCGCGGTGAGTTTGAAGAGAGGCTCAAAAGTGTCCTCAACGAGGTAAAAAGCAGTGAAGGACAGATTATACTGTTTATCGACGAACTTCACACCATTGTAGGTGCGGGCAAAACCGATGGTGCAATGGATGCAGGCAACCTGCTCAAACCTATGCTTGCAAGAGGTGAGCTGCACTGTATCGGTGCAACAACC